>NZ_JBHIMR010000050.1:0-2464 GCF_042194215.1 Bartonella sp. MR100HLJHH
CCTGTTGAGGTTGGTGGCTCTTATGAGGCTTTTCAATTTCGCAATATCTTGAAAATTTGTGCAGCACTTAATATGCCTTATGCCGTTGTGACTGGAGACGTTACGCGGGGGAATTTTTCAAATGTACGCACCTCCATCATTCAGTTTAGACGGCACGTCAAACAATGGCGTGAACATATCATTGCCTTTCAGTTTAACCGCATTGTTTGGGAGCGTTTTGTTGAAATGGCAGTGCTTGTCAAATGCGTCAATTTGCCAGGGTGGGAAGAAAATTCCTTGCCATGGCTTCAATGTGAAAGCTTTGCACCTCCCCTTGAAATGATTGATCCAAACAAGGATATCTCAGCGGAAAAAGAAGAAATCCGTGCAGGCTTGAAAACACGACGCATGGCACTTGCCGAGCGCGGCTTTGATATCGACAGCATTCATGCCGAACTGCAAGAAGAGCACACAGACGCTCGTGCGCGCGGCTTATCTTTTGACACGGATATGGCAGCGCCCTCTGGTAGCAATCAAGTAATTGATACAGCAGATTCAGAACCTTCTGAAACTTATGAAAGTAACCAAGGCAGTGAGGCACATACAAATGGTGAATAATCTCGACATGCCGTTTTTGGCATCACGGCTTTTTGGTGTTCCTCATATGCTTGCATCGACAAAGCTTGATATCATTTTGAATGCTCTTACGCCGCGTCTTTTTGAGGGAGAAAAGTTTCCCCCTAAGGCTTTTGCGCAAGGGGATACAGAAGCTTTAAGACCCCCTGAAACTTATGTAGTACAAAACAATATTGCCATCCTACCAGTTCATGGCACGCTTGTGCGCCGTGGCGCATGGCTTGGGGCTTTATCGGGGCTAACCTCTTATGAAGGTTTAAGGGCTTCTTTTCGTGAAGCCATTGCACAACCTGATGTTCGCGCTGTTTTACTTGATATTGACAGCGGCGGTGGAGAAGCCGGCGGTGTGTTTGATTTGGTTGAAGAGTTTCAAACACTCTCAAAACAATACGACAAGCCCATTTGGGCACATGCCAATGAATTTGCCTGTTCAGCGGCTTATGCCATTGCTTGTGCTGCTTCTCAAATATGGGTAGCTCGTACAGGGGTTGTGGGCTCGATTGGGGTTGTTTGCGCCCATCTTGACCAATCCCGTGCAGATGAAAAACACGGGCATAAATGGACCTTTGTCTTTGAAGGTGATCACAAAACCCATGGCAACCCTCATGAACCCTTGAGCGATACAGCACAGATAAAAATGCAAGCCGATTGCGCCCTGCTCTACGAGATGTTTGTCGATTTGGTGGCGCAAAACAGACGCTTAAATGCTGCTGCAATTCGTGACACAAAAGCAGAAACTTTTATAGGCAACCAAGCTCTCAAACTTGGATTAGCAGATGCGCAAGGCACCCTTGCGCAAGCTTTGGAAGCCTTAACGGATTCCATATCACAAAACCCAACATCAACAACAAAAGAAGGACAAAACACATGGCACGCACACAATACCGCGCTGAAGAAGAGGATGACGAAAAGATCGTCGACATCATCAATGACGAGGAAGAGGACGAAGACGATAGTGACGTCGACAAAAACGCCGAAATCTTTGACGACGAAGAAAACGAAGATGAAGATGAAGACAATGGGGCCAAGCAGGAAAACATAAAAGCTGCTCTTGAAAAAGAAAGAAAGCGCGCAAAAGCACTAACAACCCTTGAAAGGCAAGCAAAGCACTTAGGCGTTTCTTTTGACGCAGCAAAAGCTATTCAAAACGGTATGAGTCTCGAGAAAGCACGCCAGTGTGTGTTGACGGCTGCTAGCTCTCAAAGCGAGTCTTTAAAAGTCTCGCCTTATGCCCCTCATAGTGATGGGACGAGCAAGGCAAAGATTCACGCAAAATGGGAAGCAGCTTGGAGGGCAGTGAAATGACGAATATTATTTATGACGACGTACGCAATGGCGCTTATCTTGGACCCTACGACCCTGACATGTCAAACGAAGAAGTGGTGTTTGCATCAGGAGCATTCATTGAAGCGGGAACTGTCATGGGAAAGATAACCGCAACGGGACACTATGCCCCCCTTAATCCAGCAGCATCAGATGGCAGTCAAACACCGGCAGGGATTTCTTTTGCCACTATTGACGCAACAGGCGCAGATCAACGCGCCGTGATTACAGCACGCTTATGCACTGTAAAAGCTTCTGAACTGCTATGGCCAGATGCCATCACGGATGAGCAAAAGAAAGCAGCCATTCAGTCTTTAGAAGACCATAACAACATTCTATTGCGATAGGAGAATGCACACATGGATATGAATTTTTTTAAACATGATGCTTTCTCAAGCATCACAATGATGAAAGCCATTGAAAACTATGAGTTTCAACCTGGTCTTGTAAGCTCTCTTAATCTTTTTGAGGAAGTTGAAACCAGTACCACAGTGGTTGGGATTGAACGGCGTGATAATACATTTTC
>NZ_JBHIMR010000051.1:0-2401 GCF_042194215.1 Bartonella sp. MR100HLJHH
AAGCATTCAGAATCGGACGCCGGTGGCAGAATCCCCACGACAATTGCAAGAAAGGAACTTGATCTTTGTATCAATGATATCGGAGGCTTACCACCAAAACCTCAAGATAATGTTGTAATCATTTCCCCTGAAAACAGCAAAGCCCCCTCTCAAGAGCACTTCGTGATCACAGATGTCCAAGCCTCTGAATCCGGTATGTATAAACTTATCTTGCGGGAGATAAAGTAAAGATACGCTTATTTATTTTAAAAATGTAAAGTCACCACTTGACAATGTGGCGACAATATGAATAATCGAATCAGGTGCCTGAAGAACACCTTAAACCAATAGCGGATGGATTGCCGACACAATCTCTTCTCCGCACATTAAAGGCTTTGACTCGTTGTATGTTACGCGCATATAATGGCTTTGTCGGGTGTGGTTATGCCATAAAATACCCTTTTGGGAAAAGCATAACGACGGACTATTGGCCGTGTTTTTCAGCGCCCGGCATTTTTCTGGAATGTCGATGAAAAACATCTAACCAATAGGAGTTCATAATGAACACTCTTATTCCGATATCGGAACAAACTGTTGGACAGGAAATTGTTCAAACAGTAAATGCACGTGAATTGCACGCATTCTTAGAAGCAAAACGAGACTTTTCCAATTGGATTAAGGACCGTATTATCAAATACAATTTAGAAGAAGGAATAGATTATATTTTAACGCTCGCCAAAACTGGCGAACGTCAAAATGTCGTATTAAAAGAATATTACCTTACACTAAATGTAGCAAAAGAGCTTTCTATGCTTGAGAATAATAAGAAAGGTAGAGAAGCTCGTTTATATTTTATCAAATGTGAACGGCTTTTGAAACAAGTAGTGACACCACAAGTTGACTACTCTAAACCGGAGGCATTGCTTGGTGTTTTGAATCACTTACAAAGTCAAATAGAGCAGAAAGATCATGTTATCGCTGAATTAGCACCAAAAGCAAAAGCACTTGAAGGTTTAAAACGCTCTGATGGTTTGTTTGGCTTAATTGAAGCAGCAAAGATGTTAGAGGTACGACCAAAAGATTTAACGGATTACTTGCGTAAACATGATTGGGTGTATCGACGGGCTCCAGGGGCGCCTCTGTTACCTTATCAGGATAAGATCAAGAAAGGATTTATGGATTGTCCCGCTATTACCATTCAAAGACCGGATGGTACAGAAAAGGTACTCCCTTCAACGAAAATCACATCTAGAGGATTGGCTTGTTTGAGAGAACAAATCCATGGGGGTGTACAATGAAAGTAGATACCAACTTTTTATGCGATTTATGGATAACGTTGTTTCAGTTTGTCAATTGTGAATATGTCGATGACAAAAATTGTAGTGCTCTGGTTGACATCATGGGCATGGTAGAAAAAGCTTTGATTTTAAAACTTCAAGATGAGGTGCCGAATATTACAAAGATTCTAGCAGTTCTTACAGGTTTTGGAACTTCAGAACTACCGCATAGCATGAATCCGTTATTGCAAGCTTATGCTCCTACTTTGGAAAGTCCTGTTGTAAAAGCTGCTTAACTTAAAAACACAACTCCCCTCCCTGTTCTTAAAATAGGGAGTGGTTAAACCCTACATTCAAATTTATTGATTTTGGCAAATTCGTCTGCTTTTTCAGTTTGTAATATACTAACGTCATAAGCAGCTTGCATGTTAAGCCAAAATTCAGCAGTAGTATCAAAAAAATAGGCTAATCTTAGTGCTGTATCGGGAGTCACTGGACTATTTTCAGCAACAATACGTTCTATTCTCGTGCGTGGAACATTTAATGCTTTTGCAAGAGCATAAGCAGAGAGAGCATATTCTTTTAAATATTCCTCTCGTAAAATTTCTCCGGGATGAATCGCTATATAATTTTTCATCTCGACCTCCTACAGATCAATGATAATCTACGATTTCAACTTCATAGGCGCCATTAGAGCGCCATTCAAAACAAATACGAAACTGGTCATTAATACGGATAGAATATTGACCTTTACGCTCTCCTTTCAATGCTTCTAGACGATTTCCCGGAGGACTGCGCAAATCTTTAAGATCAACTGCTTTATCGAGCATAAACAATTTTCTTTGGGCTATACGCACTAGAGTGGTGGGAAAGCCTCTGGGCGGATTGCCTTCTAAAAGATCTTTACACCGCTTATCAGCAAAAGATTCAATCACCAAATCACCTTTATTCGTTCTTTTACGTATCATAACACGATACCAATATAAAGAAAAGGATAAATGTTAAATAACAGGAGCGCCCATGCATCCGAGAGAGACGATAAGGGAAAGCTTTGTTGCTTTGATAAAGGCAGCAAAGACGGCAGCTGGTGACAATATTTTCAATATGCGTGATTTCAACTTTTCCCCTGAGAACACGCCTGCAAT
>NZ_JBHIMR010000052.1:0-2356 GCF_042194215.1 Bartonella sp. MR100HLJHH
CCCGCCTTAACATCATCAAAATCTCTTAGAGCACGTATACGGTGTAAAGTAAGACCATCAAAAGTGAATTTTTCATTTGTAAATTCGTATTTTTTTGCAGGCTCTTGTTGATTAACAGGGGCGGTTTCATTTGCAATGGAAGAGATAACGGGGGGGATTTTTGAGATAGAATTCATTTTATTAATCCTAGTTATTTAGAGTTTTGAAATTGACACCCTATAAGGGCGCCGGGCGCTCAAAACACGGTAACTAGTCCGTTGCTACACTTTTCCCATAAGGGTATTTTATGGTGTAGCTACACCCGACATAATCATTATATGCTAATCATAACACAAAAGACAGTCAGTATTTAAAGAAATGGGAGAAACCTTATCGTAGTTTACCCGCTAGTTATTGAGTGTTTTGATCACTTGATTATTTATATAACAAAATACGTATTTATTGTCAAATAATATTTTGTCTCTTTTGATATTTTTTCTTATTTTTTAAATACGTTGTGTATTGATAATATCTTATGCTTATTAATTGCTTCTTTTATATTTATGTGCTTTTAAAGATATATTATAGGCTTTATGAAACGATTGCGTTATTTTCTGAATCTATACATTTATAATATTTAGAAACGCTCTCATAATGCGTATTTTTATCTTTATAACCTATCAGTTTTTTTACTAAATGGTTTTTAATTTTTTGTGAATTTTGTTTATAAGGGGCTCTAATGTAAACAACCTATATTGAACGCACTCTATAAACACAACCTGTAATATATATATTTTGTAGGGGTTTTGGGGGTGCTTATACTTTTTTCAAAAATTAGGGAATTAAAAGCGTAAAGTAATATAAGTATTCACAACAAAGCTTTTGAAAACAATAAAGCTATCATTTTAGATTACGGTATAATCTTTTAAAGGCAATGTAAAAGAAGCGTATTCACTTTAAGATGGGATTTCTTAAAAGTCTTAAAGCAATTCAAATAAGAATATTTAAAAGTGCAAGTTTCTTCTTTTTAGAATAACGCATATAAACTATTCTTTTAAAAAGGGATACTCAATAATAATTAAGTCAATAAGTTATATTAATAGTGAGAATTTTATTCTTTATTGATTCTATTAGTTTTTTTCTCTATCGCTCATCTTTTTGGAGCTTTTTTATAGCTTCAAGAGCGAGTTTTTTACGGTCTGCGCTCTTTATGTAGAGAAAAGTTAGAGTATTTTTAACTTTTCATATAATTATTCTTTGAAAAGGTCAGAGTGCGTTCCTGTACGAATAAGATGTAATTTATCTCCTTCTATTCTATAAATAAGCAGCCAATCTGGTTCGATATGAATATCATGATACCCTACCTAATCGCCTTTTAGTGGATGATCACAGTAATGTCTTGGTAATGGCTTTTCTTCAATTAGAAGACTTAATACTGTACGCAGCTTATTCATATTTTTACTGCGTTTTTCCGCCTTGCGCACGTCACGTTTAAATTATCTCGAGCGAACAGGTATCAGCATATTAAATGCCTAAGTCCTTAAAAAGGGCATCAGCGTTTTTAAATGTCTTACCTTTACCTTCATCTAATTCCTTTATAGCTTTACGTGTGACACTATTAGGTACTTTAAGCTCAAAAGGCAAACAACCTTCTTCAGCGACACGCAAAAATGTTATGCGGATAAGATCTGATGCACTTAATCCTATGCGTTCTAAAGTAATCATCGCTTGTTTTTTCATTTCAGCAGGAATGCGAGCGCGAACAACAGAATCGGCTTTCATGATTTGTATCTCCATTATAACCTTTATTATAGTGTAGCTATACTGTGATCTCAAGTCAATTTTTTAGAATTAAAAACCCTTTGGATAGCAGGTATGGCAAAAAAAACTCCACGAAAAGAATCCTTGATTCGCAATAAATAAGAGGAATGTTGCAAAATCCTATTCCCTAACCTTAAAAAAATATAAATAAAATCAATATTTTATTGCAATTAAATTTAGATTCGAATTCAGGTACCCCAGCCAATTCTAGTGAAATTAGTTAATCAAAGTTCAGCGTGAGAGTGGATTACCCCCTTAACCATCTGTTTCTATTCATAGCAAGTCTGGTAAGTTGAGAAACACCTATTTGTAGTGGGTTAGCTTTAGATATGGTGAGGTTCTCTTTTACTATAGCTATCGCTCAAAGAGCTCTTTTAAAAGATTCTTTTTTATAAGAGGGGGGGTAAATGATTTATGCGCACTTGCTTTAGAAAAACTATTTAGCTGGATTTTTTGCTCTATAGCAACACCAGCGGGTAATTTTCCGTATTCCACCATCTTCATTACGCCGAACAGCGTAGCAATAATGCTGATTAGGAAACACATGCCGCTGCAT
>NZ_JBHIMR010000053.1:0-2248 GCF_042194215.1 Bartonella sp. MR100HLJHH
AAGTGGTTCTCAAAGGGTCTTCAAAGACCTTTCAAAGATCGTTTAAAGCCTCTTTTCTTTTCTGCTCAAAATCACAATTTGAGATGATCAATCAAATTGACTGATGATTTTTCTGTATCCTAAGCACATTATTCAGGACATTATTAAAAAGAGAAGCGTTTAAGGAATTGAGTAGACATTACCTTATTGCTGTACTCATGCAATTGGTGCAAGTTGCACCTATTCCTCATCACGACCGATCAAAGGGTCAAGTTGTCCCTTTGATTTTTTGTCACTCAGAGTTTTCCTTTTCTCTTGTTTTTTTCCCTTGTCTGGCGCTTCGAGTGTAATTTCTGTGGTGTATCCGCTTTGTTTTTCATAGCAGTGGGTGACAGTGGAAGCTTTCCATGGACCATTGATTTCGCCACGAAACCCTTGCAATAAAAGAGGTTGATCCGCCATGATTTCAGGGTGTCCCTCAAGGGTCAAAGAACCACTGCCCACAGCACGACAAAGTCGGTCTGATTCTGATGCAGCAGCAGCCAAAGCCTCTTCCTTGCTGGTGTAACAAGTGCGAAGACGCCGCACGGGACCGCTAAACCCTGTATGATGTTTGACTTGGCATTGCTGCCCTTTTGAACGATCAAAATAAGAAGCTTCAATGGTGCCATATTGCGTGCGTGGCTCTAACGTGAATTCCCAACTTGAACAGTCATGCTTATGGATGTCGAGTGCTGGTAAATTGTCACCGCTTAAAAATAAAAACTTATTGTCCTTGATTAAAAAGCGTGCCTGCATACGGTCAGCAAGGCGGGTTAGAAAATCAACAGCCGATTGATCTGTGCGAATCACATAAGGCAAAGTTTGTTGAGTGAACTGGGGACTGACCTTTGCTTGATAGCCATGGCGTTTGGCCAGTGTCTCAACAATCTCCCCAACAGTTTTGTGATCAAAATGCTCACTCACCTGTTCTTTGAGCTCTTTACGCATCGAGGCACTTTTGCCACAAAGGCGCAAAATCTCTCCATCACTGCCACCACAACTTACAACCGATTCGACAACAAAACGCCCCATAAAAGCACTGATGCTGTTCTCATAGCCAAAGATCACCTGCAGAGCGTTGCCCGTTTGTGGAACCTCTAAATCATTGCCACTATCATCAAACTCTGCTTCAAATGTATCGGCTTCATTACCGGCATGGTCAGTGATAGTTGCAGTTAAAAGACGCTGGTAAAAAACCTCATGAACAGGTTTGTCTCCTACCTTGACCACAATAAAAGGGTGTGTGCGCATTAATCCCATAACCGCTTCACCATGCTTTGGGGATTAGACAACACAAATTCAGGCAGAATAACCGTTAAGCCCCGCGGTAAAAGCACACCATATTTGGCAACCTCTGGATTGGCTTCCAAGGTGGCTTCTAAATAGCCGTTTAGTGCCCCAACTTGGATGCGGTCCCTGAACACTGCCATGGCATGTTGAAAGCAGATAAGATCGAGACTCATATCCTCTAACTCTACAACAACATGCTTTTCTGGTATCTTCATAGAGTTTGTCCCACTTGGTATTGTCCCACCTGGTATTGTCCTTGCGGTTTTCCGCCATTGAAAAAGGGCAAAAGACTAATGGAATAGCGGATGCGCTGTGATTGACCAGAGCGGCTGATATAGTCGTGGTCTTTATTGATCGTGGTGATCACCACGGGTCCATGAAGAAGAACACTATAGGTCGTATCATTGATCCAACGAAGCATCTGGACAGGCTTTGCTCTTCGAATGGTTTGGGCGATGGCATCAATGGCTACCCGATCACCAAATTCTTCTGGAAACCAAACGCCATGAATGGTTTTTGCATCATTGCCATAGCCGGTAAATTGCAAACTGGGGGACCTGCCAAAACGCTCCATACAAACCCATGAGGCAGAAAACTCTTCTTCAAAGGATTGGAAATTCAGCCAGTCCACATAAAATTGATGCGGTCCTAACATCATCAAAGGATCTCTCATAGGCTCCCTCCCCTCATTGCCTCCCTCCCCTCATTCTGTCCCGCCATGCAGCGCATTAGCGCGTGCCCGTTGAATGGCGTGGGCAACCGCACGACCAGTGGCCACAGGATCACGGGCGCCATTGACATGCACTGTTACATTTTGATTGTGGGTGATGGGGGAGCGGTCTTTGCCTCTTTGTTCTCTCACAGAGTAATTGGCATGCCCCGCCCCCGCAAATTGTGCAATCGGTTGAATGGCTGTTGTGCCTCCCAAAAAACTTGG
>NZ_JBHIMR010000054.1:0-2240 GCF_042194215.1 Bartonella sp. MR100HLJHH
GACACCGCTAAACCAATCGCTGCTGCTTGTCTTGCTTCCTTGCGAACATCCTCAATAGCATAATTTAACGTCTCAAACTTCATATCCGTATAGGATTTTGCCTCGTTAACGCCATTATTGACAAGACTACTAACTTTCTCATCCGTATACTTATTGGCATCTTCAAGAACCGTCTTCATCTGCTGTTCTGTGTAATCATGTAACTGACCTCCATTAACAGCTTCTTTCGAATCCTTTTCAATCTTTCCATCCGCTACATTGTCTATTAACACTGGAGAACTGTCATCTCCACCAACTAACGTAACTGTATTGGTCTTTTTACCTGTTTCATCTTTATCATATTGTACAGATCCATCCGTAACTTTAGTTTCAATATCCTTGACCTGATCTGTAATCATCTGCTGGGTTTCCCAAAGCTGACCTCCATTAACTGCTTCTTTGGAATCTTTGTCTACCTTACCGTCCTCTACATTGATAATCTTACTAGGACTCTTAACGCCCTGATCATCAGCGTGAGAAGCATCATAGCTTCCTTTTTCTTCATTCCAATTCAGACCATTAGACGCAACATCCTTTTCAACTTCTTTTATACGATCGTTGATAGTGCTCATGCTGTCATTAACAACATCAAATGCTTCAGAGACATTATTACGCTCCTCTTTATCACCTTTCGTACCATCCTCATTGAAAACCTGAACGTAGAATTTGGGTCCTTGCCAGTTTCCTTCCTTATCATAACCAGCTCCTCCACCAAAATATGAGGCAAAGGTCTGTTGAAGAGTATAAATCTGACCTCCATTAATCGCATCCGTCGAATCTTCTGATATCTTTCCTTCCGCAAGGAACGTGATCTTGCTGTTGTCCTTTTTACCTTCCTTCTCATGCTGTGCTACAAACGCACCCGCATCATCACTCCACAACAACGCATTTTGCTCAATATTTTCTGAAATCTCATTATGAAGATTCTTGAAGACCTTATTGATACCGGCAAACGCGGCTGCAATGCTATCATAATCCTCCTCTTCAAAGCTGCCATCTTCTTGGAAAGTCATTAGCTTGAAACCTGGAAGGACCCAGCCATCACCATCATACTTAGCATCACCACCAAAATACTTTGCTAGCGACTGATTCAGATCATAAATCTGTCCACCATTAACCGCATCACTCGAGCCTGATGCTATAGAACCAGCTGCAAGCGATGTGATCTTGCTGTTTGTCTTCTCACCGTCTTTTTCTCCATGCTTGGCTACAAAGGCTTTTGCACTTTCATTCCACAACAGCGCATCGCCTTGCATAGATTCTGTGATGTTCGTGACTTGTTCTTTAAAATCATTGACGACATTTGTGAAATTCTTATCAATTCCTGCAAAGGCTTCCGTTACATTATGATGCTCCTGTGGATCACCTTCCGTACCATCTGCATTGTAGGTTTTAAGCGTGAAAGTTGGTTCGCTCCATTCGTCATCTTCATACTTAGCATCACCACCAAAATACTTTGCTAGAGTCTGATTCAATGAATAAATCTGACCACCATTAACCGCATCACTCGAGCCTGATGCTATAGAGCCAGCTGCAAGCGATGTGATCTTACTTGCTTTTCTGTTATCACCTTCCCCATGCAGGGCAACAAAAGCACCTTCAGTCTTGCTCCATGATAAAGAATCTTGTGCAACTCCCTCTGAAACTTCCTTAATGCGAGCGTTCACAGTCTTGATATTATCATCAAGTCCTTTAAAGGCAGAACCAACATCGGTATGTGATTTATCTGTTACCTTACCATCTTTATCAATACTAGATAAGTTATAGTTTGGAGCTTGCCATTCGCCTTTCTCATTATAACCAGCACCACCACCAAAATAGCCAGCAAACTGTTTTTGCAGTTCATAAATCTGTCCACCAGTTACTGCATCACTCGAGCCTGATACTATAGAGCCAGCCGCAAGTGATGTGATCTTGCTGTTTTCTTGCGTCACTACAACTTTGCCGTCGTCTCCTTCTTCCCTCTTTTCATGCTGCGCTACAAAGGCATGGGCTTTATCACTCCATAACAAGGAATCATGCGCAACTCCTTCTGAGACTTCCTTAATGCGAGCGTTCACAGTCTTGATATTATCATCAAGACCTGCAAAAGCGGTGCCAACACCTTGGAACGAACTCTCTGTCACAACTCCATCTGTGGCAATGTGCGATAATTTATAGGTTGGCTGTGTAAGAGCTCCATTTGTAAATGCAGCATCTCC
>NZ_JBHIMR010000055.1:0-2066 GCF_042194215.1 Bartonella sp. MR100HLJHH
TTGCCGTCGTCTTTTTCTTCCCTCTTTTCATGCTGCGCGACAAAGGCATGGGCTTTATCACTCCATAACAAGGAATCTTGTGCAACACCTTCAGAGACTTCCTTAATGCGAGCGTTCACAGTTTTGATATTATCATCAAGTCCTTCAAAGGCAGAACCAACATTGGTGTGTGATTTATCTGTTACCTTACCATCTTTATCAATATTCGATAAGTTATAGTTTGGAGCTTGCCATTCGCCCTTCTCATTATAACCAGCACCGCCACCAAAATAGCCAGCAAACTGTTTTCGAAGATCATAAATCTGACCACCCGTAATCGCATCGCTCGAACCTGATACTATAGAACCAGCCGCAAGCGATGTGATCTTGCTGTTTTCTTGCGTCACTACAACTGTGCCGTCGGCTTGTTCTTCCCTCTTTTCATGCTGCGCTACAAAGGCATGGGCTTTACCATTCCATAACAAGGAATCTTGTGCAACTCCCTCTGAAACTTCCTTAATGCGAGCGTTCACATTCTTGATATTATCATCAAGTCCTTTAAAGGCAGAACCAACATCGGTATGCGATTTATCTGTTACCTTACCGTCTGTAGAAACTGTCGATAAGTCATACTTTAATCCTTTAAAGTTTTTGCCATCAAAGTATACAGCGCCACCTAAAAGCTTTGATAAATCATCTGTGATGCTATGAAGCTGTCCACCCGTAACCGCATCGCTCGAGCCTGATACTATAGAACCATCAGCCAGCGATGTGATCTTGCTGTTTGTCTTACTTTCCTTTTCCCCATGCAAAGCTACAAAGGCTTTTGCACTTTCATCCCACAACAAAGCATCGCCTTGAACTTCTTGCGTAATATTCGTTAGTTTTTCAGTAAAATTTTTGACCTCATTCGTTAGATGTGTATTCACATTCTTGACACTCGTATCAAGATCAGAAAAGGCTGAACCAACATCGTTATGTGATTTAGTCGTTACCTTACCATCGTCAGAAACATTTGAGATGTTATAAGTCGGAGCTGTAAAAGCACCATCTACAAATGTTGAACCACCACCAAAATATGTCGCAACGTTATTGCCTAGTGAATGAAGTTGGTCACCATTTACAGCATCATGTGAATCCTTGGCAATCTTACCAGCCGCAACATTATGCAATCCAACAGTGCCTGTTTTGGGATCACCAAAAGTCACATTGCTTTGTTTCGCTTTAGGTGCTGTTCTGGTAAGTGTACTGACCTCTTCTGTATCTTCTTCCTCATCATAAAAAACTGCTACAGAGCGCACTTCTTCAATTTCATTCGTAAGTGCATCTATATTTTTATCAAGCTGGGCTTTATTAACCGCTTCGTTGCCCTTTTCTGCATCCTTCACGCCAGAAAGTATTCTATCCTTACTATCCTTATCAGCAACAGTGATTGTCGTACCAGCTTTTTCGCCACCAATCTTGATCAGTTTCTTCTCTTCATTCCACTTAACAAGACTATCACTTCTCATAGTGTTAATCTCATCATGAACACTCTGGAAAGAATTACCAACACTAGAAAAAGCATCCGCTACATTCTGATAAGTCTCATCAGTAATATGCCCATCAGAACCGATTTGTTTGACCTTGAAAGTAGGAGCTATCCATGCGCCTTCTTTATTATATCCAGCGCCACCGCCAAAATAACTACCAACCATTTCACTCATAGAATAAATCTGAGAGCCATTAACGGCATCTGTGGAATCTTTCGTAATATTTCCTGCAGCAAGAGACGTAATCTTGCTGTTTTCTTGTGTCACTACAACTGTGCCGTCTTCTTCTTTTTTCTTCTTTTCATGCTGCGCTACAAAGGCATGGGATTTATCATTCCATAACAAAGCATCGCCTTGGACTGCTTGCGTAATATTCGTTACTTTTTCAGTAAAATTTTTGATCTCATTCGTTAGATGCGTATTCACATTCTTGACACTCGCATCAAGACCAGCAAAAGCTGAACCAACATCGTTGTAGGACTTTTCTGTTGCCTTACCATCTTCAGCAACATTTGAGATCTTATAAGTCGGAGCTGTAAAAGCACCATCTGCAAA
>NZ_JBHIMR010000056.1:0-2035 GCF_042194215.1 Bartonella sp. MR100HLJHH
CGAAAAAAACGTTAAATGCAGGGGTGCAAGATAAAAAGCCTCTCATTAGTCCACAGTCCTTTGTGGTTGATAGCTCTACAGACCAACGGCTTGCACAGGATGATGAGAATGCAACGCTTGTTAATGTTTCTGACCTTTTGCGGGGTGGAAATACACGAGCGAGTAACACTGTTATTCAAGGTACAGGTGCATCTGCAAAGGGAGCGGACGGTATTGCTATAGGCCATAACGCTCAGACATCAGAGCAGGGTGATGCTATTGCTATAGGTTACATGGCTCACACTATAGGAAAAAGCACTGTTGCAATAGGTAGTGAATATAATCCTGACAGCACACACGGGGCAAATGATTATACAACCGCGCAGGGTGATTATGCAACGGCTGTAGGAGCCGTTTCTAAAGCCCTAGGGTTTGGTTCAACTGCTATTGGTCATCGTGCAAAGGGAACTGGTCATTGGACCATTTCTTTTGGATTTTATTCGGAAGCAAGGGCAGATGGAGCTATCGCTATAGGTGCCAATTCCTTAGCTGGGTCCCCAGATGGCGTTGCTCTGGGAAGAGATTCTAAAGCCGATAGGGCTGCTGGTGTGTTTGGTTATACTTCTTTGTTGCAGGGTCCTGCAAAAAACACTGAGGCGCAATGGAAAAGTACGCGGGGTGCAGTGAGTGTTGGTGATTATAGTAAGGGTATAACCAGACAAATTACAGGCGTAGCAGCTGGTTCTGAGCCTGCCGATGCAGTGAATGTTAGGCAGTTGAGAGACTTAGAAGATGTTGTAAGAAAAAACGGTTGGGGACTCTCTGCTGGCGGTGCAAATGCTACAACTGTTCTTATGGGTAGTGGAGTAGATTTTTCTGCTGGAAGTACAAATCTTCGGATTACAAAAGGTGATAAGGATAATAAGCTAAAATTTGATTTGGCTCAAGATGTTACATTAACGAGCTTAAAGGTAGGCCCAAGTACCCTAAACGTAGCAGGCTTATTGATTGCAGATGGTCCGCTAATAACAATAGCTGGTATTAATGCTGGTAATAAAAAGATAACAGGATTGGCAGAAGGTACTGATGATACTGATGCAGTGAATTTTGCACAGCTAAAAGCAGCACAAGCAGGACAAGCAGCAGGGGTTATAAAAGGTTTAAAAATTAACACTACTGGCAAAGATTTTGCAGATGCTATAGCTGATGCAGAAAATTCAGTCGCTCTTGGTAGCAAGGCCAGCGTTAGTAAACTCTCTAGCGGTGCGCTTGCTTTTGGTTCTGGCGCATCTGTAAAGAATGGTGGTTCCACAAATGATCCAAAAGGTTCGTTAAATGGAATTGCCTTAGGTGCAAATGCATCTGTAGCTGCTGTTGGTGGAGTTGCTCTTGGTGCTGGCGCAACAGCTACCGGCGAATCTGCGCTTGCTTTTGGTAGTGGAGCAAAAGCATCAGTTAAAGATAGTATTGCTTTGGGAAGCGGTTCTGTAGCGAATGTTGGACCTGGTTTTGGGGGTTATGATCCTCGTACTAGAGAGAATTCAGATAAACAGGACAATACATGGCTATCCGGTCTTGGTGCACTCAGTATTGGTGATGCTAAGCAAGGAAAAACCAGACAGATTGTAGGTGTTGCCGCTGGCACGAACGACTCTGATGCGGTAAATGTTGCACAGCTAAAAGCTCTACAAGATTCTATAAACCCAAGTTGGGGGCTCTCTGTTAATGGTAAAAATACGACGAACGTTAATTCAACCAGCCCATTGGATTTGGTAACTGGAAGTACAAATCTTAATCTTACAAAAGGCGATAAGGATAATAAGGTACAATTTGATCTGGCTCAAGATGTTGCATTAACGAGCTTAAAGGCAGGCACAAATACCCTAGATGCCACCGGCTTAGTGATTACGGGTGGTCCAAAAATAACGACGGCTGGTATTGGTGCTGGCAGTAAAAAGATAACAGGATTGGCAAAAGGTACTGATGATACTGATGCTGTTAACAAAGGTCAGCTTGATGAAAACGTAACCACTCTTTCTAAAAATATTGAAGACGT
>NZ_JBHIMR010000057.1:0-1932 GCF_042194215.1 Bartonella sp. MR100HLJHH
GAAAGCCGGCAATGATGTGCCGCTGATTGATATTGTTCGCCCCAATGGACAGGGTCTTTCTCATAACAAATATGACAATGTTATGCAAATAACTTCTATGAATTCCTCTGTAAAAGAATTATAGCTAATTTGGAATGACGCTTTTGTCGGGCGGTTTCCTTTTGAAATACACTGTTAAAGCCGTCATCCTTTTTTGTTTTCAAAAATGCAAGAATTGTTAATCACTTTTAGGGGGATCATCTATGAAAACCTATACCTTAGCTGATGTTGCAGTACTAGTTGATAAATATAGCGATAGTATCGATTTTGGCTCTACAGATGAAGCAGTTGATGATGTACTAATTGAAAAAGCAGAGGGGATTCTTAAATTGCAATTCACATCCTCCTACAAAAGTTTTTTGAAGAATTATGGAAGAGCGGAGATCTGTGGTGAGGAAATATTAAGTGTTTATAATACAAATTTTGAAATTGCTCGTAGTGATGATATTGTTTATTATCACTTAACAGATATAAAAAATGGTTTAGCAAAACCACAGCAGCTTGTTATCAATAGAACAGATTTTGGTGAAACCTTTTACTTTGATTATACTCAGTTTCAGGATGGTGAGTGCCCGCTCTATCTTAGATTTCCACCTAGCGATCCCCAGTATTATGCAAGTAATTTTTATGAATTTCTCTGTAAAAGAATTATGGAACATGCTGGGGGGTAATGACGATGCAAACCAAAGATGTCACAGAGATTTTAAAAAGACTGGGCTGGGAGCCTTATCGTGATGAAGTGGGGGATACCTTTGCGCATTATCATTTTCCCGATCGCATTGTAGGCATTAGTTATGATGTTGTAGATTATGGAGAGGAGGGTGGAAAATTTCGGTTATCAGCTGATCTTACCACTGCTCCTTATTGCCTTTCTTGCGAATATGCTAGTGGTGAAGTATCACAGGATAAGTATGAAGATACGCTGTTTTCTGCGAAAGAGGATTTCGATGTTACAGCTTTAGATCTCTCAGAAAGCCATGTTAAGGAATCTTTAAATAGGGTTATTGCTTGGGCGCAAGCACAAGATATTGAAAAAAAATTACATGAAGAAGCTGCTAATCATTCTGCTGTTGCAGAAGCATTACTTGGTGATATTGAGGCTTTAAAAAGTTCTAAGTTTACACCCCAATTACATGTACCAGAATTTGCAGATTACAAAACAATAGGGTGGATTGAGCGCCTCATTCTTTTTGCGCAAGCTTATAAAAACGGGGAGTTAGATGACATTTTAGCGCGTAAAAAACCTAAACAGTGGTCGATGATTCTTACAGCAGCAACTCGCATTTTTAAAATTCAAGGGTGGTTTGCCACAGAGCTTGGGAAAATGTGGTTGGTTTTGCCGGATCGTTTTATTAAGTTAGATTTTGGCTTTGTACATCTCTATGATCAGTATAATGTTCATCTCGAAGCTGAAATATCTAATGAAGAGATTTCTTTGGCTTGCTTGTATATTCATTTTTGTGGACAACGTAATCTTGTACGACCTACGGATATTTATCGATCTTTTAATACGATTGGAGGAGAGAATTTTCGTGGGGTTGATAAAGGAATTGATATTTGTGTAGAGATATTGAATGAGCAAGAGTTGACAAAAATCTCTGAGCGGATAATACAATGGGCACGTGCCCAAGATTTACAAGCATCAATAGAAAGCAAAACGCTTATCCAAAAATATAGCTATTATCCAGCTGTGATTTGGCATTTGGCTTGTTTAGCATTGACAGGTCAAATTGATGTCTTAAAATCCTATCAAGATTCTATCGCAGAGGATAAGATTCCTGAGCATTTGCAAAATCTTGATGAAGAACTGGAGGGGTATGTTAACCATGCCGTTGAATTTGCTGAAAAACATCTGAAAATCCTTAATGAGCGAGAGGCAGCAGAAGCACATCT
>NZ_JBHIMR010000058.1:0-1704 GCF_042194215.1 Bartonella sp. MR100HLJHH
AGTGATAAGTGGTCAAGATGGTATTGAGTGCTATCAAGCTTTGCTTTTAATCCTTGAAGATTCAGTTCTGTTTCACGCGAAAGTTGCCGATAGCGGGCGATTTCATCGGAAATGAGACTTTGCCGTTGTTGGCGGAGGGTGTTTATTTCGGCGGCATTTTCTTCCAAACGTCTTTGATTGGTTAAAATTTCATGCTCGACATTTTTAAAGTCATGTAAACGCTCTAAATAAACCGCTTGGCTAATGACTTTTGTTTCCATTAGGCTTTTTGCAGCTTTTAATTTTCCTTGGCTTAATTGACGATCATCTTCCAACCTATCTAATTGCGCATGTTGTGTTGCACCGCTGCGCTCGACGCGGTCCGCCTGTGCTTTTAGCGCTCTTAATTTATCTTGGAGAGATTGAAGGGTAGCGCTAATGAGTTTTTCCCCTTCTATTCTTGCAGTCGTGTTGCCAGAAGGAGGAACTGGCAGATAGGCAAGTCCTTTGGTCACAAAATCTTTATCCAAAGGATCACTTTCATGCAAAGCTGTTAAAATAGCTGTTGCGATTTGTGCTTGAAGGGTTTGTTGCGCGATATCTGCTTGAACACGTGCGCACTCATTGAGGGCTTCACGGGGATCTAATTGAATAAGGAGATCCCCTTGATGAACAAATTGCCCTTCTTTTACAAGAATTTTCTCAATGCGTCCTGTATTTTGCGCTTGGACCAGCTGAACGTAAGCGGTGGGAATAACACTTCCTTGCCCCCGTGCAACAATCTCTGTTTTTGCGATAAAGCTGCCGATTACAATAAAGAGAAATAAGGTGACCAAAACAGCAACCACCATATGAAGCGTTGGTGATAAAGGGCGCAAATAGGGAGCTTTATCTGCCATTTTTTGCCTCCAAATCAGTAAAGTTTAAGACGGTTGCATGCTGAGGAAAGAGGTCACTTTTGTGGGTAATAACAAGAACAATACGATCTTGTGAAAGTTTATATAAATGCTCAACAATTTGTGCACTGACAGTGTCATCCAATGCGGAAGTAGGTTCATCCAAAATAAGAAGGCTTGGGTTTATCAGAAAGAAACAAGCTAAAGCCAAGCGTTGGCGCTGACCACCTGATAAAAAACCACCTTGCTCTCCTACTTGAGTATGAAGTCCTAAAGGCAACTGAGCAATCAAATCATGGCAAGCACTAACATATAGTGCAGCGTCGATTTCATCTTTAGTGGCATCTGGTTTAGCAAGAAGCATATTCTCAAGAATGGTTCCGGAAAAAAGGCAAGGATTTTGGGGAAAATACGCGATTGTGTCACGCACGCTACGGACATCAAAATTCTGTAAAGGTTGGGCGTTAATCAATATCTTTCCGCTTGTTGGGGGGTAGAGTCCACAAAGGAGCTTCGCCAAGGTTGTTTTTCCGCACCCTGAAGGACCAAGTAACATAATTGGTTGCCCAGGTTGTAAACAGACATCAAGATGATTGATAATGGATTTATCTCCATAAGAAAAACAGAGATCGTTGGCTTCAAGATGAGGAGGAGCGCTGAGTTGAAGAGGCGGCTTTTCTTCTTCCCATTCTGAAGGGGAGTTAAGAATATCGCCCAAACGAAGACGAGAGATTTTCAAATGCTGCCATTCTTCCCATAGGGATGCAAGGCTTAAGATAGGACCAGAAACATTTCCAGCGAGGAGATGAAAGGCAATAAGTTGCCCTAG
>NZ_JBHIMR010000059.1:0-1479 GCF_042194215.1 Bartonella sp. MR100HLJHH
TCCTGATAAGGTAACAGAGGCGCCCCTGGAGCCCGTCGATACACCCAATCATGTTTACGCAAGTAATCCGTTAAATCCTTAGGTCGCACCTCTAACATCTTTGCTGCTTCTATCAGACCAAACAAACCATCAGAACGCTTTAAACCTTCTAAAGCTTTTGCTTTTGGTTCTAATTTAGCAATGATATTGTCTTTCCGCTCATTTTCATCTTTTAAATGCGTTAAGACACCAAGCATTACTGCTGGACTGGAGTAGTCGATCGATTGAACATAGGATTGCTTTATCTCGCCCCTACGCCATGCAACAAATAACTTAATAAGCATATAACGGACTTGAGAAGATTTTTCTGTATTCGATAATGTCGCAATCAATAATGCCTGCTCTTCGTTAAGCCAATATTCTGTTACGTTATTGCCCTTTATTACGTGCGCCACAGTGGCGCACCTCCCAAACCGTTCTATTTCTTGCATATTTCTTGTAATTAATTTTCTAACGTCACGTGTACGAACAAACCCTAATTTTTCTGCTAAGTCCACATCGCGAACACGAGGCTCGTTTTCGACTTCTTGTAATTTTATTAATTTGTCTTTATTGATAGGTAAGTATGTGCTATTATTCATTGTAATTGACCTCTTTCGGGTTAGTTAGATGTAAAGCGTTAGAGAGAGTTTTTGCGGACTTATGCTCTAGCGCTTTTTCTTTTTTGAGAATGTTAATTATTTCAGATGAAAGAGAGCGATCATTCTCAGTCGCCCGATTAAACAACCACTCCTTTAATGTATGTGGCATATTTATTTTATATTGGATCGTTTTCATTTTACCTCCATATGCACATATTTAGTACCATAAAGGTACCTTGTGTCAAGTGTATTTTAGGTATATTTTAGGTGCATGACAAAAAAAGATCGTGTGCAATTTAAATTTCTCATTCCAATTGAACTGAAAAATCAATTGGAAGAGCTTGCTGAAGCAAATCATCGTAGCCTTACGGGTGAAATTCTTGCTCGTTTAGAAAACTCTGTCCGCACTACCGTTACATTAAATCACCTACTGGCAATGAATTCAGAAGATCTCAAAAAGCTCCTTGAACAACCACTCGTGAATAAAAAACAATAAGATGCCACACATAGCCCCCTCAGAACGCTTTAAGCCTTCAAGTGCTTTTGCTTTTGGAGTCAATTCAGCAATAACATGATCTTTATGCTCTATTTGACTTTGTAAGTGATTCAAAACACCAAGTAATGCTTCGGGTTTGGAATAATCAACTTGTGGGGTTGCTACTTGTTTCAAAAGCCGTTCACATTTGATAAAGTATAAACGAGCCTCTCTACCTTTCTTATTATTCTCAAGCATAGAGAGCTCTTTGGCTACATTCAGTGTAAGGTAATATTCTTTTAATACTACATTTTGACGTTCGCCAGTTTTGGCGAGCGTTAAAATATAATCTATTCCTTCTTCTAAATTGTATTTGATAATACG
>NZ_JBHIMR010000006.1:0-140658 GCF_042194215.1 Bartonella sp. MR100HLJHH
CCAAAGGTTGATCCTTCTCTTGCAAAAATCGTTGTGCGTCACATTGACCAAACAGCTGAAAGCGATATGGCTTTTGCTACACGCCTTGCAGAAGAATATGATGCGGTAGCAAAGCCCGTTGATGGCAAACTTGTGCTTGCCAAACGGGGTGAAGGCAAAGCCATTACCGGTGAAACACTCCCTATTGTTGTTATTCATGAGAAACATTGCACCTCTTGGGATTTTAAATACAGCGCACGAGATGAAGCAGGTGCAGCCAATGGCTTAGAAACGGATGTGGGAGACGACCAAAAAGCCGCTGCTGATGCACGAGAACCAGAAGAGATTGATGATGATGAAAACTTTATCCATATGGATGACAATGACAGAACAGCACCATCATCATCTGAATCGGAAAAAGCAGAAACAACACCTGAGAAAGAAGAAGAAGACAAAGAGAAAAAAGGCGGTGTTCTCGCAACCTATCATGATATCCGCAGTGGTGAAAAAAAAGAAGTCAAAGTTGGTAACCCACCGTTCCATGAACTCAAATACACCTACCATAACCAATCAGAGGCTGTTGCGGCCATTGCTGCTTATCGCAATAAATCATCACGCGGTAAGTCTTCTTTCTCATGTGATATCGGTGGTGATCCGTTTGTGCAAGCAGAAGCAAAGCTTGTTCAAGAGCCCCCTTTCCGCCCCTATATTCCAGCAGAATGGCGCATCAAGAGCGTTAAGCACAAACTTGATAAAACGGGCGGTTACACCACAAAAATAGAGTGCGAACTTTTTGATAAAGCGCAAGAAGATGCGGCTGGAAACGTTGCAAACACAACACCAGACAAGGATGATACCCTTGATCCAAACGCCCCACCAAACGCATGTGACGAAGGCGAAGGCGTCATCCATATGGATGAAGAGGATACATGATAGGTTATAAACCAGATGTAGAGCCCCTCATTAAAAAGATTGCTTAAGTAAAACACATCTCCCCTCCCCGTTCTTAAAATGGGGAGGTGGTTAAGATGCTTCTTCTAAAGCTGTCTGCTCCTTACAATTCTTTTGAATAGGTGTCAAACTCATTTGCAAATCTAAAGCATTCAAAACACTAAGAAAAGTAGAAAGTCGTGGATCACCTTTATCGCTTAAAGAACGATAAAGAGACTCGCGATTTAGTCCTGTCTCTTGAGAAACAGTTGTCATTCCTTGTTTACGCGCAATAATACCTAATACATGTGCAATATAGCCACTATTTTTGGTTTCTAAAGCATCATCTAATAAGATCTTAAAGTCTTCAGGCGTATTAAAATATTCACTTACATCAAATTTAGTAATTTCCATGTTTCATTTCCTTTACTAATTGAAGGGCTTTTTCGATATCTTTTTGTTGTGTGGATTTATCACCAGCATTTAATAACAAAATGATTTGTTTCCCTTGTTTTACAAAATAAATCCTATAGCCTGGTCCATAATTTATTTTTAGTTCACCAATGCCACGGAAATATTTCACGTCTCCTAGAAGCCCATATTCAAGGCGGAAAATACGTGCAGCAATTTTCTTTTGCACTTGTTTGTCTTTTAACGAGTCTAACCACTCTGTAAAATAGTGTGTTTTTTTAACAATAAACATTTGTAGTTTATATGCTACACAATAGATAATGTCAAATACATTCTTTTGTTCCAATGAACAAGCTACATAGGTTTTAACAAGCCATCCTTTCAAATGGGAAAAATATCAATTTTTTAATCCAGCTCTGCTTTTTGCGGAGCTTTTTTTATGGAGAATCATATGCGAAAAATATCATCAGAAGGGCTAGCACTTATCAAACAATGGGAAGGTTTGCGTTTGAACGCCTATAAAGATGCCATTGGGGTGTGGACAATAGGTTATGGACATACAAACAGTGCTGGAAAGCCTTTTGTTTATGAAGGCATGACCATCACGGAAAAGCAAGCAGAAGAACTTCTTTGCCAAGACTTAAGACAATTTGAAAATGTCGTTGAACGCGCTGTTACAGTTTCATTAACAGATGAACAATTCGCGGCGTTAGTGTCGTTTTGCTATAATATAGGAACAACAGCCTTTTGTAACTCGACACTGTTAAAAAAGCTCAATCAAGGTGAATATGAAGCTGTCCCTGCAGAGCTACAGAAATGGACCAAAGCAGGCGGGAAGCGTCTTGAAGGTCTCGCACACCGGCGCGCAGCAGAAACAGGGCTATGGGCAAAAGGGGCTTATGTTTCCTCCAATTATCAAACAGTAGAAACGCAAGTACCAACGGGGGTTTTCAAAGCAGAAGCACTTGCACCGATTATTGGTTCTTTTTCTGGGCTTGGTGGTTTGTTAGCAGGAAATGGACCAATCCAATGGGCTTTGGCAACCATTATGGTTTTAGCCGCATGTGCTGGTATTTTCTTTGTTGCTAAACACTTTCAGGAGCATCGTCTATGATCTTATGGATAAAAAGAAATCTGATGCTAACAGGTGCGGCTTTAGCCGCTTTTTTTATTGCATTAGCTAGAGCATTTACTCTTGGTAAAAAGAGTGAACAACAAAAGCAAACAGAAAAAGCTTTAAAAGCAGCCACAACACGGCTTGAGGTAGAAAATGAAATTAATCAAAAAAGTGATGCTGATGTGCGTGCTGCTCTCTCTGACTGGTTGCGAGACAAATAAATATGTTTCTTCTTATGTTGGCTGGTTGCCAATTTATTTAAGCCGGCAAGATCTGAACGCCATCAGTTCAAACTTAGCAAGAGAAATCTTAAAGCACAATAATCTAGGTGAACGCGTGTGTGGGTGGAAACATGGCTAGAAAAAAAACACAAGACGATATAGAGCTTACAGAAGCAGAAAAAGAAATACTTCAAGAAATCATCATGACCTACAAAAGTGTAAAAGTGATGTCTCGTTATACGAAATGGATTGTACTCATTATACTCTTATTAGCGCTTGATTTTTCACGTATTATGGATGCGTTTGTAAGTATTTTTACACAAAAACCAAATATCCAACTCTAAACATACTCTGAGACGCGCGAAATTCTTTAGAAAATGATTTCTTAATTTTGCTCGTCTCATGGAAGCGATAGAGAATGTCTTCGCCCATTTAAAATAGTGGTTCTCAAACAAAAAATTATTAGAGAACGTTGGAGGAAACAGATGAGCTTTGTAAAAGTATGTTGGAAAATCCTATTCCCGAACTTTTGTTAATGTTCCCGAACCTTAAAAAAGATTACAAAGAATAAATACGTTATACATGGGTAAAAACTGGATGGTGATCCCGACAGGATTCGAACCTGTGACCCACGGCTTAGAAGGCCGTTGCTCTATCCAGCTGAGCTACGGGACCCAACTGATTATTTTCTCAATTCAAAATAGCATCTTTAATTCAATGTGTCCAAGAGTGCTGCCGATCACTGCGAAAATTATCAGAATAAGAAATAGCACGTCGAATCGACGTACGTTTCTTTTCTACACGGTAAGAGATAGCATTCTTACGCGCAAAAGCAATCGCTTCTTCCTTCCTATTAAATCTGATTCTTACCTGATTATTCATATCAGACGTTGCCGTGTACCCCATAAGAGGTTCAAGCATTTTTGCTTTCACCGGCTCATACTCTAGAATCCAAAAACCTGTATTCCTCTTACCTGACTGCATAGCTGTCTTAGCAGGACTATAAATACGTGCGATCATGCCTTTTTCCTTCAGATTACACAACGCTTGAATGATAGTTTTCCACCACACGTACCCAATTGGGTCATTCTCACACACTTAATCAAATATGGTCGGAGCGATAGGATTCGAACCTACGACCCCCTGATCCCAAATCAGGTGCGCTACCAGGCTGCGCTACGCTCCGCCATTTACATTTACTTGATGCACATTTCCTAAAATTTTCACAACAGAAGTGCAAGAGAAAAACACACTTTTTTTTAATTTTGTTGCATTTCTTTACAAAAAAGCACGTTTTAAAAATTTTTTCCCTACTCAATAACATATTTATTGGCAAATAATAGAAAACAACCTCCGGAAAGAATCCAATCTATATTAAAAAAATAATGAATTTCTCTGTAAGGATTTCATAATTTTCATCCTGCTTTAAGCAAACTCTCACTGTATCAAAACGCATTCTACAGATACAATTTTAGAAAAAAACGACTTAAATATCATAGAAAAACTTTCCAAAAGAGAACACAAGCCAAAAAATCAGCTGTATTAAGCTTTTTCCCCTCTTTTTCTATCTTGCAAAGAACTCTTTTATTAAAAATCCTAGAATCTTCTACAATCCAAATCCATAAACAACAAACATTTTTTCAAAGCACGAAAGTTCCATTATAAATAAAATAAAGCGCTTTTTTAGAAAAATTTTCAAATGCAAAGATGGAAAGAATTCAACATCATACAATAAAATCTCAAAGCTATTTAAGATAAACACATGACTAAAGTAAAAAATACTATTTTTCACTCTTAACAGATATCAAAAAAGAAGAAAATTTAAATGACTTGTCTTGCCACATATTGAAACGATAATAGAAGGACAGAATAAGTAAGCCATGATAGGGAGTATTTACGGATTTCTTCTATTCAAAACTTCAGCAATAACAGCACGTGTTATTTTTCTTTTTCTTTGTAATGCCAACTGATCAACAGAATCAATAACACGCTTCAATGAAAATAAAGAACGTTCACAACGACTTACAAGATAATAAACCGTGTCTGGATGTACAATAAGTTGCCTATCGGAAAAAAGCTTAAATGCAACAGCTGTTAATAATGCATCATCAGGCTGATTAATTTCAACGAACATCACCGAATTAAGACGACTTTTTAGATCATTTAACTTTAAATTCCAAGCGGAAGGAAGTGTTCGTGCCGTCATCAATAAAGTAGCTTGTCGTGCATCAAGATTTGCTTGCTTAATACTGTTAATTAAATGAAAAAGTTCTGTCTCATTAATTTCACCTGCACCAATATCCTCTATTAAAAATGATCTGCCTAAAGAAGCCATAGTAACAGCCTGATCAATTTCATTGTGCTGAATCCTGAAAGCATCTGCTTTTTGGAGCCATATATTAGAAAAATGCGTTTTCCCAGATCCTTCTTTTCCAACCAAAACTGCAATAGGTAAGCTCCAATTGGGCCAATGATCAATAAGCTGAAAAGCCATACGATTGCTTTCCGTTACCACTAAATCCTCAAATTGAAAAATCGGATCATAAGGAAAATTTAAAGATAATTGCGTTTCACGCCCATTCATTTTAGCGGCTCCGAATTTCCCCTTCGCGAATACATCTGAGAACTAAGATAAGTATGAAGAGCAAAACGAACTAAAACGCCAACAGCCGCCGCCGCAGGAACAGCAACAAGCATACCAGTAAAACCAAAGAGTGAAGAAAAAGCAAAAAGTGAAAACATCAACCATACGGGATGTAATCCCACTGATGAACCTACAAGCTTGGGTTGAAGAATATAACCTTCAATAAATTGACCAATTAAAAAAAGTGCCATCACAACGATGATTCCTCCCCAATTATTGGGATAAAACTGGACCCATGCAATACCAACAGAAAGGACCAAACCACTCATTGTGCCGATATAAGGAACAAAGCTAATAAGACCAATAAACATACCAATCAAAAGACCAAAATTGAGTCCTGCAATCGTTAAACCAATAGCATAATAGCCTCCCAATATAAGACAAACTGTTCCTTGTCCACGAACAAAGCCTGCAATAGCTCTATCCATTTCATGAAAAATACTCCGAACGGTTTCAAGATGATCACGCGGTATTAACGAATCAATTGCTGTTACCATACGCGGCCAATCTAATAACATATAAAATGCCACCACAGGTGCCACAACAAATAGGCTAACGATATTAACGATAGATTTTCCTGACTTTAAAAGTGAATTCAAAAGAGACGTAATAAAATCAGAACCTTCTCCCAAAAATCCTTTAATATTATTCCGTAATTCATTTGGATCACTTCCAAAATAGCGCCTTATCCAATCAAAATCATGCTCAACAAAAAAGGTTTGAATACGATTAATATAAACAGGTAAACCATCACTCATAAATTGCTGTATTTGCCAACTAATAACAGGAATCAAAATAACTAAAGCAGCAACAAAGGTAATAACAATAAATAAGGTAATGAGGACAGTCCCAAACACACGGCGAATACCAAATCTTTCAAGTAATTGAACAATAGGATTGAGAAAATAAGCCAACACAATCCCTGCCACAAAAGGAAGCAAAATCGATCCAAAAACAAACATAAAAAGAACGAAAAAAATCAGCGTACTAAGCCAAAAAAAGATTTGCCTTTTCATATTATTCGGCAACGGTAATTGAGTATACGCTGGCACATAAGTCTTATAACGATCACGAGATGTATTCTCACCCACTTTCTTTCTCATAAGTTGCCAAGAAGACTGACCGTGATTATCTGATATCTTGCTCATAAAATATCCTAAAAAATTCTTCACAAAAAATTATAAACATCTTCTAAATAAGGTACAAGCAAAGTTGCTTATTTTCTTATCAATATCTCTTGCAGAGAGAACTCTATCATGGCATTGCATAATATCAAAACCCGATTTTCCATTAAAGGAAGGCTCCAATGAGCAATCAAGATCTTACAAATAATAAATCCAAAGTTGGTCTTACCTACGCAAAAGCCGGTGTAAACATCGATATGGGTAATGCCATGGTAGAAAAAATTAAACCCTTTATACGCGCGACAAAACGAGCCGGAGCAGATGCAGAAATTGGCGGTTTTGGTGGTCTTTTTGATTTAAAAGCAGCTGGCTTTACAGATCCTATCCTAGTAGCAGCCAATGATGGTGTGGGAACAAAATTAAAAATTGCCATTGAAGTAGGTCACCATAACACTGTAGGTATTGATCTTGTAGCTATGTGTGTCAATGATTTACTCGTACAAGGGGCTGAACCTCTCTTTTTTCTGGATTATTTTGCAACTGGAAAGCTTGACCCTGAACAAGGTGCTACGATTGTTTCTGGTATTGCAGAAGGATGTAAACAAGCCGGTGCTGCGCTTATTGGAGGAGAAACTGCAGAAATGCCAGGAATGTATGCAGAGGGAGATTATGATCTAGCCGGTTTTGCTGTAGGAGCATGCGAACGCAGCAAGCTACTCCCTTCAAAAGATTTAACAGAAGGGGATATTATATTAGGTCTAAGCGCCTCTGGAATTCATTCCAATGGCTTTTCGCTTGTTCGACGAATCATCCAGCAACATGATCTCAAATGGAATGACCCTGCCCCTTTTGCCCCCGAAAACAGCCTTGGTGTAGCACTTCTTACACCAACACGCATTTATGTAAAATCGCTTCTTCCCATCATGCAAAAATACGAAGGGATTAAAGCTCTTGCTCATATTACGGGTGGAGGCTTTCCTGAAAATATTCCACGTGTTGTTCCATCTTCTCTCTGCGCTGAAATTAATCTTTCTACCATCAATGTTCCAGCAGTATTTTCATGGATTGCCAAACAAGGTAAAATAGAAGAAGCAGAAATGTTAAGAACATTCAATTGTGGTATTGGCATGATCATTATCGTAGCACAGCATGCAGCTGAAACAATTACGCAAGCTCTTGAAAGAAAAGGAGAGAGTGTAACTCCCCTTGGCATTTTAACAAAACGCCAAGATCAAAATAAAGGAATACTTTATAAAGGGGTACTGCATTTATGAAAAAACAAATCGTCGTTTTCATTTCTGGTAATGGATCCAATATGGTCGCCCTTGCTCAAGCTAGTCAGCAAAAGGAATATCCTGCTGAAATCGTCGCAGTTATTTGCGATAATCCGCGTGCAAATGGTATTGAAAAGGCACAAAACCATAACTTACCTATTCATATTGTTGATCGCAAAATTTACAAAACAAAAGAAGAGCATGAAGAAAGTATTTTTACGATTTTAGATCAATATAAACCGGATTTTCTCTGCTTTGCAGGATATATGCGCCTTATCTCACCACGTTTTGTAAAACTTTACGAAGGACGAATTTTAAACATTCATCCTTCTCTTTTGCCTTCATTTAAAGGCTTAAACACACATGAAAAAGCTTTACAAGCAGGCGTAAAAATCACAGGTTGCACTGTTCACCTTGTTACAGAAGACATGGATGCAGGAAAAATCCTTGCTCAAGCAGCCGTTCCAGTCTATCCTCATGATACTGCTGAGAGCTTAGCACAAAGAGTTCTTAAAACAGAGCATAAACTCTACCCCGAAGCCTTAAAAGCATTTATTGAAGGGAACAGCAAAATGGTAGATACGCAGCAACAGCTTTTATCTTTTTGAGTGTATCAACAATCTATTAATCAGCATTTTTCAATATTTTAACATAATTTGTGCTCAGTATCTATAATTGAAAATCTCTATGAAATATTAACATAATAGAGTCTATCTCTTCATAAATTTTTGCGCAGAATGTGTGATTTTTTAAATTTTAGTTAATTTTTTAAATTCTTCTTCTTTATTCAGTTCTATGACATAGTTATAAGCTCTATTTATCAAAATACTCTCGTATTTCGCCTAAAAAATCTTAAAATACGCAATTTTTCTATTGCATAAAAATTTTTGCCTCATGACGAAAGTGTTTCTTTAACTG
This sequence comes from Bartonella sp. MR100HLJHH, assembly GCF_042194215.1. NCBI lineage: Bacteria > Pseudomonadati > Pseudomonadota > Alphaproteobacteria > Hyphomicrobiales > Bartonellaceae > Bartonella > Bartonella sp. MR100HLJHH. The sequence continues at coordinate 8,619 of NZ_JBHIMR010000006.1, forward strand.
TTAGAGCTAACTCTTTGAGTGTAAAAGGTTTAGATAAAAAACCAAAAACAGCATCTTGTGGAAGATTTTTAGCAAAAGCATCTTTTGCATATCCAGAAACGAAAAGAAATTTGATATCAGGATAGTTTTTACGTACTTCCTTCAATAAAGTGGGCCCATCCATTTCTGGCATCACAACGTCGGAAACAATAATATCAACAGCTCCTTTTTGGTCCTCAAGAATAGAGAGTGCTTCCACCCCACTCGCTGCCTCTAAAACCGTATATCCTCTCATTTGAAGAGCTCTTACCCCCCCCATTCTGACCGCATCTTCATCTTCAACCAATAAAACAGTCGCAGATCCCGTTAAGTCTATATTTTTATCTTTTTCTTCATCTTTTTCAATCTTTTGAGAAATTTCTCCTTTTATATTGGGGATATAACGGGGAAGAAAAATATGAAATGTTGCTCCTTCACCTTCTTTACTTTCACAATAAATGCACCCACCGCTCTGCTTGATAATTCCATAAACCATTGATAAACCAAGGCCTGTTCCTTTTCCAACTTCTTTTGTTGTAAAAAATGGCTCAAACATTTTTTCTTGTATAGCAGCAGATATACCAGCCCCTGTATCTGAAATAGTCAATTGCACATACTCACCAATTACTAAACCAAGATGATTAAATTCAGCACTTTGTTGCTTTGTAATATTGTTTGTCGCAATCGTAACAATACCTCCATCTAACATGGCATCACGCGCATTAATAACCAAATTCATAATAACACGCTGAAAAGATGCTTGATCAACTTCAACACTCCACAAATCTCTTCCATGGATAATTTTTAACTGAATATTATTTCCCAAGAGTGGTACAATAAGATTGCGAATATCCGATAAAAATTCAGTAAAATCAACTTCTTCAGGTCGAAGTGTTTGCTTTCTAGAAAAAGCTAATAATTGCTGTACAAGAGCAGCTGCACGATTAGCATTATTTTTAATATTGATCAGATCAGCATGAGCAGGATCAGAACTACGATGCGTATTTAAAAGAAGATCACACGACATTAAAATTGCTGTTAAAACATTATTAAAATCATGAGCAATGCCGCCAGCCAATTGTCCAACAGCTTGCATTTTCTGACTTTGCATCATTTTATCTTCAAGCGTTTTTTGTTCGGTTGTTTCAATCACAGAGACAATAAGTAAATCTTGCAATGCATCACCATGATAGGGCGGTACAGACATAATATGAAGCCGTAAATGGCATTCTTCATTTTTTTCCAAAACAGTTTCTAGAGAAACAAAATAATTTTTATTTGTCGCAATTCTCTGAAAAGAACGCTCTAACTGCACACAATCACGACGAGAAATAACATCATAAAAATTGACTGCTTTGTCCACACATCCCGTGAGTGATGAAAAAGCTTTATTCATATGAACCAATTGCCCTTCATGATCCACCACGGCTATTGCAAAAGGACTCGCATCAAAATATTCTCCTAATATAGTGGGTAATTTTAATTGATCGTCCTCTTCTTTTTGTATTTGTTGTGGAATGATCACAATGCGATAAACGGCTTCCTCTTCTAAGAGAGAAGAAACAGAGATAAGACAATGGAATATTTTCTCACAAGTCGCTTGTGAATTTAAACATAACGAAAACTTATAAGGTAATGAGTAACCTGAACTTTGATATCTGTTGGTTTGCAAACAGATATCACTCCATGAGCTCTTAGCGCCAACGCTATCAAATAACGAATCAAAATTATATTGACCAATTGAGAAACTCGCTAAATCAATTGAAAACCATTCGGCAAAAACCGCATTAGCATAAAGAATAGTTCCTTGTGTATTAACTGATACAAAACCAATAGGAGCTTGATCCAAGTGATTGATAGCCTCTTGAAGGTTCGAGAAAAAAACTTCTCGCGTTTGTTGTAAATGCGAAATATCAGCAATACGCCAAAATAAAAGCTTTTTTTTCTGTTTTGTGATAGGTTGAACAGAAATATTATACCAAACAGATTTTTTTGGTGTAGCATCGGTAAAAATTGGTTGTTCTACTCTTAATTCCTCTTGCGCTGCAAGATTATTACAGGCTGCAACCTTTAAGCGATACGAAAGTGCGCCAGCTCCTGGAAGATCAGCAATAACCATATAACAAGACACTTCAGGCTTATAGGTCAGAATTTTTCGATAGTTTTGATTAGAATAATAAACAAAACCAGAAAGGTCAGAGATTACAATTGCATCATCGCTCCCATTAAAGATGCTAAAATCAAAATCTTCATGCAACCACACATGGTATCTTAAAATTCCCATTCCACACAAAACAAGTGTTGCAACGCCGATAATTGCTAGAATCAAAAAAGATATCAATATAGCCTTTTGCAAATAGCTTTGTGGATAAAAAAAACCTAAAATACCCACAATGAAAAGAGAAACTAATATAAAAACAACACTAAAAATCACAACTCTTCGATGAACAGAAGACGCTGATCTTTTATTATTATCAAAACCTTTATCCATCTCTCATTGCCTTAGATTTAGTTGTTTCTTATATCACAAAACTTCCTTTATATTCATTGTTATAAAGTATATACTATGATATTATCTCTAAGAAAGCTCACTTAATGTTAAAAAGTTTATTTCTTGTATTTAAGTGAACCTTTTAAGGGTGTGTTTATAAATTTATCTCGATAAAAAACGATATTTTCACACAAAAATGGGAGAAAATCTATGTATATCTGGTTATCAGAGCAAATAGGTGTATCTGCTGCGAAAATAACGATAAGCTTTTTGTTTTTTATAATAACAATCGTTGCTATTACCATAATTATCTTGTTTTTACGTCGTTTAAGTACGAGAAGATTCAGCATTAATAGAAAAAAAAGTCTATCACGATTAGCATTATGTGAAGTAATTTCTATAGATCGAGCACGCCGCCTTGTTTTAGTCCGTTGCGATAATAAAGAACATTTGCTCCTTATTGGTGGATTAACAGATGTGGTTGTAGAATCCGATATTACCGGTACATCAAAAATACAAAAGGGAGAAACGCTCACACATCCAAATTCCGCCCCTACAGAAAGAAACGATATACCGGATAAAAATCCCTCTCCTTTTACGAATCAAGCGGTAAAAGATTCAGCAATTACCGCCGAAATTGAGGGGCGGCAAGAACCATCTTTATTCATTCCTACCCCTCAAAAATAAAAATATACAATTTTATCACCACGAGTTTTGTTTGTTTATCATTTCAATGACCTTAATCATCGCGATAAACTCTTTCACGTCGTTCGTGACGTTCTTGCGCTTCCAATGACAAAACGGCTATTGGCCGAGCCTCAAGACGCTTTATACTAATGGGTTCGCCGGTTTCTTCACAAAAGCCATATGTCCCATTATCAATGCGCTCTAAAGCAGCATCTATTTTTGAAATAAGTTTCCTCTGACGATCCCGCGCACGTAATTCGATTGTACGATCAGTTTCACAAGAAGCCCTATCAGTCAAATCAGGTTGACCAACATTCTCTTCCTGCAAATTTTCCAAAGTCTCACGAGATTCTTTTAATATATCATTCTTCCAAGAAACCAATTTAGCACGAAAATACGCCTTTTGCCGCTCATTCATAAAAGGCTCATCTTCACTAGGGCGATATTGACCATCAATCTCTTCGCTCATGCAATAAAAAACCTCCACATATGCTATGTGCGGTCTATATATTGTGCAATACCCATCAACACAAGAGTAAAATGTTTTTTCATAACAATCTACAAATATGTCTAAATACACTGTTTAGATTTGATCGCTTTTCTATGTAGATTGGATTCTTGATCAAATCTCATCCAGAACATTTTTCTTGCTTACTGAGAAACTTCAAAAAGAAGGAAATCTAATATCAGATATCAGAGTCATCACTCCCCTGCTTTCTCATCGTTTAAAATCTAAATGAAGCAACAATAAATCATTTCAGCAATGCAAAAAAATAAAATCTTTATAAAGGCAAAGTGTGATATTCACGTTTTAAATACATCAAAGCATCTTTTTCTTTATTACAGTTGATTGCAACAACCTCACCAATCAAAACACAATGGGTTGCGTGCTCGTGCCAACAAATCAAACGACAATCAAACGACGCTAGAGCGTCTGAAAGACTAGGCGCCCCCGTTTGCAAAACTCCCCATTGAGCAGCATCAAAACGCTCATTTTGTGTAAGAGTGCAACACCTCGAAAAAACATCCGCTAATGAACGATGTTTTCCTGCCAAGCTATTAACACAAAAATTTCCATTCTCCATAAACACCTGATTCTTTAAATTATGGCGCATGAGACAAACAAGAAGGGTTGGAGGATTATCAGATAAAGAACAACACGCCGAAACAGTCACCCCGCGTCTTCCCTTAATGCCATTTGTTGTCACAATATGCACAGCTCCTGCAAAAAGACTCATGGCATCTCGATATTCTTGGGAAGAAACCGCAATATTATGTTGAAGTTCAGGCATCAAATATGTTTTATGATTCGACATATCTTTCACTTATAAAGCTTTAAAATTTCAAGCGATCTTTCCATAACAAAGACCTATAATACATATTTTTTCTTTTCCGTCATAACACAAAAGATATTTGTGTATACACAGCGATATGATAAAAACAGCCAATCAAGGAGATTTTAATGCCCCATTCTCATCTCATTTCGCCTTCACTCTTGGCTTCTGATTTTTCTAAACTTGGACAAGAAATGTTAGATGTTGTTGATGCTGGTGCAGATTGGCTTCATCTTGATATCATGGATGGACACTTTGTTCCTAACATCACCTTTGGTCCTGAAATAGTCAAGGCTCTGCGCCCATTAACCAAAGCAACATTTGATGTCCACCTGATGATCGCACCGGTAGACCCTTATTTGGAAGCTTTTGCAAAAGCGGGTTCAGATATTATAACCATTCATGCTGAAGCAAGTCCACATCTTCATCGTTCATTACAAACAATAAAAAAAATGGGAAAAAAAGCAGGAATTGCACTCAATCCAAGCACCCCTGAACATGTACTTGAATATTTGCTTGATCAATTAGATCTCATTCTCATCATGACGGTTAATCCCGGTTTTGGTGGACAAAGTTTTATTCCAGAAATAAAAGATAAAATTAAGCGCGTTAAAAGCATGATTGCAAACCGCCCTATTGATCTTGAAGTTGATGGTGGTATCACCGTTGATACAATTGGGATAGCTGCAAAAGCTGGTGCAAATGTATTTGTCGCAGGCTCTGCAATTTATAAAAACGGAAATAAAGAGCTTTACAAAACACGTATTAATGCATTGCGCCAAGCCGCAATCCTCTCACAAGAAGGAAAAAAATAATGATCGCACGTTATTCCCGCCCTGCAATGGTAGCAATTTGGTCTCCAGAAACAAAATATCGTATTTGGTTTGAAATTGAAGCCCATGCCTGTGATGCCCTTGCTCACTTAGGGATTATTCCGAAAGAAGCCGCCAAAGTCATTTGGGAAAAAGGGGCAGTAGCTAAATTTGATATCAATCGCATTGATGAAATTGAAGCAATTACCAAACATGATGTTATCGCATTTCTGACCCACCTAGCTGAATTCATTGGACCAGAGGCACGTTTTATCCACCAAGGCATGACATCATCTGATGTTCTAGATACAACGCTAAACATTCAATTGATGCGTGCTAGTGATATTTTGCTAGAGGATATAGATCAACTTCTTGAAGCATTAAAAAGACGTGCTTTTGAGCATAAAGAGACAATCACCATTGGGCGGAGTCACGGCATTCATGCTGAACCGACAACATTTGGAATCAAGTTTGCTCTCGCATACGCTGAATTTTCCCGTTGTCGCAAACGTCTTCTTGCAGCACGAGAAGAAATTTCTACTTGCGCAATTTCAGGAGCTGTAGGAACTTTTGCAAATATCGATCCCCGCGTTGAAGAACATGTAGCAAAAGCCTTGAGGATGCGTGCTGAACCGGTTTCCACTCAAGTAATACCAAGAGATCGTCATGCTATGTTTTTTGCAACACTTGGTGTTATTGCTTCCTCTATTGAAAGGTTAGCAATAGAAATACGCCATTTACAACGAACAGAAGTTCTTGAAGCAGAGGAACATTTCTCACCTGGGCAAAAAGGTTCATCGGCAATGCCTCATAAACGTAATCCAGTTTTAACAGAAAATTTAACTGGATTAGCCCGCATGGTACGTGCATTTGCACTCCCAGCCATGGAAAATGTTGCACTTTGGCATGAACGCGATATTTCTCATTCATCTGTTGAGCGTTATATTGCTCCAGATGCGACTATTACACTTGATTTTGCTCTTTCTCGCCTCACATCTGTCATTGAAAATCTCATTGTCTATCCAGAAAATATGCAAAAAAATCTCAATAAATTCCGCGGTCTTGTTCACTCACAACGGGTGCTTTTAGCACTCACGCAAGCAGGAATCAGTCGTGAAGATTCTTATCGGATTGTACAACGAAATGCGATGAAAGTTTGGGAACAAGGAAAAGATTTCTTAGAAGAACTCCTCAACGACAAAGATGTTACCAAAGCTTTAAGTGAAGAAGAACTTCGTGAAAAATTTGATCTTTCTTACCACACCAAACATATCAATACGATTTTTAAACGTGTTTTTGAAGAACAATAAAGGCGACATAGGAAACCCAAATCTATTCTACCTATGATCAAAAATCTATTGTAACAAAGAAAACAATTCATGAAAGCAAATCAACTCGATATTCTTATTGTTCCTGGCTACAAAGGATCTGGTCCAGATCATTGGCAAACACGCTGGGAAAAAAAATTGTCGACAGCCCGCCGCATTGAACAACTCCATTGGTCAAAGCCTGTTTGTGAAGAGTGGGTTAACAAAATTAAAACTGCCATCGCAAAAGCTCAAAGGCCTGTTATGCTTATTGCTCATTCATTAGGAGTTCCCAGCGCTATTCATGCAACGGTACAAAATACAGAAAAAATTTGCGGCGCTTTCTTTGTTGCACCTCCAGATGTCTCCAATGAGAAAATACGTCCCAAACATTTAATGACATTTGGCCCCTATCATCGTCAAAAACTGCCTTTTCCTTCTATTGTCATAGCCAGTCGCAACGATGAGTTTTGTCAATTTTCAGTAGCAGAAAAAATTGCCAATGATTGGGGATCACTCTTTGTTGATGCTGGGTATTCTGGCCATATTAACGCAGAATCCGGACACGGACCTTGGCCTGAAGGGCTTATGGTCCTCTCTCACTTTCTTGCAAAAATTTGATCAAAGAGAGGCAATCTTCTTTCTCATCACTTATGTATCTTCACCTTTGGGTAGACGTGTAATGACAAAAATTATAAAAGTATCATAGCAATATCATTGAGAAATTCTATCAATTAGGATAGTATCATTCACTAATGTTATTAAAACCTCTCAAGATAAATAGAGAATCATGATGAATCGTCGCCACCGTATCTATGAAGGCAAGGCTAAAATTTTATATGAAGGACCTGAACCAGGAACTTATATTCAATTTTTTAAAGATGATGCAACTGCCTTTAATGCAAAAAAACATGAGATTATCGACGGAAAAGGGGTTTTAAACAACCGAATTTCGGAACATATCTTTAGCCATCTTGGGCGTTTGGGCATCCCAACACATTTTATCAAACGTATAAACATGCGCGAACAGCTTATTAAAGCAGTGGAAATCATTCCGTTGGAAGTTGTTGTTCGCAATGTTGCTGCCGGCTCTCTTGCTAAGCGTTTAGGACTGGAAGAAGGAACCCCGCTTCCGCAAGCCATCATTGAGTTCTACTATAAAAATGATTCTCTCGATGATCCTATGGTAACGGAAGAACATATCACAGCTTTTGGGTGGGCTGTCCCACAAGAGCTAGAAGATATCATGCAACTTTCAATTCGTGTTAATGATTTTCTTTCTGGGCTTTTTGCCGGTGTTAACATCCAATTAATTGATTTTAAAATGGAATTTGGTCGCCTGTGGGAAGATGAAACGATGCGTATTGTTCTTGCTGATGAAATCTCACCTGATTCTGCACGACTATGGGATATGCACACACAAGAAAAAATGGATAAAGACCGTTTTCGTCGTGATATGGGTGGGCTTATTAATGCCTATCAAGAAGTTGCCAAACGCCTTGGTATTATGAATGAAAACGAACCAACACGACCAAGTGGTCCCGTTCTCGTAAAGTAAAAACAGGGCAAAAAAAACATCACCTTATATAAGTACCCCTCTTCAAAGGAGAGGTTCTTTTAACAAGCAGGAAGCAAAAAATGAAAGCACGCATTACGGTTACTTTAAGAGAAAGCGTTCTTGATCCACAAGGAGAAGCAATTGTCGGTGCTTTAAAAAGTTTAGCTTTCGAAGGCATTCAATCCATTCGTCAAGGAAAGGTTTTTGATATTGTTCTTGATGATCTACCTTCTGAAACCGCAAAGAAAAAACTTGAACAAATGTGTGAAGAGTTACTCGCAAATACTGTCATTGAAAATTATACAATCGAACTTTTTTAAGTGGAACACTCATGAAAACTGCCATCATTCAACTTCCTGGATTAAATCGTGATCGAGATATGGTTGCAGCATTACACCATATAACGGGAGTTGAGCCACTAAAAATTTGGCAAACAGAAACAACAATTCCAGATGTAGATGTTATTATTATTCCTGGTGGTTTTTCCTATGGAGACTACTTAAGATGTGGTGCTATTGGAGCGCGAACTCCCATCTTAAAAGCCATTCGTGAAAAAGCACAAGAAGGTACTACAATAATAGGTATCTGTAATGGATTTCAAATTTTGTTGGAAGCAGGATTATTACCTGGAACTTTAATGCGTAACGCTTCTTTAAAATTTGTTTGTCGTGAAATCAAACTTGAAGTCGTTAACGCCAAGACGAAATTTTCTCGATATTATTCTCAAGGACAAATTATTCGTTGTCCTGTTGCCCATCACGATGGAAATTATTTTGTTGATAGTGAAACATTAAAGCAAATGGAAGACAATGAACAAATTGTTTTTCGCTATGCAGAAAATACAAACCCGAACGGCTCAATGAAAGATATTGCTGGTATTGTTAATAAAGCTGGTAATATTCTTGGTATGATGCCTCATCCTGAAAACTTTATTGAACCCGCCCACGGAGGTATTGACGGTCGTTTACTTTTTCAAAGTGCTTTAGAGTTGGTAAATGGATGATGTTGAAAAAATACTCGCGCTCTATGATTGTCAAAAACAAGGATCTATACTATTCCTCGCATCGTAAATCTATGAACAAAGCTCTTCACAAACAACAATGGATATTATTTTCTAAACACATAAGTATTTAAGACCATTTTAGTCTTAAATCCCACCAAACAAACGAACAAAAACTTCAGATTAATATCTATAACTATTTATTATTAAACAACATTATTGCTTATAATATAAGCTACTAGATTAAAAAAATAAAAATGCTAAATTTCGATTAATTTAACGGATAAATACTCATGAAGCCTTGCAATAACATCATTATTACACCAGAACTCATTGCACAACACGGGCTAAAAGAGGATGAATATCAACGTATCCTGACGTTAATCGGTAGAGAACCAACATTTACTGAACTAGGAATTTTTTCTGCAATGTGGAACGAACATTGTTCCTATAAATCATCTAAAAAATGGCTAAAGACTCTTCCGACAGAAGGAAAATGTGTCATCCAAGGACCTGGTGAAAATGCTGGTGTTGTCGATATTGGCGAAGGGCAATGTGTTGTTTTCAAAATGGAAAGCCATAACCACCCTTCTTATATTGAACCTTATCAAGGTGCAGCGACAGGTGTTGGTGGTATTTTACGTGATGTCTTTACAATGGGAGCCCGTCCTGTTGCTGCTATGAATGCATTGCGATTTGGTGCTCCTGATCACCCAAGAACACGCCATCTTGTTTCTGGTGTTGTTTCTGGAATTGGTGGTTACAGCAATGCTTTCGGCGTTCCAACTATTGGTGGAGAAGTAAATTTTGATGAGCGTTATAATGGCAATATCCTTGTTAACGCTTTTGTCGCCGGTATTGCAAAGACAAATGCCCTTTTTTATTCTAAAGCGCAAGGTATTGGACTCCCTGTTGTTTATCTTGGTGCAAAAACAGGACGTGATGGTGTCGGTGGAGCAACAATGGCTTCTGCTGAATTTGATGATTCAATCAGTGAAAAACGCCCAACTGTTCAAGTAGGTGATCCTTTTACAGAAAAATGTCTCCTTGAAGCATGTTTAGAGCTCATGGAACTTGGAGCCGTAGTTGCTATTCAAGATATGGGGGCAGCAGGACTCACCTCTTCTGCCGTTGAAATGGGTGCAAAAGGAAATCTAGGGATACAGCTTAATCTCGATACAGTTCCTGTTCGAGAAGAAAACATGACAGCCTATGAAATGATGCTTTCTGAAAGTCAAGAGCGTATGCTCATGGTTCTTAAACCAGAACTAGAAAAGCAAGCAGAAGCAATTTTTCATAAGTGGGGGCTACATTTTTCTATCATTGGAAAAACAACCGATGATTTACGTTTTCGTGTATTTCATCAAGGAGAAGAAGTTGTCAATCTTCCCATCAAAGAGCTTGGTGATGAAGCGCCTGTTTATGATCGTCCTTGGAGTGAACCGGCAAAAAAAACACCCTTGAAAGCAGAAGACGTCAAAAAAGTTGAAAATCTTGGTGATGCGCTTTTGACCTTATTGAATTCTGCTGATCAAAGTTCACGGCGATGGGTTTATGAACAATATGATACCCTTATCCAAGGAAATAGCCTTGTTTGTCCAGGAGGTGATGCAGGCGTTATCCGTGTAGGAAACAACAGCAAACGTGCTCTTGCTTTTTCTTCTGATGTAACACCTCGTTATTGTGAAGCAGACCCTTATGAAGGAGGAAAACAAGCTGTAGCAGAATGCTGGCGAAATATTAGTACGACAGGTGCAACACCACTGGCTGCGACAGATAATCTCAATTTTGGTAACCCTGAAAAACCTGAAATTATGGGACAGCTGGTTTTAGCTATTAAAGGTATAGGAGAAGCTTGTAGAATCCTCGATTTTCCTATCGTTTCAGGCAATGTTTCTCTTTACAACGAAACAAATGGGGAAGCCATTCTTCCAACCCCCACAATTGCTGGTGTAGGACTTCTTAATGATTGGTCTAAAATGGTAACAATAAGTGGTATGCAAAATGGAGATATTCTTGTTTTAGTAGGAAATTTCGGCTCTCATTTAGGACAATCAATTTATGCACGTAACATTTTAAATATTGATGCAGGTGCCCCCCCCCCTGTAGATTTACAACTTGAAAAAAAGCATGGTCAATTTGTTCGAGATGCCATTAATAGCGGTTTTGTTCACGCCGCCCATGACCTTTCTGACGGAGGATTAGCGATAGCACTTGCTGAAATGGTGATTAAAGCAGGTAAAGGAATCAAAGTAACGTTAAGCAATAAATCACCCCATCATGCAGAACTTTTTGGAGAAGACCAAGGACGTTATCTTTTAGCCGTCAAACCTCACTCTCTCAATAGTCTTAAAGAGCGTGCACAAATCAATACAGTTTCTTTAACAGAGCTAGGTCAAGTTGAGGGAACTTCTCTCAATATAGATGGGATATTAACACTTTCAGTAGACAAACTCACAAAAGCCTATGAAAACTGGTTTCCACAATTTATGGGTGAAGAGTAAAAATTGTTTTTTTCTCTTAAACAGCCTTTATAAAAAATGAATAACATAGGAGAATAATGATGGCAATGAGTGCCCATGCAATTGAAACGCTTATTCGTGAAGGCATTCCTGATGCTACTGTAACAATTCGTGATCTTGCTGGAGATGGGGAACATTACGCTGCAGAAGTTATTTCTGAAAGTTTTCGTGGTAAAACCCGTATTCAACAACATAAAATGGTCTATGATGCCCTTAAAGGCAATATGGGAAATGACCTTCACGCCTTAATGTTGCAAACAAATATCCCAAAATAATCTAAAATTTCTTCTTGCATTCACTCATTTAATACGATTAAAAACAGTATGAATATAAATTACACACTTATAAAAATCTGAAATATCGAGGGATAAAAATGACCACTGTTCATGATTTTATTGACAACGAGATTAAAACAAACGACGTCATTTTATTCATGAAAGGAACACCTGACGCTCCGCAATGCGGGTTTTCAGGACAAGTTGTTCAAATCCTTGACTATTTAGGATTGAATTATAAAGGAATTAATATCTTAACTTCTAACGAATTGCGTCAAGGAATTAAAGATTACTCAAATTGGCCAACAATTCCACAGCTGTATATCAAGGGTGAATTTGTCGGAGGCTGTGATATTGTTAAAGAGATGTTTCAAAACAATGAGTTACAGGAACTTTTGAAAGAAAAAAATATTCCCTGTAATCAATCATAGGTATCTTTCATTTTATTCAGACTCTTAAAAAGAGCTGTTTTCAGACGAAATTTCTATTTCAAGGATGCCATATGTCATATTCAGTCGATGAACAAACGCATAGTGATGCGATTAGAAAAAAAATTGGCTATAAAGAATTTGTTATTCTTATTGCTTCGCTCATGGCTATTAACGCTATAGCTGTTGATATTATGCTGCCAGCTATGCCTAATATTTTAGATGGCTTAAATGTTCTCAATGAAAATGATCAACATTATATCATTTCGAGTTATCTTATTAGCTATGGTATTGCTCAAATATTTTTCGGTCCAATAAGCGATAGGTATGGACGACGTAAACTTATTCTTATTGGTCTTGCTTTTTATTCATTTACGGCGATTGGCTGTGCCTTTGTAACTGATTTTTCTCTCTTACTTATTTTGCGTATCTTACAAGGTATTGGAGGGGCTGCTATGCGGGTTCTTACAGTTTCCGTCGTACGTGATCTTTACAGTGGTCGAAAAATGGCAGAAGTTATGTCTATTGTTATGATGGTTTTTCTTGTTGCACCAATGGTTGGTCCCGCAACAGGACAGATCATTTTACTGCTCGGACATTGGCAATATATTTTTATTTTCATGGCAATGATTGGTTTCGGGTTGATGATTTGGATTCAATTCCGCTTGCCGGAAACTCTTTATGCGCAACGCTCTCTTTCCTTTTCTTCAGTCAAACATAATTTATGGATTGTAATAACCAATCGCACAACACTTTGCTATACACTAGCAACTTCGATTATTTTAGGCTGTATCTTTACTGCCGTTAATACATCACAACAAACGTATGAAGGGATCTATAATCTAGGACTTTGGTTCCCTATTGCCTTTGCAGTTGGTGCTGCATTTCAGGCTTTCTCATCATTCATGAACTCTCAACTCGTTGGACGCCTTGGAATGCGGCGTATTGCTCATACTATGCTTTTGCTCTTTTGTATCACTTCATGTGTATGGTTTATTGGCTCTATCTTAACAGATGGTATTCTTCCTTTTGCTTTTTACATGCTGTTATTCTGTATATTGATGTTTGCCTGCGGTGGCATTATGGCCAATTTCAATACACTCGCTCTCGAATCTGTGGGGGAAATTGCTGGAACAGCTTCTTCTGTATCCGGCTTTCTTCAAACATCTATCGGTGCAGGACTCAGCTTTTTTATTGCCCAACAATTTGATGAAACAACCATCCCAAACTCAGCAGGATTTTTCTTTTTGAGTCTCGCTGCCATACTTCTCGTCTTATGGGCTGAACGTGGGCATCTTTTTAGGCAATATCATAGCAATCCTAACGAATAAATATTACTACGAAAGATTAATAACATCTCTCTTGAACAATAAGGAGATAAACCGATCAGACAAATAAAACATCTCCAAATAGAACACTCTTGTGTTAAACAATCACATTGTTTGTTTAAAGGTACAGCTCTGTTTGTTTAAAGATACAGCTCTCAAAATATCAAATCATTTCACGACAGCCCCCATAAATGCTGTAATGTTAAAAAACAGTTTTGATTGATTTAACCTGAACAAGATCGAAATAGAAAAAACTCACGCTTTAGGTTTTTCTTTCAATATAAAAATAATAAATTATCCTTATAAATTAATATCTTACACAATCATGAAACCATAGGGAATTTTCCCCATTTATAAAATACATTTAATTAATAAATTTTCCTGATTTTGGAAATCCTTTTGGAACCAAACGTCCGACGCCTGCACGCGTTCCCATCCATTCAAAGAGATCGTCCGCCTGACGGTTAAAGATTCGTTCAGCTGTATCTTGCCAACTTAAGCCTTCTGATAAATTAAAAGTCTTGGCATCAACAACACCACCTTCTTTATAACGCTGTAAACGAACACCTTTACCGCGATTCATTTCTGGTATTTGTTCAATAGAAAAAATAAGCATTTTACGGTTCTCACCAACCACCGCAACATGATCACCATTTACTTGAACACAAAGCTTTACCTTATCAGGAGCTTTCACATTCATCACTTGCTTTCCTTTTCGTGTATTGGCGATCACTTCTGCAGAAGAAACAATAAAACCATTACCGTGAGATGAAACCAAGAGCAATTTTTCCTCAGCGTGATGCACAAAAGCTGTAAGAACATCGTGCTCATCATCCATATCAACTAAAAGACGAATAGGTTCACCATGTCCCCGCCCTCCAGGTAAACTATTTGCACCAATAGCAAAAAACTTTCCCCCCGTACTTATCAGCACAATCTTGTCGGTCGTAAATGCTGGAAATGCTAACTTTAAACTGTCTCCTTCTTTAAAAGAAAGTGCTTTATAATCGTTCAAATGTCCCTTCAAAGCACGCATCCACCCCTTTTCAGAAATAACAATAGTAATCGGCTCTTTTTCGATCATTGCCTGTTGAATATCATCAAGATCATGTCTAGGTACCTCTTCAAATGTCGTACGTCTTTTTCCTAAGAGTGTTTCAGGACCAAAAGTATTTCGAACTTTTTTGATTTCTTCTGAAATTATTTTCCATTGTTTTATAGGAGAAGCCAACAAATTCTGTAGCTTTTCTTTTTCAGCTTTCAAACTTTCAAATTCTTTACGAATTTCAAATTCCTCAAGCTTACGCAAAGAACGCAAGCGCATATTAAGAATAGCTTCAGCTTGATTTTCTGTTAATTCAAAACGACTAATCAGCTGCTTTTTAGGTTCATCCTCTTCACGAATAATCTGAATAACCTCATCAAGATTTAAATAGGCAATAAGATATCCATGAAGAATTTCTAATCGACAATCAATTTGATCAAGCCGATAATGAGAGCGACGAATAAGGACTTCTCGACGATGTTCGAGCCATTGCTGTAAGCTCTCACGCAAAGAGAGAACATTGGGTATTTTTCCCAAAGACAAAACATTCAGATTAAGGGGAAATCTTACTTCAAAATCAGTCAATTTAAAAAGAGACTCCATAAGAAGCTCCGGATCAACCGTACGATTTTTAGGAACCAGCACGATTCTGATATCTTCTGCTGATTCATCTTGGATATCCTCAAGCATTGGCAATCGCCGTGCAAGCAATAACTCTGCTGTTTTTTCAATAAGACGTGACTTTTGAATCTGATAAGGAATTTCAGTCACAACAATCACATAAGAACCACGGCTACCCGATTCCTGATGCCAACGTGAACGCAAACGAAAGAATCCACGCCCAACACGATAAGATTCCTCAATACTTTTTTTAGGCTCAACTAAAATTCCCCCTGTCGGGAAATCAGGACCAAGAACGAATTGATTTAATTCCTCATCATTTACATCGGGATGCGCAATCAAATGGAGCGCTGCATCACAAAGCTCAGCAACATTATGAGGTGGAATAGATGTTGCCATACCAACAGCAATACCAGAAGAACCATTTGCTAAAAGATTAGGGAAAGCTCCTGGTAAAACAACAGGCTCTTCATCTTCTTCATTATAGGTTAAACGAAAATCGATAGCATTCTC
This sequence comes from Bartonella sp. MR100HLJHH, assembly GCF_042194215.1. Lineage (NCBI taxonomy): Bacteria > Pseudomonadati > Pseudomonadota > Alphaproteobacteria > Hyphomicrobiales > Bartonellaceae > Bartonella > Bartonella sp. MR100HLJHH. The sequence continues at coordinate 24,558 of NZ_JBHIMR010000006.1, forward strand.
ATTAATTCCTTCAATTAACAATGCAGCCACTTCAGTCATACGTGCTTCCGTATAACGCATGGCAGCAGCATTATCACCATCAATATTACCAAAATTGCCTTGCCCATCAACCAACGGATAACGAACAGCAAAACTTTGAGCCAAGCGCACCAAAGCATCATAAATAGACGCATCCCCATGAGGATGAAATTTTCCCATGACATCACCGACAATCCGCGCACATTTCGCATAAGACTGTCCTGGATTTAGTTTGAGAAGACGCATCGCATGAACAATCCGCCGGTGGACAGGCTTCAATCCATCACGTACATCAGGCAATGCACGGTGTGTAATCGTAGAAAGTGCATAAGCCAAATAACGTTCCTCTAAAGCAGAACGTAATTCTATTGGTTCAATATGTTCTTTATCAAAAGGTAAATTCATTTTATCAGACATAGTATTAAAATAACAATTCCCACAATAATAAGAAATTATTTTATAGGATTTATTTAATGAAATCTTCTATGAGTCGACTTTTTTATTAAAAGTCAATTACATAAAAACAAACGCCGCGATTAGAACATGAACAGAAAATTATATCAATTTGAAAAATTTATACATGTCCTTCCCCCTTGTCCTAAGTGATTTATTGAAAGCTTTGTCAAATCCGACAATAATTTAACTGCTCACAAAGAGTTATTTCATCTCTTTTTGGAATGACAAAAGCACCTTTCAAACATCATCTTTTATTATTTCAAACATCATCTTTTATTATAAAGGTAAATTGTATAACAACCCCATTCAGTTTTTCTATGAAAAACTAAAAAAATATTCAAAGCTTATAAAATTTAAACTTTTCAGAATAAGTTCATAGAATAGAAAACCGTATTATTCTCATAAAAACGAAGAGACACAATTCTCTGCTACAACATTGTAAAAACTTCAACAAAAAATAAATAATATATTGACTTATAAAGATAATTCATTTTTTTCAACTAAAATGAGACTCCCAAAACTTATAGAATTCTCTTATTTCTAATTTATTCATGATAAAACAATCACAATCATTTCCTCACCTATCACAAGGGGGAGAGGCATTATAAAAACAAGGAATAAAAATGCCTCGTAAAGAATCAACACAATGGCGTTTTTGTCTATCTAAATTTCACAAACAGCACACACACACGATGCTCTTGAGAGACATCAAAACTTCACTCTACATAAGAAAAAGATGAAAACAATCCATAATCAACTTTATGAGCTATTTTTGTGAGTAGGAGCCATACGGATTCCTAAATCACGTAATTGTGTGGGAGAAACATCAGACGGAGCACTCATCAAAAGATCAAGTGCCTGTTGATTCATAGGAAATAAAGCAACTTCACGCAAATTTTTAACACCTTGCAACAGCATAATGATGCGGTCAATTCCCGCAGCCATACCACCGTGTGGCGGAGCCCCATAATGGAATGCACGATAAAGACCACCGAAACGATCTTTCACAACTTCCTTAGAAAGTCCTACAAGTTCAAAAACTTTAAGCATCATTTCTGGTAAGTGATTACGAATTCCACCTGATGCAATTTCATAACCATTGCAAACAAGATCATATTGAAAAGCTTTAAGAGTAAGAGGATCTTGGGTCTCAAGAGCATTTTCTCCCCCTTGAGGCATGGAAAAAGGATTATGTGCAAAATCAATCTTTTTCTCATCTTCATTCCATTCAAAAAATGGAAAATCAACAATCCAAGCCAAAGAGAAACTCTCTCTATCGAGAAGATCTAATTCTTCCCCTACCCGTGTACGGGCTGCTCCAGCAAAAGATGCGAATTTTTTTGGATCTCCAGCCACAAAAAAACAAGCATCACCACTTTCAAGTCCAAGCTGTATACGGAGCGCTTCAGCTCGCTGTTGACCAATATTTTTGGCGATAGGCCCTGCTCCTTCAAAATTTCCTTTTTCTTCACGCCAAAAAATATAACCGAGCCCTGGTTGCCCCTCGCCTTGTGCCCATACATTCATACGATCACAAAAAGCACGACTTCCACCCGTTTTAGCCGGAATAGCCCACACTTGTGCATTCTCATCATTCGCTAAAATTTGAGAAAAGACTTTGAAACCAGAATTATAAAAATGTTGAGAAACATCTTCCATAATGATCGGATTACGTAGATCAGGCTTATCAGAACCATATTTTTGCATTGCTTCATCATAGGAAATGCGAGGAAAGCTCTGTGTCACAGTTTTTCCATCTGCAAATTCTTCAAAAATAGAACGCATAATAGGTTCCATAGTTGCTAAAACATCTTCTTGCTCAACAAAACTCATTTCAACATCTAATTGATAAAATTCACCAGGAAGACGGTCGGCCCTTGGATCCTCATCTCTAAAACATGGAGCAATCTGAAAATAACGATCAAAACCTGACATCATTAACAACTGTTTATATTGCTGTGGTGCTTGCGGTAGCGCATAAAATTTTCCCTGATGAACACGACTTGGAACCAAAAAATCACGTGCTCCTTCCGGCGATGAAGCTGTCAAAAGTGGCGTCGTAAATTCCGTAAAACCATTATTTTGCATAGCCCGTCTCATAGCCGCAATAATTTCAGTCCGACGCATGATATTTTTGTGCATAGTCTCCCGACGCAAATCAAGAAAACGATATTTTAATCGAATATCTTCTGGATAATCAGGCTCACCAAAAACCGGTAAAGGAAGTTCATCAGATTTTGAAAGAATTTCTACCTCTTGTGCAAAAATTTCAATCTCACCTGTTGGAAGCGTTGCATTAATAACCTCATCAGAACGTGCACATACCTCTCCATCCACACGAATAACCCATTCAGAACGCACTTTTTCAATAACTTTAAAAGCCGGCGAAGCAGGGTCAGCAACAATTTGTGTAATTCCAAAATGATCACGTAAATCCACAAAAAGAATTCCTCCATGATCACGAACACGATGAACCCATCCCGAAAGACGGACTTGTGCTCCTACATCACATCTACGAAGAGCCGCACAATGATGACTGCGATAACGGTGCATGTTTTTTGCCTTTGATTATAATATTCATATGCGCTACAAACGCTTTTTAATAACCATTTGTCAAGATATGAGAATAAAAACTCAAAAATAAAGTCAATAAAGGACAAATTTAATTTATCGAATTATAATAAAATGATGAATCTTATTACACAAACAACAGATCTTGAAATTGCACTTAACGCTCTACGTACCTCTGATTTTGTAACAGTCGATACTGAATTTATCCGCGAGACAACTTTTTGGCCTCAACTGTGTTTAATCCAGCTCGCATCACCAGATGTCACAGTTTTGATTGATCCCATAGCACCAGATATTGATTTACAACCTTTTTTTGACCTTATGATCGATAAAAAAGTTGTAAAAGTTTTTCATGCTGCGCGCCAAGATATTGAAACAATTTATCATCTTGGAGGTGTTATTCCTTCCCCTCTCTTTGATACGCAAATAGCAGGATCAATTTGTGGGTTTGGTGATTCTATCTCCTATGATCAAATTGTACAACGTTGCACGGGGCATCATCTTGATAAATCTTCCCGCTTTACAGACTGGAGTTGCCGACCTTTGTCTGAAAAACAACTGCTCTATGCACTTGCCGATGTAACCTATTTAAGAGATGTTTACCTGTTATTGAAAAAAAGGTTAGAAAAAAATCAACGTGCTCACTGGATGGATGATGAACTAACAATCCTTTTAAATCCTAAAACCTATGATATGCCAGAAGATGAAGCATGGAAAAAAGTGAAAGGACAAATTAAAAAGCCTCGTGAACTTGCTGTATTACAAAAGATAGCAGCTTGGCGTGAACGTGAAGCACGAAGATACAATATGCCACGTCGTCATATCATAAAAGATGAATGTCTTATAGAAATAGCAACCCAACAACCAAAAGATGAATCTGCATTAAAACGATTGCGCAGTCTTAATAAGAATTGGGATAAACTCTCAATTGCTCAATCATTAATCAAAGCTGTCCACGAAGGTTTAGAGGTGGATCTTTCTACTTTACCCCCCATTCCTAAACATAATCCACTCAATGATACGACGGTCGCTGTTATCGATCTTCTTAAAGTGTTATTAAAAATTGTTGCAAGCGAAAACAGCATTGCCCCTAAAATTATCGCAACATCTAATGATTTAGAAAAAATTGCCAATGGAGGAATAAAGAAAAATATTCCCGCTATGAATGGCTGGCGCTATGAAATTTTTGGTAAAAAAGCCGAACAACTGCTAAAGGGGCAGATAGGGTTTTACTTTAACGATGGAAAAATAAGCACAAAACAGCTTTAATTTACATTTTCATTTTTAAAAATCCATTACGCTACTTATTATCTACATAAATTGGTATGCCCTATGGACCAACGCAAATAGGATAACTAAAGCCTACTTCTGACAAAATTAAAAACTTAAATAGTAAACTCTTATTAAAAATGACAGCTAAATCTTTATCCGGTCAATCAAATAGCAATCTTATTAAAAAATCTAAAAAACAAACAGATCCTCATTTAAAAGTTTTAAAAAGAAAAAGTTCTTATAATAAAAGCGCATTCGTTACAAAAATAGCAGCCTAGCAATAGGAACAAACAAAGATATAATGCCTCACGTCACCCTATCGTATTAAAAAAACTACCGAGATTACAATCTAACAATCAAAACCATTCTCTTGCACACCATAAGCGGGGCTGGCGTATGGGTAAAAACTGTACAAGAAAGGACTAAAATGGCTCTTATGAATCGTCTCAAGTGCCAAGGACTGTCGCAACATTGGGAGCTAGCAAATATAATGATGGTGCCGGCTTGCTTCTTCACAAACGTAAAGATAGTGGTGCTCAATGGCTTTATCGTTATACAATTCATGGACGCCGCCGTGAAATGGGCTTGGGTGCCTTGAGAGATGTCTCTTTAAAAAAGGTCGTGACCCTATTAAAGTATGAAATCGCAGAAACCATCCTAGGTCATACAGTCGGAAGACAAGTAGAGCGGTGCCCTATCGTCGAACAGACTATCTAGAACAGCGCCGTGTCTATATGGATAAATGGACGGCTTATGTTACAGATCAAAGCTAAGATATGGGATACATAACCCCATTATTTGTGGATGACTTTCTCTCCCTTTTCTCTCATATCGTCTCAATAAGAAGCATAAATAATCACATCAGAAATTATATAATAAAATATTGTTTTTTATAAATTAAATACCTTTCAAAGGATTCGAAAATATGGTTAATAAATGCTTATGATTTGTTTCTATTTTTTATAGTGAAAGAATTTTATAATGACAGAAAATGATATTCTTTTAGCGGGCCGTGAAAGTGCAAAACTGTTTCATATGAGTGTTTCAACATTCCGGCGTCATATTACCAATGGATCTTTACCAAAACCTTTCAAATTTAGTTTTTTATCGCGTTTATTACAATCGAATCTTTTGAATGTCATCGAGCAAGCTAAATAGCAACGTCAAAATGACACAGCATAAAAAGAAAACCTTGTCACGTAAGGATGGACAAGGCTTTTCATTTTCACACGAAGCTTATGACATGCAAAATCCATTCTGTGATGCAAGTAACTGGATAAAAAAATTATATTTTCTTTTATGAATGCTCAGGGCATTACAAATGCCTTACGTGGGGGATGACACGGGCGTTATGGAACAAAAAGCCCCCCCGTTGTCCAGCTCATGATGATAGGTTGCCTAATTTATCCCTTGTCAATGGCACTATTATAAGACATAAAGCCCGAATAAATTAGAAAAAAATCAAAAAATTTCAAAAGCAAAAGGTTTTTTTATTATTTTTGATAACTTCTTTAATCGTCCAAGAGGACGTTCTCCTAATAACCCAGCGTAATTCTTTGGGATCTGCAAAATAATATGATCTGCTTTTTTACGCCACAATAGATGAGGTAAAATACCTGCAACAGAAGCACTAAAAAGATGAGCAATCCGCATAGTTTCGCCAAGAATACGTGCTTTTTCAATTATATTTTGAGTTGCTAATTGAAAAATGGGGAGAGATTCTTTATCAACCAGTAAACTTGTATTGCGAAAAAAAACAGCAAGCGCCGCATAAAGGCGCCCTTCATGAGAAATTCCTGGATAAGATCCTAAAGCTATTTGATTTGCTGCTTCATTGCCTCGATAATCTGGATGTATACGCCAACCAATATCCGCAAGAAGACAAGCGGCTTGACGATAACGGCATTCATTTTCAGTTTCTGAAATTCCAAAAACTTCAAAAGCATTCGTCGTAAAATCAATGAGTTCTTCTGCTTGTTTTGGTGAACGTGCCCGTAAAATAGCCATTTCTGTGCATGCTGCAATGAGAGGATCTGAAAGTCGAAGCGCCTGCGGCAATCGTGAATAAAGAAAACCTTCACGAACGCCAGCACCAGAAAAAATTATCTTTTCAAACTCCATACACTGAATGAGTTCAATAAGAACTATTGCCCCATAAGATAAAAGTTTCCGACGATTCTGAGAAACCGCTGCAATCCCTCTCATATTATCAATATTGCCACGTGCTACAAGACGTAAAAAGTTCTCCATTTCAACGGCATCAACTTCATAGCCATGCATAACAGGGAGCCGATAGTGTTTCATTGCCATATGGAGTTTTGCCAAATTACGCCATGTCCCCCCTACTGCATAAAAATAACGTGCTATACCTTTACGAGTCCGAACAACAGACGATTTATAAAGTTGCTCATGTACAATTTTTGTAGCTACAGCACTATCATTATTTGACATATACTGTAGCCTTAAACCACCCAATGGGAGAGTTATCCCTTCACCAACATCAGAATGATTAATATCAATCAGCTCAAGACTTCCACCACCAAGATCCCCAGAAATACCTTTTGGTTGATAAAAAGTAGACACAACTCCATATGCTGAATACATAGCTTCTTCACTTCCTGAAAGAAGATATATTTTACTTTGCAAAATATCTTCAGCATGCTGAATAAATGCTACGCCATTCTTTGCATCTCGTGCTGCTGCTGTTGCTAAAGTATAGACCTCATCTGCCCCAATCTGTCGACAAAGCGTACGAAACCGTTTCAGTGTTTGCAACGCCATTTTCATCGATTTTTCTTCTAAAAATCCTGTTTTTGCCACACCATGACCGAGACCACAAAGAATCTTTTCATTAAACAAAACCGTTGGTGAGCGAACAAGCCCCTCATAAATAACCAACCGAACAGAATTTGAGCCAATGTCAACAACAGCAACAGGCTTACGCCCTTTTAACCGACCTTGAGCATCTATATATGTCATTGGATTTTAATCTTTATGTATTTCGGCTTGTTGCCGACGCAACGCAATCAAGCGCGAAACAGAAGATTCAAAGGACTCTTTTCTCCCCGCAAAACTTGTATTAGCCATAAAATACTCCTGCGCATTAAACAGACTTTCACCTATCTGCGGTGTGATACGTTTTGATGTTCCATCCTTAAGTATATCAAAGCTTTGTTGATTATCAATGATATTAGCCAACATAATTTGTAAAAGAATTTTTTGACGCACTATTTTATTAAAAACTGGAACCAATATTTCAATACGATAGTCTAGATTACGAGGCATCATATCAGCAGAACCTAAGTAAACAAGTGCATTTTCATTAGGCAAATCTTGACCATTCCCAAAACAAAAAATGCGACTATGTTCAAGAAAACGCCCGACAATTGATTTTACACGAATATTATCTGAAATTCCTAGAATACGAGGACGTAAACAACATATCCCCCGCACAACCAAATCAATTTGCACCCCTGCTTGACTGGCACGATATAAAGCATCAATAATTTCAGGATCAACCAATGCATTAACTTTCATCCAAATAGCAGCAAACCTTCCCTGTTGTGCATGAGCAATTTCTCCCTCAATATGCTCTAAGATACGACCACGCAATGTTAAGGGTGAAAAAGCAATCTTCATTGTTTCATTCGGACGCTCATATTGCGCAATATAATTGAACAATAACGCAACATCATGAGCGATATCATCATCCTTGGAAAAAAAAGAAAGATCCGTATAAGTTTTAGCGTTAATGGGATGATAATTCCCTGTTCCAAGATGAACATAAGAGCAAAGACGTTTTCCCTCACGTCTCACAACCAATGACATCTTGGCATGAGTTTTTAATGCAATAAAACCAAAAATAACTTGAACCCCAGCACATTCAAGATCCCGTGCCCAACGAATATTTGCTTCCTCATCAAAACGTGCTTTAAGTTCTACCAAAGCAGTCACAGACTTTCCCTGTTCAGCTGCTTCAATCAAAGCTCCAACAATTGGACTATCGTTTGATGTACGATAAAGTGTTTGTTTGATTTCCACAACATCAGGATCGCAAGCAGCTTGACGTAAAAATTGGACAACAACATCAAATGTCTCATAAGGGTGATGAATCACAATGTCATTTTCACGAATAGCCGCAAAACAATCCCCTTTATGTTCACGAATACATTCTGGAATACGGGGAATATAAGGAATAAATTTGAGATCATTACGGGGGATAGAAACAATTTCTGATACCATATTAAGCGCTAAAAATCCATCAAGAACATTAATACAATTATCAGGAACAGCAAGACTATTCGCTATAAACTGGCGTAAACTCTCTGGCATTTTTGCGTCAAATTCAACTCGAATAACCTGCCCACGGCGCCGCCTTTTGAGAGCAGTTTCAAAAAAATGAACAAGATCCTCAGCTTCTTCTTCGACTTCAATATCACTATCTCGGATTACTCTAAATGTACCAATTCCTTTAACCTCATAATTAGGAAATACATGTTTAATAAAAAAGCAAATAACATCTTCAGCTGCAATAAAACGAAAATGATTGCCCTCTTGAGGAAGAAGAATAAAACGCCTCAAAAGCATTGAAATAGACAACAGCACTGTGTGTGAGTTATGATCAGTTTCTCCAGACAATTGAAGCGCAATAGAAAGCCCTAAATTAGGAATAAATGGAAAAGAATGGGTAGAATCAACAGGCAAAGGTTTTAAAACAGGAAAAATTGTCTCAAGAAAATACTTTTCAAGCCATGATTTTTCAATTTCTGAAAGATCATCAGAACAAATAATTTCAATATTATTCTTTTTTAATTCATCACGTAAAACATTCAATTCTCGTAGTTGGTGAGCCTGCAGCTTTGAAATCTCAGCTAATACAATATCAAGTTGTTCCTGTGGAGTGTGCCCATCTGCACTGCACGCTGTAACGCGAGCACGAATTTGAGTTGCTAGCCCAGCAACACGAACCATAAAAAACTCATCAAGATTTGCAGCTGAAATAGAAAGAAATTGTAGGCGTTCTAATAAAGGATGTTTCGAATTAGCCGCTTCCATCAAAACACGATTATTAAATTGTAGCCATGAAAACTCTCGATTAATAAACCGTACCGGATTTTTCATTGTTATATTCGATATAGAAATTTTATCTACCACCCTCTGTTCCATATATCCTAAATAATTTTCTTTTATATTTTCTAAAATCCTTGATGAAATATCTCATATAACATTTTATAATATGTTATCATCATAGTAATATATCAATGCCTAACTTTTCTCATCGTGTTTTCATTTAATATTTAAAAATACTTGAAACTATTTCTATGCGCAAAGCGCTAAAAACACGACAATTATTCTAATATAGCATAAAGGAGGAGAAATTTGTCTTAAAAAGCAGCTTGCATTATTATAAGCTTTATTACAAACTCACGCCTATAAAATAGAAGAGCCTAATTATAGCTGATGAGACAATTTATTCTGGAGTTTGTACGCCATGGCTGATCACAATATTCCCCATTTCCAAAATGACCTTGGATATAAAATAATCGAAATTGGTGTGAAAGAATTTATGTGTGTAGGCGCTACACAACCATTCGATCATCCCCATATCTTTATCGACATGGGAGAAGCAGATGAGAAAATTTGCCCTTATTGCTCAACCCTTTATCGTTATGTTCCCTCGCTATCATACGATCAAACAAACCCAACAGGATGTTTATATCATCCAGAAAAGCTATTATAATCGCGTTTTTGGGCTTTCTTAATAACCACTCTTTTAATTCTGCTTGTTTAATATGGAATCATTTGTGAACCGATCGCCCTTCATTGTTGGAGGAGGAATTGCTGGTTTAAGCACCGCTTTAGCACTCGCTCATAAAGGAATTGCAAGCACCATTATCGAAAAGTGTAAGCAACTTGAAACAATAGGCGCTGGTATTCAACTGACACCAAATGCAACATCTATTCTTGCTCGCTGGGAACTTCTTAACAAACTCACTGAAGTCGCTACAATCCCACATTTTCTTGAGTTAAAAGATGGATTGTCTTTAAAAATACATCTACGGGCTCATCTTATCAATCTAACAGAAAAATATTGGAAAGCCCCTTATATGACGATCCACCGCGCAGCTTTACAACAAATTTTATATGATGCAGTGATTGAAAATCCTTTGATCAAATACAAAGCAGGTGAAACGATTGTATCTTCTACCCAATCTGCAACCAACATTAAAATAAAGACAATAAAAACAGATACAACAACAGAACAGCTTCATTCAACGCCCCTTCAGATCGGATGTGATGGAGTTTGGTCAACATTACGGCAACAATCTCCCTTTCATGAAAGAGCAAATTTTAGTGGCTTTATTGCTTGGCGTGCAACAACAACATTTGATAATCTTCCTCAAAAATTTCGTTCTTCATTGCAAAATATGAAGACAATTACAGCTTGGATGGGACCCAAAAATCATCTTGTTGTCTATCCCATTCAATCGTCAGAAAAAATTTTTAATTTTGTCGCCATTACGCATGGAGAAAATTCAAAAGAAGGATGGGCTCATAAAGGAGATAAAGAAAAACTCAAATCTCTTTTTAAAGGTTGGAATTCAAAAATCTTACAAATCTTTGATCATATCGATGAATGGAGCTATTGGCCACTCTTTCAAATGAAACAAAATCGTTTTATCGGCTTAGAGAGACAAGTATTTGTTGGCGATTGTGCACATGCAGCCTTACCTTTTGCAGCGCAAGGTGCCGCTATGGCAATCGAAGATGCTGCCACATTAGCAGAAGCACTTTCATTGAAAGATTTTTCATTAACGAAAGCACTTTCGCTTTACGAAACAACACGCACCCCCCGTATTGTAGCAGTAAAAAAACGCGGAGATTTCAATAGATTGGTCTATCACGCAACCGGTCCTATAGCAATTGCACGCAATCTCATGATGAAAATTCGTACACCAGAGAGCATTATGTCAGATCTCGATTGGCTTTACATGTATGATGCGATGAATTCCATAAAAAATAATGATAAAAACTTATAAAATTCTTCCAGTATTTTGAATATTACGAAAGGAAGAGATTTTTTGACACTATGACACTAAAAAACATCATAATTTACTCAAATAAAAGCAATATTTTTCGAAACCTACAATCCGATTTTAAAAGCTCAATTTTTAGCTCTCCTAAAAGCAAAAACACCACTCAAAATCAGCTCCCATCTTTAATCTTTCTGTTAACTCAATTCTACATCAACAACACCCTGAATTAATTTCATAGCATTTGCGACATGTGAATTTACCTTATATCGCTTAGGAAGCGCAATTTCGACTTCTCGCAATCCATCCTCTTGTATTAAAATAAGCCCAACCTCTCCATTCCCCCCAAGATTTAAATTTTGTTCAATTTGTGGAAGCATATCAACTGTTTTTATAAAAAGACGCATCATTTTATGCTGTTTTAATGATTCCTGTTCCAACGACTGAATTGTTTCAATTCGCAAACTAACTCCTTCAGAACGATTTTCTGCGCTCACCGTAATAATAAAAGATTTTCCGGGTTCTAGCATCTCTTCATAATCCGAGAGTGCCTCAGAAAAGAGAACAGCTTCATATTGTCCACTTGTATCAGAAAAATGAATAATTCCCATTTTTTTACCAGATTTTGTTTTGCGCACGTTTTTTGCCACAACAGTTCCAGCAAGCCGTGCAGCCGTTGCTCCTCCTTTAACGGCATTGGCAAAATTAACCCAAGTCTGAATGCGTTTTTTGTCTAGAATAGCTTGATACTCCTCCAATGGATGCGCAGAAAAGTAAAAACCTATAGCTTGAAATTCTCGATAAAGTTTCTCAGCCAGCAACCAAGGGGTTGTTTGCGATAAGATCAATGGTTCTTTTAATCCGCCTGCCATTCCAAATATATCAACCTGCCCGCTAGAATTGTCATCGAGAATACGAAGTGCACGCGCATGAAGGGTTCCAAGATTGGCTAATAAAACCTCACGTGCAATGTTAAAACAATCAAAAGCACCAGCACAAACTAAACTTTCCATCGCACGCTTGTTAACAATACGAGGATCAACACGCGCACAAAAATCTTCCAGATCCTTAAAAATCTTATCCCCTCGACAAGTAACAATATGATCCACAACAGTTTCTCCCACTCCTTTAATGGCAGCAAGAGAATAATAAATACAGTTATCACCAACCTCAAAAACACGATGAGATGTTTGTATAGAAGGTGCAATAACTTCAATACCCAGCCTTAATGCTTCACGCCGAAAATCATTAAGTTTATCTGTATTCGTCATATCATACGTCATTGAAGCTGCTAAAAACTCAACGGGATAATTTGCTTTCATATAAGCTGTTTGGTAAGAAACAATTGCATAAGCAGCAGCGTGCGATTTATTAAAACCATAATCAGCGAATTTTGCTAAAAGATCAAAGATAATATCAGCTTGATCTTTATCAACACCACCTGCAACAGCTCCATTGACAAAACGCGTACGCTGTTTTTGCATTTCAGCATGAATTTTTTTCCCCATAGCACGACGTAATAAATCGGCTTCTCCAAGCGAATAGCCAGCAAGCACCTGAGCAATCTGCATCACCTGTTCTTGATAGACAATAACACCTTGTGTTTCTTTGATCAGATGATCTATTTTAGGATGAATAGAAGCAATTTCCTCTTCCCCATGTTTGCGTGCATTATAGGTTGGAATATTCTCCATTGGACCTGGACGATAAAGTGCGACCAGCGCAATAATATCTTCAATACGGTCTGGCTTCATTCCAATCAACGCCTTGCGCATACCAGAACTTTCCACCTGAAACACGCCAACCGTTTCACCACGTGCCATCATAGCGTAGGTTGCTTCATCATTCAGAGGGATATTTGATAAATCTATTTTAATCCCCTTTCTGGCAACAAAATCGACTGCCATTTTCAAAACAGTAAGCGTTTTTAATCCAAGAAAATCAAATTTTACCAGCCCTGCCTGTTCAACATATTTCATGTTAAATTGTGTAACAGGCATATCAGAACGAGGATCACGATACATCGGGACAAGCTCCCAAAGCGGACGATCTCCGATAACAATCCCAGCAGCATGAGTCGAAGCATGACGATAAAGTCCCTCCAACTGGAGTGCGATATCTAATGCGCGTCCAACAACGGGATCTTTTTTCTTTTCCTCTTCAAATTTAGGTTCATCCTTAATAGCATCAGCCAATTCTACCTGACTTCCTGGTGTGGCAGGAATTAATTTTGTAAGATAATCCACCTGACGATAAGGAACTTCTAAAACACGCCCCACATCACGCAAAACTGCACGTGCCTGTAACTTACCAAAGGTAATAATTTGAGCAACTTGATCACGTCCATATTTTTTTTGAACATATTGAATAACTTCTTCGCGCCGCTCTTGACAAAAGTCGATATCAAAATCTGGCATCGAAACACGATCTGGATTGAGAAAACGTTCAAAGAGAAGAGAAAACCGCAATGGATCAACATCAGTAATCGTCAATGCATAAGCAACAAGTGAACCAGCACCAGAACCCCGCCCTGGTCCAACGGGAATATCATGAACCTTTGCCCATTTTATGAAATCTGAAACGATAAGAAAATATCCAGAAAATTGCATACGCGTAATAACTGAAATTTCATAATCAAGCCGCTGCTCATAATCTGCAATCGTATACCCTTCAGCTAATCCAATTGTTTCAAGCCGCATCTTCAAACCAGCTTTAGCCTGATTTAACAACTCACTATCTTCTACTTCTAAAGTATTTTCTGAATTAGCAGATTGTTCTATAAAACGAGGCAATATCGGTTTTCGAAGAGGCGTGGCAATATGACAACGCAATGCAATTTCAACACTATTTTCTAAAGCTTCTGGAAGATCAGAAAACAGTGTAACCATTTCATCTTGTGACTTCAAATAATGATCTGGCGTCACACGTTTACGATCTGGATTAGAGACTATTTGTCCTTCTGAAACAGCCATCAGCGCATCATGCGCTTCATACCCTTCTCTCTTCAGAAAAAAGGCTTCATTTGTTGCAACAAGAGGAATTTCATGCGCATAAGCCAATTCAATAAGATCAGCTTCTACTCTCCGATCATAAGAGCCATGCCGTTGTAATTCCACATAAAGACGATCAGCAAAAGATTTTTTCAAATAAATTAAGCGTTCAACAGCATGTTCTTTTTTCTCTTCTGCTAAAGAAAGATTAATAGGCCCTCCCTTGCCTCCCGTTAAAACAATTATTCCTTCACTGTGTGCCGACAACCAATGAGCTTTAATATAAGGAGGATCAGTATCACATTTATCAAGATAAGCACGGCTCACAAGACGAACCAAATGAGCATAACCGGTTTCACTAGCAGCCAACAGAACAATAGAGCAAAAATCAGAAGGATTACGCCATTTAGCCAAACGTGAATGATCATTTTCATCACAAAAATCAACAGTAAGCTGACAACCAATAATAGGTTGTACCCCATGAGAAAGACAATGCTGTGAAAATTCCAAAGCACCAAATAAATTATTGGTATCGGTAATAGCAACCGCTGGTGCATGATCTGAAATCGTCTGTTGAATAATTTGGGGGATTTTTAAAGCCCCTTCGAGCAAGGAATAAGCTGAATGCACTCTCAAATGAATAAAGCGAGGAAGAGAATTTTTGTTCTCTTGCATTTTATTTTTATTTTTTACCACTCTCACAATTTCCCACTACAAAATAAATGCCAAACAGCACCCCTTATAAAAGAAAAAAACTTCTGTTTATCATAACTTTAAAGCTATAAATTCATCATCCTACATAGGAGCAATATCCCAATTTTATTAATATTTATAAGAGAATTATATCAAGAAAATGCTTCTATTCACAGCAAATAAACAGCTAAAATAAAAAGAAAAATAATATAGCTCATCTAAGCACTTTAATTTTAGCTCCCTTTTATTGTATTTATCTTTAAATATTAATTTTCTTCCTAAAATTCAATGTGTAAGTAAAGCAACCTCCTCTTTATAACTTTATCCCCAAAAAGCTCTTCTAAAGGTCTAGAAAAAACAAAAAGAGCAGGTTAAATTTGCTCATGCCTCCAAGTCTTCTTACCCCTCTTTTTAATTCTATTCGAACTCTTTCTGGTATTACACCTAAAGTCTATGGTTTACTGACCAAACTCTTAAATGTTAATCCTACACAACGCGAAGCAACTCTTATTGATCTTCTTCAATTAATGCCTCATTCCGTCATAGACCGCAGAATGCGTCCCAACATTGCTTGTGTAACAGAAGGAGACACTGTTACACTCGAAATTATCATCGATCAACATCAACCACCGCCCCGTGGTCACAACAAAATCCCCTATCGTGTTATTGCCCATGATCAAACAGGAAAAATAAATTTAGTCTTTTTTCACGCTCAGCCTCTTTGGCTAAAAAAACAACTCCCTGAAGGAAAAAAAGTCACTGTATCAGGAAAAGTTGAATGGTTTAATGGGCAATTTTCAATGGCGCATCCCGACTATATTGCTCCAAGCGAACAATCAAATCAGATTCCTCTCATCGAACCTGTCTATCCCTCTACTGCAGGACTAACTGCAAAGACACTAAGACGCGCCATACAAAACGCTCTTGATTTTATTCCTCTCCTCCCAGAATGGATAGATGAAAATGTGAAAAAGCAGCAAAATTTTTCTTCTTTTTCTGTTGCTTTACGCCGTATCCATGCGCCCATTAATACCAACGATCTATCCTTAGAAAGTACAGCACGCAAACGTCTTGCCTATGATGAATTGCTCGCTTGTCAATTGGCGCTAGGACTCGTGCGTTTGAAAACCAAATCTCTTGTTGGCACTTCTCGACCATCAACAGGAATTTATACTAAAAAATTGCTTAATGTCCTCCCCTTTCAACTCACAACCGGACAAAAAAAAGCAGTAGAAGATATCGCGAAGGATCTTGCTTCGCCAGAACCGATGCTAAGACTGCTTCAAGGTGATGTAGGCGCAGGAAAAACTGTTGTTGCATTGATGGCAATGGCACAAATTGCTGAAAATTCAGGACAATCAGCTTTAATGGCACCAACCGAAGTGCTTGCCAGGCAACATTTTTCCACCATTGCTCCTCTTGCCGAAAAAGTCGGATTACAAACAACTCTTTTAACAGGACGAGAAAAAGGGAAATTGCGGACAAATATCTTGAATGATATTCAATCAGGTCAAGTTTCTATTATCATCGGAACCCATGCTCTCATACAAAACAGCATCACTTATAACAATCTTGCCTTAACCATTATCGATGAACAACACCGTTTTGGTGTCCATCAACGTATCGCTCTTACAGAAAAAGGCAATAAACCTGATATGCTGGTTATGACCGCCACGCCCATTCCGCGCACACTTGTCTTAACAGCTTTTGGTGATATGGATGTATCTAAAATTACAGAAAAACCAATGGGACGACAACCCATTACAACAGCAATGCTTTCTTTGAAACGTCTTCATGAGCTTATAGAGCGAATCGCAATTGCATTAGAAAAAGGAGAAAAGCTCTATTGGATTTGTCCTTTAGTGGAGGAATCGACAGTTCTTGATCTCACTTCAATTGAAAACCGCTTTACATTTCTCCATGAACGCTTTGGAGCACACGTTGGTATGATCCATGGAAAAATGTCTACAGCAGAAAAAGAAGCCGCTATGGCATCTTTTAAATGTGGAAATACACGTATTTTAGTTGCAACCACCGTCATTGAAGTGGGAGTAGATATTCCAGATGCTTCGATCATTATCATCGAACACGCGGAACATTTTGGCCTTTCACAATTGCACCAATTACGTGGACGTGTAGGACGAGGCAATAAAAAATCTTCCTGCATTTTGCTCTATAAAGATCCACTGACTAAAACAGCAGCAACACGCCTTAATATTATCCGCAATACAGAAGATGGTTTTGAAATCGCTGAAGAAGATTGGCGCCTGCGAGGCGAAGGAGAGCTTTTAGGTACCAAACAATCCGGAGTCCCTGAATTTCATATAGCAAACCTTGCAGTTCATAGCGATCTTTTGTCAATGGCAAGAAAAGATGCTCGTTTATTTTTACAACGCGATCCTCATCTTTCTTCTCAGCAAGGACAAGCTTTACAGTTGCTGCTTTATCTTTTCGGACACGATGATGCTACACGCCTCTTGCGAGCAGGATAACAAAGCCCCTCTAATAAAAAATTAAAATACCTCTCTGTTCAAATACGATTTTCTCTCTTAGAATAAACCATAAATAATCTATACAATCCCTTACCATCTTTATGCTTCATGAAAGAGTGACAAACCAACAACAGCATCTTTTCTTTCAATCTAAATTATTCTTGCATTAAAACAGTAGAAGAAATATTGCGCCTTTTTCTATCATTATATTCACATAGCTGATCCATTTTTTGACAGGTCAGAAAATATTTTTTATTTTATCGTAAAGAATTTAGAAAGAAAAATCCCGTCTCCGATATTCTCGTTCAACAGAGAAAAGTGGAAAAAATAAGCTATCATTATAAATCAATTTCTTACACTTGATTATTCTCCCAAAGATTCAGAAATATACTTTTATTCAACCGTGACTGATTTTGCTAAATTACGGGGTTGATCGACATCTGTTCCTAATAAAACAGCCGTATGATAAGCGATTAACTGAACAGGGAGTGCATAAATAATAGGAGAAATAAATTCTGGAACTTCTGGCAAAGTGATCGTTGATAAAGTCTTAAGACAAGCTACTTCTGCTCCTTTTTTATCGGTTATTAAAATAATACGACCATTACGTGCTACCACTTCTTGCATATTAGAAAAAGTTTTTTCAAACCACCGATCATAAGGTGCAACAACAATAACAGGTATTGTCTCATCCACCAAAGCAATTGGTCCATGCTTCAACTCACCCGCCGCATAACCTTCAGCATGAATATAAGAAAGCTCTTTCAATTTAAGGGCTCCCTCCAAAGCAATCGGATAAGAAGTCCCACGTCCCAGATAAAGAACACTTTTTGCATTCACTAAATCACGACAAATACATTCAATTTTGCTCTCTAATTTTAAGACCTCATTTAAAATACGTGGAACTTCTGCCAATTGTTGAACCAATTGCTGTTCCATTTGAACCGAGAGATAGCCACGTTGTTTAGCAGCACTAAGTGCTAGTGAAGCAAGCGTTGCCAATTGACAGGTAAAAGCTTTTGTTGACGCAACACCAATTTCCGGTCCGGCAAGTGTTGGGAGAATAAAATCAGCCTCCCTTGCCATTGTTGATTGCTCTACATTCACAATTGTTGCTGTTTTTACACCCCGCTCACGACAATAACGCAAAGAAGCCAATGTATCAGCTGTCTCACCAGATTGAGAAACAAACAGCGACAACACATCAGACGTTATAGGAGGTTCACGATAACGAAACTCCGAAGCAACATCATTATCAACACTTAAAGCGGCAAATTTCTCAAACCAATAGCGCGCAACTAAGGTTGAATAATAAGCCGTTCCACAACTCGCAAAAAGGAGACGATGAATATTTTTCCAATCAATCAAATTCTCAAATGATCGAACGGCATAATTTCCAAGATCAAGATAATGCGCCAAATTATGAGAAATCACTTCAGGTTGTTCAAACATTTCCTTGTGCATAAAATGACGATGATTACCCTTAGAAATCAATAAAGCCTCTTCAAGTAATGTTGTCACAGGACGTTTTACCGGTTGATTATATACATCATAAATTTTGACGCCTTCCCGTGTGAGAACAGCCCAATCCCCATCTTCCATATAGCTAATATGATCAACGAATGGTGCCAAAGCAATCGCATCTGACCCCACAAAAAATTCATCTTTTCCATAACCAATTGCCAGAGGTGGACCAGAACGAGCCGCAATCATAAGGTTATCTTCACCTTCGAAAATAAGAACAATAGCAAAAGCCCCCTGCAGCCTTTTCCAACTGGTACGTACAGCTTCTTGCGGAGAAAGACCTTCTTTTAATGCACGCGTTATTAAATGTGCAATAACTTCCGTATCCGTCTCTGTTTCAAAGATATAACCATCTTCTATGAGTTCCTTTTGCAATTCTACAAAATTTTCAATAATACCATTATGAACAATCGCAAGTTTTTCAGTCACATGGGGATGCGCATTGCGTTCAACAGCAATTCCATGCGTAGCCCAACGGGTATGACCAATCCCTAAACTTCCCTCAAGAGGTGTTTTTTTTAATTTTTCTTCTAAATAAACAAGCTTCCCCTCAGCACGTACACGATAAAGATGCCCATTATGGACTGTTGCCACCCCAGATGAATCATACCCTCTATATTCAAGACGTTTTAACCCCTCAACCAAAGAGGACGTAACACACCTCTTTCCAATAATTCCAATAATTCCACACATTAAAAAGCTCCAACCCACATCTTAAGATTTAAATCTTATAAAACAATCCAACAGCCTTTATTTAAAACTATAAATAATAAAATAATTCAAACATGGAGTACGGCAATCTTTAAGAATAAACATCCTATCCATCGTTAGATTCACACGAAACAAAGGAATAGACTGAAAATAATCATTTTTTCTGTTTGTTTTCTAACAAGCGCTCTCGAAATTTTGTCGCATAGCCCTCTTTTATAACCTGTCGTGCACGCCCAAAAGCCATACTGTTCATAGGAATATTTTCAGTAATAACACTTCCTGAAGCAACATAAGAGCCATCCCCTACTACTAATGGGGAAACAAGTGCCGTATTAGACCCAACAAAAGCATAATCACCAATCATGGTTTTATATTTGTTAAATCCATCATAATTGCAAGTAATCGTACCGGCTCCAATATTGGTATGTGCACCAATTTCGGCATCACCAATATAACTTAAATGATTGATTTTAGAAGATTCTCCTACCTTAGCTTGTTTGACTTCACAAAAATTTCCAATCTTTACGGACTTCGCCAACTCTGTTCCAGGACGCAAACGTGCATAGGGACCAATCTGTGCATCCTTACCAACCACAGCACCCTCGAGATAACTAAATGCATGAATAACAGCACCAGATTGTACTTTCACGCTTAATCCAAAATAAACATTTGGTTCTATCACAACCCCTGGTTCAATTTCTGTATCATAAGAAAAATAGAGTGTCTCTGGTTTTAAGAGTGTAACACCCGATAACATTAAATCGCGCGCTTTACGTTTTTGCCACAAAGAATCAGCCTCAGAAAGCTCAAGACTGTTATTAATTCCTACAATATCTTCAAAAGGAACTTCAACAACACGCACATCTAATCCTTCGCGTGTTGCAAGAGCAGCAATATCTGTTAAATAATATTCTTTTTTCACATTGTTATTACCAACCTTCTCTAAAAGAGAAAGTGCATGTTTTCCACGCATAGCGAGTATTCCACCGTTACAAAAAGAAATCTTTTTTTCTTCATCGCTAGCGTCTTTTTCTTCTACAATTGCGATCAATTGACCATTTTTCTCGAGAAGACGCCCATAACCTGTTGGATTTTGGGTATGAAAACCTGCAAAAACAACATCTGCTCCATCAGCAAGCTGTGCACGCATTTGGTGCAATGAATCTTGCTGAATGAGAGGCGTATCCCCCAAAACAATGAGAATATCATCCACTTCCTTTTGCAAAGCTAAACGAGCAGATAAAACAGCATGAGCTGTTCCTAAACGCGCTTTTTGTTCAAAAATCATCGCATCTTTTACAAATGACTGAACAACGTGCGTAACCTCCTTAGCACCAAATCCCACAACGACTGCTAATTGTGAAGAGCCTGCCAATTCTATTTGTTTTAGAACATGGCATATAAGAGGCAATCCAGCAATTTTATGAAGTACCTTAGGCAGAGACGATTTCATGCGTGTCCCTTCACCTGCAGCAAGAACAATAGAAAGACAACTTCTAACCATAAAAACACATAAGACTAACGAGAAAATCCAAAAAAATTCATAATATCGTGCCAACGAATATCTTCAATATAACTCAACGAAGGATAATGTTCTAAAAGCCAAAATGAAAGATCCTGCATAGAGCCTGTTAAAAACAAAATCCCTGTAAGAATAAGAAAAACACCAATAATTTTTTCAACTTTTCCTAAATGAATACGAAAAGCTCCTAAAAATCGCATAAAACTGCTCGAAAATAAAGCTGCCAACATAAAAGGAATAGCAAGACCTAATGCATAAACCGCTAATAGAACAGCTCCCTCTCCCACAGTTTCTTTTGTTCCAGCAAGCGTTATAATAGGGCCTAAAATGGGGCCAATACACGGTGTCCAACCAAAAGCGAAAGCTAACCCAA
Organism: Bartonella sp. MR100HLJHH; assembly: GCF_042194215.1. Classification (NCBI taxonomy): domain Bacteria; kingdom Pseudomonadati; phylum Pseudomonadota; class Alphaproteobacteria; order Hyphomicrobiales; family Bartonellaceae; genus Bartonella; species Bartonella sp. MR100HLJHH. The sequence continues at coordinate 46,214 of NZ_JBHIMR010000006.1, forward strand.
TAATATACGCGCCTAAAGGACCAGCAGGTGTTTTTTTGGTCTGAAAACGCGCTTCACGAAATAAAAAAGCGATCTTGAAAATCCCCAAAAAATTTAAACCAAAAATAATAATGACAATTCCAGCAGCAAGGGCGAACCAATCACGATAATAACCGATGAATTTCCCAATTGTGCTAGCACTGGCACCTAAAGCAACAAAAACAGTCGTAAACCCGAGAACAAAAGCAATAACAGAAGACAATAAAGCCCACCGTATAAAGACTTTCTCATCACGATTTTCTGAACGAAAATCATCAATACCAACACCTGCCATATAGCACAAATAAGGAGGAACTAATGGCAAAACACAGGGCGACAAAAAAGAGAGTGCCCCAGCAAAAAACACACCAACTGTTGAAATTTCAATCAAAACTCATACCCCGTCTCTCATCATAGTTTACCCCCATAAACAACGATCAATCCACATCTTCATCAATTCGTTGCATATTTTGCTCATTCGCCACCACACTTATATCTTCATCATGACCAGAAACGACTGAAAAAACTTTTTGATAGATTTTATCTTTATTTTTAGCAATTGCAATATACTCTCCCTCCGCTAACACGAGTGAAACATAAGCACCAACTGTTTCATAAACGATATCACCAGAATCATTGGCAAGAGACCAACTTGTATCTGCAAGCGCTTCCCCTCCTTCTTGTCGTACCAGCTTTAAGACAATCTGAGCAGCCTGATGTTCAAGGGTAACTTCTGTCATTTTACCAGCATCCACTTGAATATCGGAACGAGCCGTCGCATTAATAGAACCATAATGGGAAGCAACATGGTAGCGTCCAGCTTTTAAACGTACAACTGATTGGGGTTTAACATTTGATAAAATCACCCCCGTATCATCATTTTCTTTTTCATCCTCATAAATGGTAAAACGTAATTCCTTTTCATTCATTACACCATTAAGCAGTGTTGCATTTAAAATGACACCACCAGCCTCAAGATTAAAGTTTTTTACAAGACTCTGTCCATTTTCTAGGCGAATATGGCGCACAGCACTCATATGACCAAATGAGACATGAACAAGATAACTTCCTGGTTCGAGATCAAAACGCGCACTTCCCCCCTTATAGGTTGCCACTAATGGTAATTTATTATCAATCCCTAGAATAGGGGCATAAACCCGCCAGACAAGCCCTTTTTCAATATCCGGATGACTATTTATTAATCGAGCATTCAAAATGAGTTGTGTTTGAGATGCTAAATTTTCTTTTCCCTGCTCTTGAGACTTTACAATAAAACTCCTTGATTGTCCCTGCTGCTGATCTTGCCCTTCTTCTTCAGAAAAAGCACAGTGACTCCAGATCAATAAAGTAAGCACCACGCACAACCATACACATCGGTGCACTATTTTCATAAGAATACCCATTTTCACATTGTTGACCAACATGATATTTTTTTCAAGAAACAATATCACAAAGCCATCATTTTAGATTGAAAAACTTACACCACAACCACATGATGAAACAGCATTGGGATTGTGGATTTGAAAAGACTGCCCCATAAGATCATCAACAAAATCAATCTCAGCTCCTTCCATGAAAGGAAGTGATAGTAAATCAATAAACACAACTGCCCCATCTTTTTTGAGAACGAGGTCATCTTTACACATTTCAGAAACCAAGTCATATTTATAAGAAAAACCAGAACACCCACCACCTTCAACAGAAATACGTAATGCTATTTTATCGGGTTCACGCAAAAGTATCTGTGCAATTTTTTGGGCAGCAACATCTGAAATTTTCACATTCATTTTATATATCCTTGCATTAAACCATCAAGAAAGAGTATCCCATACTCAAAGAGAAGTTTATTTGTCATAAACCACTCTCAATTTTAAGATGATAATGGGCAGCTTGCAATGGATATAGGCACTATCAACTTCAATTACCAATCTCGAGCAGTGTACAGTGCTCATCCGCAAACAAGCCGTGGTAGATTATTCCATGAAACGATGAGCACCACACGCTCACCTTTTCAACGAGATAGAGATCGTATTATCCATTCTAATGCATTTCGACGTCTTAAACATAAAACGCAAGTGTTTATTGCTGATGAAAGCGATCATTATCGTACTCGCCTAACCCATTCCATAGAGGTCTCTCAAATTGCAAGAACATTAGCCCGTGCCCTGTGCCTTGATGAAGACCTTGCCGAAGCCATTGCCCTTGTTCACGACTTTGGACACACGCCCTTTGGCCATGCTGGAGAAGATGCACTTAATGAAGCCATGGTACATTATGGCGGCTTTGATCATAATGCACAAGCATTACGCATTGTCACAAAACTAGAACAGCGCTATGCAAATTTTGATGGACTTAACCTTACATGGGAAACCCTCGAAGGACTTGTAAAGCATAATGGTCCTCTTTTAGGTCCTCACGCGAAGAATAAGGAGGTTCCTATCGATATTTTACAATACAATGCAGAGCAAGACCTTGCACTCGATTGTTTTGCAGGACTAGAAGCGCAATGTGCTGCTATTGCAGATGATATCGCATACAATGCGCATGATATTGATGATGGTCTACGTTCGCAATTTTTAACACTCGATCAATTTGAACATGTTTCACTAACAGCAGCAATATTAAAAGATATAACAGATGAGCATCCCCACCTCGACCAAACGCGTCGCGGTTACACACTTGTACGAAGACAAATAACAACCATGGTTGAAGATGTTATCAAACAATCACAAGAAAATTTAGCACGCATCAAACCAACAAGCATAAACGATATTCACCAAGCAAAACAAACTATTGTTACCTTTTCACCAACAATGACCGTTTATGAAAAAGAACTAAAAAACTTTTTATTTAAAAATCTTTACTACCATGAACAAGTTCTTAGTCGTCGCAATGCAGCAAAATGCATTGTACAAAAATTATTCAATTGTTATTATGAAAATCCAAATACAATGCCTGAAAGTTGGCAGAGCAAAACAGTGCACTTAAAAAATCAAGAGTTAGCACGTTTGATTGCTGACTTCCTTTCAGGCATGACAGATCACTACGCTCTACGTGAATATCACCGTTTATTTGACCATACAGATAATTTCGTTTAATGGCTTTTGGCATCATCATGGAAGCTAAATATGAATATCTTTAAAAACTTCGAAAAAAAAATTAAGAGATCAATTGAATTATCTGATATAAAAGGAAAAAATGGAGAAGATCTAGATTTATCAAAAATTACTGTTGATCCTCCGCGTGATTCCTCCCATGGTCATTTATCAACCAATGCTGCTATGGTGCTTGCAAAATCTATTGGAATCAATCCACGTGCACTTGCAGATAAAATCATAGAACTTCTTAAAAATGATTCCTCTATCGAAAATATAGATGTTGCCGGTCCTGGTTTTATAAACATAAAGCTTACAAAATTATTTTGGCAAGATGCTATAAAATCCATGCTTGAATCAGGCACTTCTTATGGTCGTATCCCAATGGGACAAGGAAAACGCGTCAATGTTGAATATGTCTCAGCAAATCCGACAGGACCAATGCATGTAGGACACTGCCGCGGAGCGGTTGTTGGAGATGTTCTCTCCAATTTGCTGCAATTTACGGGCTATAACATTACGAAAGAATATTATATCAATGATGCTGGTCAACAAATCGAAGTCCTCGCCCACTCTGTACTATTGCGCTATCGTGAGGCTCTTGGGCAAGAAATTAATGAAATTCCAGAAGGGCTCTATCCTGGAGAATACTTGATACCATTGGGACAATCGCTTGCTCAAGAGTTTGGGGACCAACTCCTCACGATGGATAAAGATGAAGCCTTATCTCTTGTGAAAGAACGTGCAATTCATGCAATGATGACCATGATTCGCGAAGATTTGGCTGCTCTTAATATTTATCATGATATCTTTTTCTCTGAGCGAATGCTCTATGCAGATAATGCACGCGCCATTCGTAACACCATCAACGACCTCACTTTAAATGGTTATATCTACAAAGGAAAACTCCCCCCTCCCAAGGGACAAAATACAGAAGATTGGGAACCAAGTGAACAAACTTTGTTCCGTTCAACAAATGTTGGTGATGACCAAGACCGTGTTTTAGTTAAATCTGATGGTTCTTACACTTATTTTGCTGCTGATGTTGCTTATTTTCGGGATAAATTTAATCGTCATTTTGATGAAATGATTTATATTCTAGGCGCAGACCATGCTGGCTATGTAAAGCGGCTAGAGGCAATGGCAAAAGCAATTTCTGGGGATAAAGCTAAATTAAGCGTCTTCTTATGTCAATTGGTAAAACTTTTTCGCAACGGTCATCCTGTACGCATGTCAAAAAGAGCAGGATCTTTTGTCACTCTACGCGATGTTGTCGAAGAGGTTGGGCGTGATCCTGTGCGTTTTATGATGCTATACCGTAAGTGTGAAGCACCTCTTGATTTTGATTTTGCAAAAGTAACAGAACAATCAAAAGATAACCCCATCTTTTACGTACAATATGCAAGTGCACGTTGTCACTCAGTCTTTCGTCAAGCACAAGAAGCGCTTCATATTAAAAGCTTTTCAAATGATACATTAATCGCCCATCTTCATCGATTAACAGATGACCATGAAATATTGTTAATACGCAAACTTTCTGAATATCCACGTATCATTGAACAGGCCGTCGTTCATAAGGAACCGCATCGATTAGCGTTTTATCTTTATGACCTTGCTTCCAGCTTTCACACCCATTGGAATAAAGGGAGTGAAAATCTCAATTTACGCTTTATTCAACCTGATGATAAAGAGTTATCCTTTGCAAGATTGGGATTGATACAAGCTGTTATCAATATTTTATCATCAGGACTTACCATCATAGGAGTCGAAGCACCAATAGAAATGCGTTGAAAAAGTTCTATAAATACATACAATAGGTACTCTATTGATAAACTTTTTCATGTATCCTTGCATGAGAGGGGGAAAATTTATAATTTTAATATAACAAATCAAAATCAACCATTGATTGCACGCAGATGCAAATCACCATGTGAGAAAAGCTATGAGCGATAACGATCGCAAAAATCTACACGAAACAAAACACGATCATGAACACCATGATCCTTTGGAAAGGCTTACGCGCATTTTTAATCCGCACAAACAAAGCGGAAACCAAAATGAGCAATCTTCTTTACAGACAGATCGATCAACATCTCACCCCGAAACATCATCCCATGATGATGATTTTGATTTGTCCTTTCTAGAAGAGGAACTTGAAAATAATTTAGCACATGACTTACCGTTTGATGATCAAAAAAAACAATGGGACTTGCATGCAACCAGCAACGCAACAGCCTCAGATATTGCACAAACTGTTTCTTTCAACCATTCAAAACAAAATAATTTATTTGAAGAGAAATATTCTTCACCTAGCAGTCATGATGAAGAACAAATTTTAGATGAGCTTTCTCCATTACCAATCCCAAAGAATCAATCCCCTCAACAGAAAACAACAGCAACCAGTGCTGATCCGTTTCTTAAAAAAAGTAATCTTATTTCACAATCAGAATCAGAAAATTTCTTTTTTGATAAATCTGAAAGGCGCGAAAATAAGAAAGAGATTCCAGAATCTGTTGAACAAACCAATCGGTTTTCACAAACAAATTCACAACAGCCTAAAACTACGAATATACAACAAACTTATGATGACAATCAAAACCTCTATGACACTCCTGTAAACCATCCCTATAAAATTTCAGCTGATCAAGAAAATTGGATCAAAAAAGATTATTCTGATGTCTCCTCTTCTTATCCTGATATCTCCTCTTCTACAGAGGCAAATGAGTTTTTCTCATCTTCTAACCTTATGTCAGAAAGACAAAACACTGCAAGAAATCAAACAAAAAGTACATTCTCCTCACCTTTGGATTCTCCACCAGTTGATAGACAATCTTATTTAAAGGGGGCTTCACAAGAGGATCATACAACCAATTATCCCCATTTTTTTGAAGAAAACCCTTCACAACAAGAAACTTATAGCGAAAAAGTTCCAATATATAATGAGGCTCAAGCCCAATACATCAATAACACCGAAGGTACCTCTAACCCAAATAGAGAAATTTCATATAATGAAAATAATTCAGATGAGTTTCTTTCCTCATCAGCCTCTTTGAATACAAAACAAACGGATGGCTTTTTTGCCCATAACTATACGCACAGAGATACTCCCCCTCCCAATGTTGATACTTATAAATTTTCAGAGGAAATCGTAGAAAAAACTGGCCCTATTATGGTTCCAGAAGTCCCGTATGAAGCGCCAGAATATGATGTGCCAACTAGTGGTGGTTTAGAAGAAGAATTTGCTGATGTACTTAATGTAGGAAATGTCCCAACGGATAATTTTTCTCAAAAACAACAGAAAAATGAGGTTTTTCATCAGTCTATGCAAAATTCAAAAGAAAGTGTTTATATAAACTCTAAAGAACAAAATTCCGACTATTTTTCTTCTGCCAATATGGAATATAATTTTCCCCCTTTTAGCGAGAATTCATCATACACAAGCTCAAATGAAGTTCCCACGCATCCACCAGCTCCTCCTCCCTTAAAAAGTTTTATTTTTGGTAAAAATTTCATTAAAGGTATTTTTATACTTATTTTAATAGGAATTGGATTTGCTGGTTATTCGCACTTTTTTATGCCATCACAAAAAAATGAAGAAACGATCATTATCCACGCTGATAATGCGCCTTTTAAATTCAAACCAGAAACAACTGAACCGAAAAATGATGTTGCACATAATTTAGATATCTATAAACAAACAACTGAACAAAATGAAAAACAAGAAAACACACAACAATTTCTTATTGATAACTCTGAACAACCTGAAAATTTAAAAGAATTAAATCCTGAAGAATCTTCAAACGCTTCATCTTCTTCTTTAAATGAATCTGATGTTGAAGATGCAGTCACAGAAGCCATAAACCATACTATTCCCACGCAAGAAGTACAAACTGTTATTGTAAATCAAGATGGTACAGTTACACTAGCTCCCGTACATCAAACAAAGAGCAAAACTGCTGCTCAATCTGAAGAAAACATTGATCAAACTCCTAATGAACTTCAAGATTCGTCCCTTGTTTCGTCGCATGATTCGGATATAAACAATCAAGAAATAGACCTTGATCTCAAAAATAATATTGATAAAATAATCGCAGAAAATACTTCTAGCTCAAATATTGAAGAAAAATTTATCCCTATTCCTTCTCATGCAGAAAGAAATACACAAGTTGAAACACCCGCCGCATCTCGCCCCACATCACCAAACAGAGTCGCAGCACAAAATTCAGAAAGTTATTACGTACAACTTGCATCTCAGCCAACGCATGAGCTAGCTAGAAGTTCTTTAAAAAATATGAAATCTAAATTTGGATTCCTTATCGGTGCCCGTTCTTTAAATATTCAACCCGCTTTTATACCAGGAAAAGGTACTTATTACCGTGTTCGGATTCAAACACAAGACCGTAATGAAGCCATAATCCTTTGTGAATCCATTAAAAGTTCTGGAGGAAGTTGCTTCATCACACGCTAAACCAATAATGCAACGGTTGTTAAAACCGTTGCATTATTTATTTCCATACCATTTAATTACTTATCAAAAACTTCAGAAATTAAAATCGTCTAATCTTTTTTATGTCTTTGTTCTGACTTTATTCTTTAATCTACGTCGATTTGCGTCCTATCTAAAAGATTATATTTATGAAAAAATCACTACGTACCCTTATAAGTATAAGGTACAGAAGGAAGCGAATTTAAATCTTTTTTGGGCGTTGTTACGCTTTGGCTTGTTTCTGGAGTATTATAACGCGAACTATGTTCAGGAGATTTTGCAAAAAAAGATCCTAAAAAACCAAAAACAAACCAGATAATAACGACCGCAAGAAGAATAGCAAAAATACCCTTAGCAATTGAAACACGTTGTTCACTATCTCTTCTTTCTGCTGCCATACGTTCTTCATATGTGTGATAATTTTTATCAATCATAGTAGATTCCTTTTCTCAATTCCCTTACCTTTTAATTTCTAGACAATATGCATATATGAAATTATTCAGATACCTATTTTGAGAAAACGATAATTATAGAAAAAAGTTCCAGCTTACTTTATAAAGTTGAGAAAAAGAGGCGAGAGTAGAATTAAAATATCTATAATAGCCTTTGAATTCTATAATAAACCTCTTTGTGTTTTATAATAAAACATTGACACAAAGGTTTTGTTAATAATAGAGTTGTGATCAAAATATCTCATTATTTTTATTAATAAAAATGAAACATACTCAAAAGGTTTTTTATGAAATCTCCTATATCGTCGCTTCCCTTTAAAATAGAAAAACACCCATCTCCTCTGTCAGAAGAAAAATGTGAAGAAATTTTAAAAAATCCCGGTTTTGGTCAATTTTTTACAGACCACATGTGTACTATTCAATGGACTGAAGACAAAGGCTGGCATAATGCCATCATTTCTCAATACAAAGCTTTAGAAATTAACCCTGCAAGTACCGTTTTACATTACGGACAGGAAATTTTTGAGGGTTTAAAAGCATATCGAGCAAAAGATGGGCGCATCTTGCTCTTCCGTCCTGATGCCAATGCACAACGCTTTATAGAATCAGCGAGGCGTTTAGCTATGCCAGAATTGCCAAAAGATATTTTTCTGGATGCCGTTCATCAATTAGTAAAAATTGATCAAAAATGGGTTTCTGATCATCCCAACGCTAGCCTCTATATCCGTCCATTTATGTTTGGCAATGAAAACTTTTTGGGAGTCCGCCCTTCTCAAGAATATCTTTTTTGTATCATAGCCTCTCCAGTTGAATCCTATTTCAAAGGAGAAGAAAAATCTGTCAGTGTATGGATTGAAACAGATTATAGCCGCGCTGGTCCAGGGGGCACAGGCGCTGCAAAATGTGGCGGAAACTATGCAGCAAGCTTACTGGCACAAAAGTGTGCAACGCAAAATAATTGTAGCCAAGTACTCTTTCTTGATATGATTGAACATAAATGGATTGAAGAACTTGGTGGTATGAATGTCTGCTTTATTATGGCAGATAGTACACTTGTAACCCCTGCGCTTAACGGCACTATTCTTCCAGGGATAACTCGTGATTCAATCTTAAGATTAGCTCAACAAATGGGATTAAAAATAGAAGAGCGTCCTTATTCTTTTGCAGCGCTTCAAGAAGATGCAAAGAGTGGACACCTTAAAGAAGTCTTTGCTTGTGGTACAGCTGCCGTTGTCACATCAATTGGTCGTTTTAAATATAAAGGGGGAGAATTTATTATTGGAAATGAAACAGTTGGAGAAGTTACAAAGCAGCTTCGTACACAATTGGTTGGCCTTCAAAAAGGGAACATAGAAGATAAAAATGGCTGGGTTCATTCTGTCCAGCTCTCATAATAATAAGATATTCTCATATCTATAAATGCTTCCATGAAAATAGATTCATGGAAGCGTATTTCCTAAAAAACTCCCTCTATTTTTAATGACGAAAAAAGAAAACATTAATCAAATTTTGAATGATCTCTATGCTGCGCTTTAATATTACGGACTGTACCCGTATGGGAGCGCATTACGAGAGTTTCCGTTTGAATGTAACGAGATGTAAATTTAACACCAGAAAGCATATTGCCATCTGTTACCCCTGTTGCTGCAAACAAAACATCACCCTTTGCCATTTCTTCCATTGTATAAGCTTTATTGGGATCACTAATCCCCATTTTAGCTGCACGAGCAATTTTCTCTTCTGTATCTAGCAGCAAACGACCTTGCATCTGTCCTCCAATGCAGCGCAAAGCAGCAGAAGCTAAAACACCTTCAGGTGCTCCCCCAATCCCCATATAGATATCAATACCTGTTTCTTCTGGATCAGTTGTATCAATAACAGCAGCAACATCTCCATCCCCAATCAAGCGAATCGATGCCCCTGTCGCTCGTACTTCATTAATTAATTTTTCATGACGAGGCCTATCCATAATACAAACAACAATCTGATTAACAGCCACTCCTTTAGCCTTCGCAAGAGCATGGATATTATCGGTAGGACAAGCATCTATATCTACTACTCCCTTTGGATAACCAGGACCAATAGCAATTTTTTTCATATAAACATCAGGAGCGTAAAGGAGATTACCTTTTTCAGCAATTGCAACTACTGCCAAAGAATTGGCAATATTTTTAGCACAAAGTGTTGTTCCCTCTAATGGATCAAGTGCAATATCGATCGCCAATCCACTTTGAAGACCTACTTTTTCTCCAATATAAAGCATAGGCGCTTCATCCCGCTCACCTTCACCAATCACCACTGTACCATCAATAGGCAATCGATTAAGTTCCTGCCGCATTGCATCTACAGCAGCCTGATCCGCAGCTTTTTCATCGCCACGCCCGCGCCAGCGTGCAGCAGCAACAGCAGCACGTTCAGTAACACGTACCAATTCAAGCGTCAAAATACGATCAAGTCCATTTAAAATCTTCTGAGTTGTGGGCATATGAAAAAATCCTACCGAATGAATACCAGAAAAAATATGAGTCCTTATTAAATACTAAGAATAAAGTTTTTGGCAAAGATGAAAATTTTCCACAAGAGACAAAAGAACTCAAGCTTGCCTTTTTGTCATTATCAAGAAAGTTATCAATTCTCTGCCATAGGCTCAATACGAATAAATTGAGATTTTGCAACAAGATGTCCATCTTTTTCAATTTCTGCAAGTGCCTGTCGTACATTCACCTCTGTTGTTTCATGCGTAATTAAAATAATTGTTTTTTCAATTTGATCTTCTACAAAAGATCTTTGAACAATCGACTCCAATGAGATGTGATTATCAGCCATATGCCTTGCAACCGCGGCAAAAACACCAGTACGATCATGAACATTTAAACGAATAAAATAACCCCCTGCATGATGAGAAATACGTGCTTTTTTATGAGGAGTAAGTTCTAATGCTGGACGTCTTAAAACAGGTGCATACTGAAAACCAGAACGCGCTTTTGCTATATCAGCCAAATCACCAATAACGGCTGATGCTGTTGCCATTCCTCCGGCGCCAGGACCAGAAAACAGTAATTCACCTAATAAATCACTTTGAATAGAAAGAGCATTGGTTACGCCATTTATCTGTGCAATCATTGAAGATGTTGGTACCATTGTCGGATGAACGCGTTGCTCTATTCCAGAATCCGTTTTTAATGCAACCCCTAAAAGCTTAATCCGATACCCTAATTCATCAGCTGCTCGAATATCAATTTGCGAAATATTATGAATTCCTTCAACATAAACATCATCTAACGAAACAGCTGTTCCAAATGCCAAGCTTGTCAACAAAGCTAATTTATGAGCAGTATCATTTCCCTCAATATCAAAACTTGGATCTGCTTCAGCATACCCAAGTCTCTGTGCATCTGCTAAACAATCTTTAAATGAAAGACCTTCCGTAAACATGCGTGTTAATATATAATTACAGGTTCCATTGAGAATACCATAAATTCGAGATATGTGATTACTGACAAGTGATTCTCTCATCGCTTTGATAACAGGAATTCCCCCTGCAACAGCTGCTTCAAAATGAAGAAAAATACCTTTTTTTTCTGCAATTATAGCCAGCTCTACTCCATGTCGAGCAAGAAGGGCTTTATTGGCTGTTACAACATGATGTCCCGCCTCAAGCGCTCTCTTAACAGCGGTGTACACCACATCCAATTCACCACCAATTAACTCTACAAAAACATCAATCTCATTAGAAGCAGCCAACTCCACAGGTGAATCAAACCATTTTATATCACTGAGATCAATTCCACGATTACGGTTTTTATCGCGCGCACTAACAGCAACGACTTTGATAAATCGCCCACATTGACAAGCTAAACTATTCGCTTTTTCACATAGAGCTCGAACAACTGAAGTACCAACCGTACCAAGTCCCGCAACACCAACTTTTAAAGCTTCTGCCATTATTAACCACTGATCCCTATCTTCACTGAAAAATCGTTTAAATGATGTGCCAATCAACACAAAGAGTACTTACATCCATAAGAACAAAAGAAATACTCCGCTCTATTCACTTCATGTTCTCCAATAGAATTATCCCCGCTTGTTCAATCAACATTCCTAAAAATATAATATTTATTGTCTTCAAAGATTTCAGAATCTTTATAAAATATCTAATTCAGAATAAAAATCTGTAAAACTGATAAATGCAAGTTGCCATAAAGAAAAGTTCTAAAAAATAATCAATAACAAGTTAAAGAATATTAAGGACTTAGTAAGAAAGAATAAAAACATCTCTTCTAAATTAACAAATACGGAACAAAAAACATTCTTTCATATGATAAATTAAGAGAATGGATAAAACAAAGTAGATCAGTAAATAATAACACATTTCTTCCTACCATTCCATAGTTTGAAATATAAATCTTTAATGCAAAAATCTTAATGCACTTATATATCAAAATAGAACCTTACATTAAAGTAAAAAACAAGACTTAATATGTGCACACCATAATTCTGAAATGTTATAAATATGGAGAATAAATTTGCAAAACTCAAATATTTTACCTAAACTTACTGCCACCCCTTTGAAAAACTAGCGAATTGAAATGACAAAAACCTCAATCTACCCTTTACCCATGCTAATTCATTTTCAAATAAATAACCTTCTCAACATTTGAGGGAACAAATGAAGGGGTTTTAATTTTAATTTCCTTATAAACATGTAAAAGTAAAGATAAGAAAAATATTTTTAATATATTCTGTAAAAATTGCTTTAATATTTTCATTTTCATCATACAGAATCTATTTATATTTTTAAAACTGAAACTAAGCTATGGCTTATGCCTCAAAAAACTTTTGTATGATTGGTATTATTTGTTTATTTGGTAATAAATATTGTCTTTTTACTTCACAAATTATACAGTTTTTTGCTTTATGATAAGTTCAAATGAGAAATCTTCTGTATAAAGGCTCTTTCAGGCAAGTTAAATAATATTCTCATGTGCAAGCAAAGATAACAAACGATAAAATATGCAAAAAATAAACACATTTAAAATAATATTTTGATCATTTTTGCCTACTACTCAAACTGAAAAGAAACAATCCAAACAGGAATTGCTCAAAAATTATTCAATAAAACACACTTTTTTCAAAAAAAATGACACAGAGGGCTTGCGAAGTAAAAAGATCCTCTCTATAAGCCTCATCAATGGTTTGCGCCCATCGTCTAGCGGTTAGGACATCGCCCTTTCACGGCGGAAACAGGGGTTCGATTCCCCTTGGGCGTACCATCATCTTTTTTTCTATGTGTAATACATTCATTTTATTCGTATTTTAAAAAATGAGGAATGCATAAATAAAAACGAGGGAATAAGATTTTTAAAGGGATCTCTTCGTAAAAAAGATACAAGAATCATTAGATAACTGATTTCTTTGTTGCATTTCGAGGATAGTGTTTTACTGCGCACAGTTAATAACAATAAAAATCGATAAAATATAAAAATTAGAGGGTTATAGCTCGTGATCCGGTGAGTTTATAAGCCATATTCTTGCGTATACCGTTAATTTTTAAATTAAAACCAGCCACATCATTTATACGTTTCTTCCAACCTTCAAAACTGAAATTTACCCCAAAACGCATTTTATATGAAGCATTTCTAATTACAGTGCCTGTGCATCACATTAAACTTTTCTATAAACAAGCAGACCGTAATCTTAGAATTGAAATGCGATATAAAAATAGATTCTTATTCACCTAACACAACAAATCAAGAAACTATAATTTAGAATACGATCAACTTATTAAATGGAAACTCTGATAATAAAAATGCATAATCCCTGCCCCCAGTGATCTAACTACCTTATCTATTAAACAGATTCTTCATCAATCATAGAATAATTATAGATTTGCAAACACATCACTTCTTTTCAAAAAACTTCTATTCAAAAATTAAACCCTCCAACAAAATTTACACTCTATTGATAATATATTCTAAAAATTGATAATATATTCTAAAAGCTCATATTTGAATGCTTTTTTCCCTTGTTTTTACTTTTCATTATAAACTTGAAAGTGCTATAAAGTAGTATCGCTTAAAAAAAAAGGACTTCTAATGGCAAAGATCAAAATAGAAAACCCCGTTGTTGAACTTGATGGGGATGAGATGACCCGTATCATCTGGAAATATATCAAAGATAAATTAATCCATCCCTATCTCGACATTGATCTCAAATATTATGATCTTTCCGTCGAAAATCGTGATGCAACCAATGATCAGGTAACAATCGATTCTGCCAATGCTATCAAAAAATATGGGGTTGGTATAAAATGTGCAACCATCACACCTGATGAGGCACGCGTTAAAGAATTTAACCTAAAAAAAATGTGGAAATCACCTAATGGCACAATTCGCAATATTTTAGGAGGAGTCATTTTTCGCGAACCCATTATCTGTAAAAACGTCCCTCGCCTTGTTCCTAACTGGACAAAGCCAATTATTATCGGACGTCACGCTTTTGGTGATCAGTACAAGGCAACAGATTTTAAATTTCCAGGAAAAGGGAAATTAAGTATTAAATTTGTAGGTGATGACAATCAAGTTATTGAACATGATGTTTTTGATGCCCCAAGCGCAGGGGTTGCTATGGCTATGTATAACCTTGACGAGTCAATTCGTGATTTTGCCCGCGCATCCTTTAATTATGGACTACAACGGAATGTTCCAGTTTATCTTTCAACAAAAAATACCATTCTAAAAACTTACGATGGTCGTTTTAAAGATATCTTTCAAGAAATATTTGATACGGAATTTAAAACTGAATTTGAAAACCGTAAATTATATTACGAACACCGCCTCATTGATGATATGGTTGCTTCTGCACTTAAATGGTCAGGGGGCTATGTATGGGCATGTAAAAACTATGATGGTGATGTTCAATCTGATATTGTTGCTCAAGGCTTTGGTTCCCTTGGTCTCATGACCTCTGTTCTTATGACACCAGATGGTAAAATTGTTGAAGCAGAAGCAGCACACGGCACAGTAACACGCCATTACCGTCAGCATCAAAGAGGCGAAGAAACATCAACAAATTCTATCGCATCTATTTTCGCATGGACACGTGGACTGGCGCACCGTGCTAAACTAGATAACAACGAGAAATTAAAAAACTTCGCCAAAACATTAGAAGAAGTTTGTATTAAGACCGTTGAAGAAGGTTTTATGACCAAAGATCTCGCGCTTTTGATTGGACCTAAACAAAAATGGCTTTCTACAACAGGTTTTCTTGATAAAATTGATGAAAATCTTAAAAAAGCTGTGAACAATTAAGTTATCACTTCATTTAAATTCCAAAGCTCTGCGAAAGGAGGGCTTTGAATCTTTTCTTGGCAAATTCAGATAACTGCCTTATAAATAAAAAAGGTCAACTCTTTACTGAATAGCAAAAACAGTGAAAAAAAAAAGCTGGTCTGCACTTTTATTAGGTAAAAATGGTATTCGCTTTTTAACGTTTATAGGCGGTGTAGTGTTGCACGCTACTAACGTTTATGTGGTTATTACTATTTTACCCTCTCTTATGAGTGATCTTGGCGATGGACTGTATTATTCTTGGGTGGCAACTGTTTTTATTACAGCGTCGCTCCTTGGGACTTCGCTTGCAACAAAAATATTAGAGAAAACAGGTCCTCGCAAAGCTTATGTGATCTCTGGTTTTATTTTTACTTTTGGTACCTTCATATGTGCTACAGCTTCGGCTATGCCATTATTTTTAATAGGGCGCTTTATTCAAGGATTTGGAAGCGGCTCTTTACTATCCCTATCCTATTCTATGGTGCGTCTTGTTTTTAGTCCATCTGTATGGTCACATGCATTGAGTATCATCTCTGGAATGTGGGGAATATCAACCTTGTTAGGACCAGCTATCGGTGGCATTTCTGTACATTATGGCGTATGGAGAGCATCCTTTTGGGTTATCGGCATATTAGCGATAATCTTCTTGCTCATAGCTCTTAAAGTTTTACCAAAAGAAAATGAAAGAGAGATTCCAACATCCCCTTTTCCTCTCCTACAACTCTCCATACTCATCTTATTAATTTTTATTATTTCTGCTGGTAGTGCTATAAATACCACAATTGCGCAAATTTGCGGATTAGTTATTGGATTAACCCTTTTCTTTGTTCTAGCAAAGATCGAATCATCCACACTTCATCCCATGTTACCGCATAAATCCTTTTCCTTCTCTTCTGAGTTTTTTTCTATTTATGCATTGATACTCGTTATGACGACAGTCGTGTATAGCGTAGAGCTTTATTTTCCACTTTTTCTTCAAGAGCTTCATGGACAAGCCCCACTTATTGCTGGTTATATAGCGTCACTCATGAGCTTAGGCTGGACATGCGGTTCTCTATCAAGTGCTGGTATATCCGCAAAAAAAGTTCGCAGCATTATTGTGTATTCCCCCATATTAAGCCTTTTCGGTATAAGCAGTCTTTTATGGCTCATTCCAATAAAAGATTCTACATCTGAACATATTTTTATCATTTGCTTAGCATTGTTTTCTATCGGGATTAGCGCAGGCATAGCGTGGCCGCATTTGTTAACACGGATCTTACAATGTGCAAACAATGAAGATACTCTACGTGCTAGCGAATCCCTTACCTCTGTACAGCTATTTTCAGCCGCGTTAAGTGCAACACTTGCAGGAACAATCACCAATTTTGCTGGTCTCTTTAATCCTGGAGGAATAGTAGGAATGATTTCAGCCGCCAAGACTCTTCTTGTCGTACTCATCGGTCTTTTATTTTGTCTTGGTATTCCATTTGCTCTACGCGTTTCCTATCGCATATTAAAAAACCCAACAGGACAATCAAATAACTAAATAAATAAAAAAATATTTTTTCTCTTAATAGTTAAAAGAAATGTTAAGTATGCTTCTCCATATACCATGAGACGCAAAAAATCATTAACCCACACAAAGTCAGAACACTTCCTAAAATAGCTGTATATTCATAACTATAGCCCAATTTTAAAACTAATGCTCCAGATTCTGCACCAAGAGCGTTGGCAATATTAAAAGCAGACTGCATTAATGCTCCTGCCAAAATCTGTCCCTGTAGTGCAACATCCATAATTTTTGTTTGTATAGAAGGCATAGCAGCAAAAGAAGTCCCAACAAAAAAGCATCCTACTGCCGCTGTTAACGGAGCATAGGATAAAAAGAAAAAAAGAAAAAAAACAAATACGCTCCAAAGCATAGAAAAAAATATCATCGGCGAAATACCAATTTTAACAGCTAATTTAGGCCCCAAGAGATTTCCTACCACCATTCCCAATCCAACTAGCGGCATGATAAATGGTACCCACTCAAGTGAAACACCAGAAATATGCATTAATGTTGACTTGATATAA
This sequence comes from Bartonella sp. MR100HLJHH, assembly GCF_042194215.1. Lineage (NCBI taxonomy): Bacteria > Pseudomonadati > Pseudomonadota > Alphaproteobacteria > Hyphomicrobiales > Bartonellaceae > Bartonella > Bartonella sp. MR100HLJHH. The sequence goes on from NZ_JBHIMR010000006.1 coordinate 63,654, forward strand.
GTGAAAACAGAAAATAATCCTGACGCTCCCACCGAAACCATAAACAAAAGAAGCCATACCTGCTTTTGCTTTAATGCACCCATTTCGTGCAAAGGATTCGTTTTTGGAAAACTTAAATCACAAGGCAAAAAATTCCAAATAAGCAAACAACATAATAAAGCAATCATACCAACAAGGACAAAAGCAATCTGCCAACCAATAAGTTGACCAATCCAAGTAGCACTGGGTGCTCCCAAAACGGTTGCAATTGTTAAGCCAAGCATAACATATCCAACAGCTTTAGAACGTTCTTTCATTTCTACCATTGAAGAGGCAACCATAGCCGCAAGTCCAAAATAGATTCCATGGGGAAGTCCACTGAGAAAGCGTAATACTACTAATATGCTAAAATCAGAAACAAAGGCACTAGCAATATTTGCTAAAGCATAAAAAAGCATCAATCCTATCAAAACAGTTTTGCGTGATACCTGAGCTGTTGCCACAGCTAAAAGAGGTGCTCCAATCACAACTCCTAATGCATAAGCAGAAATATATTGACCAGCGGTAGGAATATCAACATATGAACTTCGTGCCATCTCTGGCAGTAGCCCCATTGCAACAAACTCTGCAGTACCAATAGCAAAACTCCCCACGGCAAGAGCTAAAATTATTAAACGCCGTATTCTCGAATCAATTCCCAATGCAAGAACTTTTTGTTTATAAGAATCCCTCATATCATCACTTCTGGATAAGAGTTTTAACTGTAGATATCTGTAATATACACAAACAAAAATTCAAAACATTGTTATACGCATGCCCAATAGTCCCCAATAAAGTTTTAGAAATATTTTGATATATAAAGCATTTTATGGAGTTTTAAGTAAGTTCTTTAACGGAAAATCTTTGAAAACCTCAAAGTTATAGATGTATTCACCTATTTTTATCGAATCTGCCAGATAATAAAATTTGTCTCCTCTTTTCAGCAGTTCCGATTTTACAGTAAAACCTTTATTTTGCAACGATATCCTATACCCTATAAATAATTCTAAAATTTGTCGAATAATGCACTTCAAACAAGTGAACCACATCTCATCATTATCTTGATACAAAAATAAAACTTCTCCCAAAATTATTGTTGCATTATTTTTGTTATCTAAATGCAGATCATCCAAATTGATAAGCTATAATTTCAACTTTACGCCATTCTTATAAATTATTATAGAATCCTTTAAGAACTCTCATGATAATAGTGCTTGGTTTCTAGATTTATTAAATATCCTCTTTTAGGCAGCTTTACCCCTCCCTCCTCTAACAGAGGAATCGCATCAGATATCTAACTCATTATCTTTAAATTAAAATATTCACGTAAATATATATGCTTATTTTCAGATAAATTCTATAAACAGAGCAGAAAACAAATATAATAATTTTTATTTTAATATATTTATCGATATTTTATAAATATGGTAATTATCGTGATTAATGTTTAAATTTTTATGACATAATATATTTTTTTATTTTATATATTAATAATATTATATAAATCTATTGTAAGTAATACTTATATTAAGATATTAAAATAATGAAAACTTAAAATATACAATTATAATATTTAAAATGTTATAATCTTAGCTTAGTTTTATTTTAATTTTCTAAAATTTATCTATACGGTTGTATATAACCCATTCTTTACCTTTAGTAATAAAAAACACAAATTAGCTCATAAAAATACAATTTTCATACTTCTTTAAGAGTTCGCTAACGCCTCATTAACATTGTTGCTTTAAACAGTCATCAGAAACAGAAATAAACTGTTTTTCTCCGGATCAGGTAGCGCGTACCGGAGTAACAGTTTCTGTTTTATATAGTAATTAGAAAAAGAATATATGCCCTATAAAACCGCACTGCTATATCTTAGGATAGTGGAATTTATAATTTTGGAAGGTGTTTCTAATTTCATATTTTTAGCTAAATTTGTAAGTGCAAGAATAAATTCAATAAAAAAATGAAACGTTATATTACGATTAATATTTTAGCGTCCTTGTGCCCATAGCGTACGAGTTTCAGCGCAAAAATCAGCATAACAGCCTTCTTCAATGGCATCACGAATTCCCTGCATCAGTTGTTGATAATAAAAAAGATTATTCCAAGTCAACAACATACCCCCAAGAGATTCACCAGATTTGATCAAATGATGCAAATAAGCACAACTATAATCATGTGCTGCTGGACAAAGTGACTGCGAATCAAGAGGATGTGGATCTTCTGCATAACGCGCATTACGCAAATTAATTCTACCAAAGCGGGTAAAAGCTAAACCATGACGTCCTGCACGCGTCGGCATAACACAATCAAACATATCAACACCACGAGCAACACTTTGTAAAATATCATCAGGTGTTCCTACTCCCATAAGATAGCGTGGTTTATCCTCTGGTAAAATCGGACAAGTAGTATCCAATACTGCTGTCATAACACTCTGCGGCTCACCAACAGCAAGCCCTCCAATAGCGTAACCTTTTAAATCCATTTCTTTTAATGCTTGAGCAGAACGTTCACGCAGTTTCATATTATCACCACCTTGAACAATCCCAAATAATGCTTTATCTGGCTGATCTCCAAAAGCTGTTTTACAACGCTGCGCCCACCGCAATGAAAGTTCCATAGCTTCTTCCATTTCTTTTTCAGTTGCAGGTAATGCAATACATTGATCTAACTGCATCTGGATATCCGCACCAAGAAGTTCTTGAATTTCGATAGAACGCTCTGGACTCATTTCATAGTAAGCTCCATTAATGTAAGAGCGAAAAATCACACCTTGTTCAGTAATTTTACGGATTCCCGCCAATGACATAACCTGAAAGCCACCAGAATCGGTTAAAATAGGTCCACTCCAGCGTGAAAATTCATGTAATCCTCCCAAACGCGCAACACGTTCAGCTCCTGGACGTAACATTAAATGATAAGTATTCCCTAAAATGATATCTGCACCAAGATCACGTATCTGATCCATATACATAGCCTTAACGGTTCCCGCCGTTCCAACAGGCATAAATGCGGGTGTACGAACACATCCTCGCCCCGTTATAATTTCGCCTCGACGTGCATACCCATCTTGAGCAATTTTTCTATAATGAAATGTCTTTATCATAACTCTCGTCTTTTTGATTCCATCAATGCATATCTCTATAGAAAGAAAAAAGGTATCCCCTTACGAGCATTGTCATAAGCTTTATGAATTAATTTTTGATTCGCTCAATATTGTAACCAGCATAAAAAATTAAACGAGATAAAAGAACATTTCTTGTTAAGAAATCACCATAATAAAGTGATAATCTAGCTCCAGAAAAATAGTAAAATCTTTATAATATCATACCTCAAAATACCTACGCTTAACGCACTAAATCCTTAATAGAACTGCAAAATTATTATCACAATAATCTCATCTTCACATACTTCCATAAGCAGTAACTTTGTACGCATAGAAGAAAAATCTGAACGCATTGTACAGCTTACAATATTCTTTACTTTTACAGATAAAAATTTTTCATCTACTGGGCACGGCGATCCTCACGCTTAATAAAAGCGCAAATGAGCATAATCATTTATCCCCTCACAATATTGAGATAATTCACAAAAAAAATTAACGTGTAATAAAAACACTTAAAAAAACTAAAAATGCTTTTTGTAAAGATTCTCAAATACCAAAAACTCTATCGTAACATTAGAGGCTGAAAAAGCGTATGATGGTACCCGCTCTTGCTCCTTCACAAGCTTTAAAGATGGTAGTGCATAATAGATTTATACTATTATAGCTTTAAAACTATAAACGCCATAAACGTCATTGTGGAAGTGAATGTTGATATGCACTGAGAAATGCTTCTTAAAAAACACGTAAATATGCAACATAAGTATATTCCGTTTGGAACGTTCCTCTATTAAAAAGCGAGAAAAATAAAAGCGTAAGGCTATGCATAACCTTCATTATTTAAATGATATTGCTTTAGATACTTTTTAAAAAAGTAAAGCTGAATTAAAAAGGAGATGGCAAGACTAGCCATTTGTTTCACCTCTGCGCCTTTATATTCTTCTAAGATTAAACTGTCTTCTTGTTTTAAAGATTACACCAATGATATATAATATAAAAGCTGTTTTCCTACCTTGCTAGGAAAACTGGAGCAGCTAGTAAGGCTCTTATCCGTATTAATATGTGTTTCAAACATGCTGCTACATTAGGATTGGATGTTGATTTACAAGCAGCAACAAAAGCACACGCTCTCTCAGGAAAGTAACATCATAAAACCATTAATAGACCGACAATGAATTGAAGAGAAATGCCGAATTTTTTATAAAACACTTTTCCAAACAACAACCATAACACAACAGACTTTGCGTTTTCTTATTCTGACAGGTGTTTGTACAAATCCTTTGCATTATACTCTTCAGGAAGATCCGATTGAAGGAAATATATGGACAATTCTTAGCTCGAAATTATAAAAGGTAAGCGTGATACTACAAAAAAGTTTTGTGTGCCTTTATTGATCAGAAAAGAGTATTTTTTCTTAGAAACTTACAATTGAAATCAGTATAATTTACACTATTTTGCATCCGCAGCAATAACGGCTTTGGTAATTGAATCTGGATCTGCAACAGGTTCACCACGTTTAATTTTATCAACATTTTCCATACCTTCAACAACCTGTCCCCATATGGAATATTGACGATCAAGCCACGGAGCATCTGCAAAACAAATAAAAAACTGAGAATTAGCAGAATTTGGATTCTGACTACGTGCCATAGAAACTGTACCACGCTTATGAGAAAGATTTGAAAACTCTGCTGTTAAATTTGGTTTTTCTGCCCCCCCCATACCCGCACGTGATAAATTGAATTTTTCACTATCCTTCTTTCCAAATTGCACATCCCCAGTTTGCGCCATAAAACCATCAATAACGCGATGGAAAATAACATTATCATAAGCACCTTCACGTACCAGTTCTTTAATACGTGCAACATGACAAGGCGCTAAATCAGCCAAAAGATCAATAACAACTCTACCCTTTGTTGTTTCAAGAATTAAAGTATTCTCTGGATTTTTATTCTCAGCCATATGGAAAGCTCCTTTGATTCATTTCTCAACTTGTAAAGTAGCAGCATTAATAACATCAGGATTTTTTACAGATCCATTATTGCTTGTCGTACCTTTTTTTATTTTATCAACAACATCCATCCCCTTTATAACCTCTCCAACAACCGTATACTGACCATTTAAAAAAGCAGCATCATCAAAACAAATGAAGAATTGAGAATTCGCGGAATCCGGATCTTGTGACCGTGCCATCCCAACAGTACCACGCTTAAACGGCTGCTTTGAAAACTCTGCCGGTATATTGGGATAATTTGAGCCACCCATACCAACGCGTTTCAGATCAAAATCTCTACTGCCTTTTTTTCCAAACTTTACATCACCAGTTTGTGCCATGAAATTAGGAATAACGCGATGAAATACAACATTATTATAGGCCCCCTCTTCTGTTAATCTTTTAATTTGCGCAACATGTTTTGGCGCCAAATCAGGACGCAGACGAATAATGACATCACCATCTTTGAGAGATAAAACAAGAAGGCTTGCATCACTCGCTGGACTAGAATTACCGGCGACAGCGGACAATGAAAAAAAACAAAACACACATAACAAAACAGCAAAAATTCTACGAGACACAATTATTCTCCCCTAAAAGATTGGAATTTCGAGCTCAAAGCTTGTGCAATATTGGGCGGTACAAATGGTGTTACATCACCTCCCATAGAGGCAATTTGGCGTACCAATGTAGAAGTTATTGCACGCCCAGAAACGCTTGCCGGCAAAAAAACAGTTTGCAATTCAGGAGCCATAACGCCATTCATCCCTGCCATTTGCATTTCATAATCAAGATCAGTACCATCACGCAATCCACGAATGAGAAATGAAGCACCAACTTCACGCGCCTTCTCAATTAGAAGGTTGCTAAAGGAAAGAACCTGCAATCGATTAGAATCCGCACCAAAAAAGTCTTTCCCTACCTGCGTAATGAAATCAACACGCTCTTCAAAGCTAAAGAGTGTTTTTTTGTCAGCCTGTATCCCTATAGCGACGACCACCTTATCAGCTAACACAAAACACCCTTTCAAAACATCAAGATGACCATTTGTAAGAGGATCAAAAGAACCTGCGTAAAGAGCAATTTTCATGATTTTACTCCATCCTCTTCAAAATTATTTTTCTTCGCTCATATCAACTGTATCAGAATGCTTCTCACCTTCATCATCTAATGAACTCGTATCATCTTCAGGTTCAGAAATACGTTCAACCGATACGACTCTTTCACCTTTGGCTGTATTAAAAATTGTGACTCCCTTAGTTGAGCGCCCAGCAGTACGAATTCCCTCAACAGGAACACGAATAAGCTGTCCTCCATCTGATACCAACATAATTTGATCTTGCGCCTTCACCGGAAAAGCCGCTACTAATTTACCAATTTCAGCTGTTTTAGATGGATCCGTTGCACGAATCCCTTTTCCGCCACGTCCGGAAATCCGGAACTCATAGGACGAAGAGCGTTTACCATAACCAAACTCACTCACCGTCAAAAGCATTTGTTCACGTGCATGAAGTTCTGTATAACGTTCATCTGTTAACTCTGTTTCAGCACCCCCATCTTCCTCATCAAGAGTTACAATATCTTCAACATCAGCATCTGCACCAGAAGCACGCCGTTCATTCATTACACGTTTAATATAAGCAGAACGCTCAATGGACGTCGCCTCGACATGCTCCAAAATTGTCATCGAAATGACTTTATCGCCTTTAGCTAAATTGATACCACGAACTCCCACAGAATTACGCCCAGCAAAGACACGAACATCAACAACTGGAAAACGGATACATTGTCCATTAGCTGTTGTTAGAACAACATCATCATGTTCTGTACAGGTTTCAACAGAAAGAATTTCATCTTCTTCATCAAGTTTCATTGCAATTTTACCATTACGATTAACTTGAATGAAATCTGATAATTTATTACGACGCACAGTTCCACGTGTCGTCGCAAACATAACATCCAATGCACTCCAGCTCGCTTCATCTTCAGGCAAAGGCATAATCGTTGTAATACGCTCATCTTGTTGTAAGGGAAGCATATTGATCAAAGCCCGCCCACGCGATTGGGGTGTCCCCAGCGGCAATCGCCAAACTTTTTCCTTATAAACAATCCCACGTGATGAAAAGAAAAGAACCGGAGTATGCGTATTGGCAACAAACAATCGCGTTACAAAATCCTCATCCTTCGTGGACATACCAGAACGCCCCTTACCACCACGTCGCTGTGCACGATAGGTATTAAGAGGCACACGTTTAATATAGCCACTATGACTCACCGTTACCACCATATCCTCTGGTGCGATCAGATCTTCACTCTCCATCTCAGCGCTACCAAAACCAAATACGGTACGTCGCGGCGTTGCAAATTCCTCACGAAGAGCACTCAACTCATTCTTAACAATACACATAATGCGTACGCGTGATGCCAAGATATCAAGATAGTCAGCGATATCCACGCCAATTTTATTCAATTCATCAGCGATTTCATCACGCCCAAGGGCTGTCAATCGTTGCAAACGCAATTCTAAAATAGCACGCGCCTGTTCTTCAGAGAGATTATAAGTACCATCCTCATGAATAATATGACGAGGATCATCAATAAGTTTAATCAAAGGCGCGACATCCATTGCTGGCCAGCGTCGCTCCATTAACTGTGCACGTGCTGTCTGCGGATCAGGAGCTTTGCGAATAAGTGCTATAATTTCATCAATATTGGCAACAGCAAGGGCAAGACCAACCAAAACATGTGCTCGCTCACGCGCTTTACGCAAAAGATATTTTGTTCGCCGACTGACAACTTCTTCCCGAAATGAAACAAATGCACGAAGCATATCAAGCAACGTCATCTGTTCGGGTTTTCCCCCATTCAAAGCAACCATATTACAACCAAAGGAAGTTTGTAGCGGCGTATACCGATATAATTGGTTTAAAACAACTTCCGCAACGACATCTTTCTTTAGCTCAATAACAACCCGATACCCATCACGATCAGATTCGTCACGCAAATCAGAGATTCCCTCAATGCGTTTATCGCGCACCAATTCGGCCATTTTCTCAATCATCGTTGCCTTATTAACTTGATAAGGGATCTCACTCACAATAATTGCTTGTCGACCACTGCGAATTTCTTCGATCTCAACTTTAGCACGCATAATGATTGAGCCACGCCCTGTTTCATAAGCTGCACGAACACCAGAATGGCCGAGGATAATGCCTCCTGTAGGAAAATCCGGACCAGGAATAATTTCAATTATTTTATCGAGTGTGATATCGGGATTGTCAATCAAAGCGATACAACCATCAACGATTTCACCAAGATTATGGGGAGGAATATTGGTCGCCATTCCCACAGCAATCCCCCCTGACCCATTAACCAAAAGATTGGGAAAACGCGCTGGTAAGACAACCGGTTCACGCTCACGCCCATCGTAATTATCCTGAAAATCAACAGTATCTTTATCGATATCAGCTAAAAGTTCTTCTGAAACTTTTTCTAAACGACACTCAGTATAGCGCATGGCCGCGGGTGGATCACCATCAACGGAACCAAAATTTCCTTGACCATCAATCAATGGATTTCTTAAAGAAAAGTCCTGCGCCATACGCACTAAAGCATCATAAATTGAAGCATCACCATGGGGATGGAATTTCCCCATAACCTCACCAACAACACCAGCAGATTTACGATATGACTTATTGAAAGAAAGCCCCATCTCATTCATAGCATGAAGGATACGTCGATGAACAGGCTTAAGACCATCACGAACATCAGGGAGTGCACGTGAAACAATCACGCTCATCGCATAATCGAGATAGGAGCGTTGCATTTCATCAATAATACTGATTGGTTCAATACCGGTTAGCACATCACGTTCTGGGTGTGGAGTAAGATCGGTCACAATTTTAAAACTTTCAAAAAAGAATCATTTCACTTTATTTATATCGAAAAATACACCAAAATGCTAATTTCTCCCCCATGACAAAAAAGAAATTTAACAATATTTTTCAATATGTTATTAATTTATGTTAAAATTACCAATAATAATCAACAATTTTCACTTCGCTAAACTTCAAAAATCTGAAACAAACAAATCATAAAGTAATCATAATACGACAAATAAAGACTCTTAAAAAGGTACGTCATCATCTAATTTGTGTGAAAAATTTTCTCCCAATTGATTATTATTTTGACCAAACGTATTTCTCTGATTTGAGTTACTATCGGCAAAGCCACCACTATAACTCCCCCCTTGACTTGCTCCTTGCTCCCCGCCCGCGGCTCCCCGCCCATCAAGCATTTGTAATTCGCCACGGTACTTTTGCAAAACAACCTCTGTTGTATAACGGTCATTTCCATTTTGATCTTGCCATTTTCGTGTCTGTAACTGCCCCTCAATGTAAATTTTGCTGCCTTTTTTTAAATATTGCTCTGCAACTTTGACAAGGTTTTCATTAAAAATAACAATATTATGCCACTCAGTGCGTTCTTTTCGCTCATTTGTATTCCGATCACGCCAACTTTCTGAAGTAGCAATACGCAAATTTGCCACTTGGTCACCAGAATTCAAACGGCGGATTTCAGGATCCGCACCAAGATTACCAATCAAAATAACTTTATTAAGGCTACCAGCCATCGCATAAACTCCAAAATTTTAATTCGTAAAATACTCTGTTTTATAACAGTTATAACCATCTCGACCTTCAATTTACATGTCTGCAATTGACCTTCAATATGGATATTGCTATCCTTTCCCAATATTGTATCCGTGTAATTATAACAAAAGATGATAAAGACGCATAGTTTATTCCACCACGAGAGAATAAAAAGCTGCTTATTTGTATTTTTCTTTTCACAAAACTTATACCTTCCTTTAACATTAAAGCAGTTAAACACATTGTAATTCTAAAAAACAGTTTTATTCCATTTTAGGCGCTCAGTTTTTGTCACATATGCCAAGGATAAAATATGACTTATCAAAAATATATCTCCATTCGCGGTGCACGTGAGCATAACCTTAAAAATATTGATCTCGATCTGCCTCGTGACAAACTTATTGTTATAACAGGACTTTCCGGATCAGGAAAATCATCCTTAGCTTTTGATACAATTTACGCTGAAGGACAACGCCGCTATGTCGAAAGCCTTTCAGCCTATGCACGCCAATTTTTGGAAGTCATGCAAAAACCCGATGTAGACCGCATAGACGGTCTCTCTCCAGCTATCTCCATTGAACAAAAAACAACCAGTCGCAATCCTCGTTCAACGGTAGGTACCGTTACTGAAATCCACGACTACATGCGTCTTCTCTTTGCACGTATTGGTATTCCTCATTCTCCAGCGACAGGACTTCCTATTGAAAGCCAGACCGTAAGCCAAATGGTGGATCAAATTATGTCCTTACCAGAAGGAACACGAATTTTTATTATGGCACCCTTGGTGCGAGGACGAAAGGGAGAATATAAAAAAGAGCTAATAGAACTTTTAAAAAGAGGATTTCAACGAGCTAAAGTTGATGGCGAATTTTATGAAATCCCTGACATTCCACCTCTTGATAAAAAGTATAAACATGACATAGATGTCGTGGTAGACCGCATTGTTGTACAAAAGGATATCACCTCTCGCTTGGCTGATAGTATAGAAACCTGTTTACAACTAGCAAATGGACTTGCCATAGCTGAAATGGCAGACCAACCTTTGACACAAAAAGAAACGACAAAAGAATCTGCTCATAAATCAAAAAATGATACACACAAACGGCTCATTTTCTCAGAAAAGTTTTCCTGCCCTATATCTGGTTTTTCTATTCCTGAAATTGAACCTCGCCTTTTTTCGTTCAATAATCCTTTTGGGGCCTGTCCTCTCTGCGATGGATTGGGTATCAAAAAGGCAGTGGATCCACTAAAAATTGTGCCAAATAAAAATCTTACCCTAAAGAATGGAGCTATTGCTCCTTGGGCTAAATCGGATTCACTTTATTATAGACAAACCTTAGAAGCATTAGGAAAAGCTTACGGTTTCAAACTCACAGATCAATGGTGTGAACTCTCTAATGAAGCACAACAGGCTATTCTCTACGGTACAAAAAAAGATGAAATTTCTTTTATCTATAAAAATAATTCTGGTTCGCATAAAACGACCCAACCTTTTGAAGGAATCATCCCCAATATGGAGAGACGCTGGAAAGAAACCGATTCTGCTTGGTCTCGAGAAGAAATCGAACGTTATATGTCTTCTTCGCCTTGCCCAGCTTGTCATGGTTATCGTTTAAAACCAGAGGCACTTGCTGTAAAAATCCACGGAATGCATATTGGGCAAATATCAGATCTTTCTATTCTAAAGGCAGATGATTGGTTTGCCAATATTCATCAATATCTCACAGAAAAACAACGTAATATCGCCATACGTATTTTAAAAGAAATTCGCGAACGCTTAGCTTTTTTAAATCATGTAGGATTGGAATATCTTACCTTGTCTCGAAATTCAGGAACGCTTTCAGGTGGAGAAAGCCAACGCATTCGGTTAGCATCCCAAATTGGTTCTGGTCTTACAGGCGTTCTTTATATTTTAGATGAACCATCTATCGGTTTACACCAACGCGATAATGAACGCCTTTTGGAAATGCTGCGTCATTTACGCAATCTTGGCAATACAGTTATTGTTGTTGAACATGATGAAGATGCTATTCTCACAGCAGATTATGTTGTCGATATGGGCCCTGCCGCGGGCGTTCATGGTGGAGAAATCATAGCGCAAGGGACACCACAGGAAATTATAGAAAATTCAGCCTCTCTCACAGGGCAATACCTTTCAGGAAAAATGGCTGTTAAAATACCCGCTGAGCGACGCAAAATATCAAAAATGAAAACACTTAAAATCATCGGCGCCAAGGGAAATAACCTCAAAAATATCAATGCGAACATCCCTCTTGGAACCTTCACATGCGTAACCGGTGTTTCTGGAGGAGGAAAATCAACATTTCTTATTGAAACGCTTTTCAAAGCAGCTTCACATCATATCATGGGCTCTCATCACAGCCCTGCCAGCTATGACAAAATTGAAGGATTAGAATTTCTTGATAAAGTCATTGATATCAACCAGTCCCCCATTGGACGCACCCCACGCTCTAATCCCGCAACCTATACAGGCGCTTTTACACCGATTCGTGAGTGGTTTGCCGATCTTCCAGAATCAAAAGCCCGTGGTTATAAAGCTGGGCGTTTTTCATTTAATGTTAAAGGAGGACGTTGCGAAGCATGTCAAGGTGATGGAGTCATAAAAATTGAAATGCACTTTTTACCCGATGTCTATGTTACTTGCGATGTCTGTAAAGGAAAACGCTATAATCGAGAAACACTAGAAATAAAATTCAAAGGACAGTCTATAGCCGATATTTTGGATATGACAATTGAAAAGGCAGAGGAATTTTTCCAAGCTATTCCCGCTATTCATAATAAAATGGAAACTCTCATTAAAGTAGGATTAGGTTACATAAAAGTAGGACAGCAAGCAACCACACTTTCTGGTGGGGAAGCACAACGTGTGAAACTTGCGAAAGAACTTTCACGTAAAACAACAGGACGTACACTCTATATTTTGGATGAACCAACAACAGGTTTACATTTTCACGATATTTCCAAACTTCTTGAAGTGCTGCATGAACTAGTCGAGCAAGGCAACACAGTTATAGTCATTGAACATAACCTTGATGTTATAAAGACAGCCGACTGGATTATTGATTTAGGACCAGAAGGTGGAGATCGTGGTGGCGAAATTGTTGCAATTGGACGCCCTGAAGACATCATTAAGGTTCCCGCTTCCTATACTGGAAAATTTCTAAAAGATGTTTTACTGCGCCCCTCTCTCTATAATTCCAATTCTTAAAAACGCTTTCCATTGTAAATACAGCATACGAACAAAGCCTGTACTTTTATTGTTACCTGTAAACACCAACACCTAAATTCCAGTGGTGCAACATGTTTAAAGCAAAGACTGAAACAAGTTAGCGCTTTATAAGCTGTTTCAGTTTTCGTATTGCCCATAGGAACGCGCGCATAATTGCGTATTTATTCTCTGTTTTTTTATATCTGAAACGGCCAAACAGCCCAATTTGGAAAGAATACGAAGTTTTAAGGGGATAAATTAAGTTCCTATCTTTACATCTCCTTTTAATTTATCTTTACGATTTTCAAAGGCATCCGCAGCAGTATCTTATAATAAAGAGTGCCCATTGCTTCACGCTTTTGTTTATCGCGTTCCTTAATGGAATCACATTCCTCACGAAGAGACAAAACGCCCCAAACAAAATATATTTGCGTTGCCAATTCACACATCTGTTTTAAAGAAATATTTCTCAACGCTCTCAAGCCCATTTCACGACGGCACCTAATGCTATAATGAGAAATCCATTATTGTACACCACCATCTTTTCCAATATTTGTCTTCCCCTACTCCCTAATATTGTAAAACCTTTAGTTATCGAAAGCTTTCATAAAAAGCATTTTATTTTTTTCAAATATTTTTATCCACACACTCGTACTATTCATGATATACAAAGGCATCGTTTTGATTGATTGACGATAAAAAGATCTAAAATGAGAAAATCTTACGCTATTAGAGTTTCTCATTCAGTGTAGAAAACGTCGAATTATCATTATAAGTCAACGTATTATCTAACAAAAAAGAAACAAAACTTTTTTATTATATTATTTTAATTCTTGTACAAGAATTGTAAGATTTTTTCCAAAAAAACAGTATTTGACTTTATTCTACAAAAGAAACTCTCCTAAAAGAGTATAGAGTGTCATTATTTTCGACTTTTTGTGCACAAAGTATCTGTTGGACATCTTACAGTTGTCAATATAATGTGATGCAGTCTAAAAAGACAAAATAACGTTGGAGATAATTTCAGCATGAAAAAAATTGAAGCCATTATAAAACCTTTCAAACTTGATGAAGTGAAAGAAGCGCTTCAAAAAATTGGGTTACATGGTATTACAGTAACAGAAGCGAAAGGTTTTGGTCGTCAAAGGGAACATACAGAACTTTATCGTGGCACGAAATATGTTGTTGACTTTCTACCTAAAGTAAAGATTGAAATTGTTGTGTCCGATGAAAAACTAGAACAAACTGTTGATGCAATACGTAAAGCAGCTCAAACAAAACATATAGGAGATGGAAAGATATTTGTCTTTTCCATTGATGATGCCATTCGTATAGGCACGGACGAAACCGGTATCGATGCCCTTTAATAAATAACGAGAAAATTCACTTTTTTATCTATCTCAACGCCATATTAAGGAAATTGAATATGACAACCGCATCAGATATTATCAAACAGATTACAGACAACGAAATCCGTTTTGTTGATTTACGTTTTACTGATCCACGAGGAAAATTGCATCACATTACAATGGATATCGCAGAGATCAGCGAAGATACTTTTAGTGATGGTGTCATGTTTGATGGTTCTTCAATTGCTGGTTGGAAAACAATTAATGAATCTGACATGGTTTTAATGCCAGATCCAGAAACAGCACATATTGATCCTTTTTTTGCTCAATCTACTTTGGTCATATTTTGTAATGTACTTGATCCTGTCTCTGGTGAATTTTATCGTAGAGATCCTCGTTCTATTGCCAAAAGGGCTGAGGTTTATATGAAATCTTTAGGCATTGGAGATACAATCAATGTAGGTCCAGAAGCAGAGTTTTTTATCTTTGATGATGTGCGCTATAAAACGGATCCTTACAATACAGGGTTTAAACTCGATTCAAGTGAACTTCCCTCCAATGATGATACGGAATATGAAACAGGCAATCTAGGACATCGCCCACGAATAAAGGGGGGCTACCTTCCTGTTCCGCCGATTGATTCCTGCCAAGATATGCGTTCTGAAATGCTCACAGCACTCAAAGATATGGGCGTACAGGTCGAAAAACACCATCACGAAGTAGCAGCAGGCCAACATGAATTGGGTATTCGTTTTGATACACTCGTTCGCGAGGCTGACAAGATGCAAATTTTTAAATATGTTGTACATCAAATAGCAAACAGTTATGGGAAAACAGCAACCTTCATGCCAAAACCAGTTTTTGGTGATAACGGCTCTGGAATGCATGTTCACATCTCCATTTGGAAAGATGGCAAACCCATTTTTGCAGGAAATGAATATGCCGGACTATCAGAAACCTGTTTATTTTTTATCGGTGGTGTTATTAAGCACGCAAAAGCAATCAATGCTTTTACCAACCCATCCACAAACTCCTATAAACGTTTGGTTCCTGGTTATGAAGCCCCTGTTCTTCTTGCCTATTCAGCACGTAATCGTTCTGCATCTTGCCGTATCCCAATGAGCTCCTCACCAAATTCAAAACGCGTAGAAGTTCGTTTTCCAGACCCAACAGCAAATCCCTATTTGGCATTTGCAGCACTTTTAATGGCTGGTCTTGATGGCATCAAAAACAAAATTCATCCCGGACATGCTATGGATAAAGATCTTTATGATCTTCCCTTAAAAGAACTCAAAGAAATCCCTACTGTTTCAGGAAGTCTGCGTGAAGCGCTTGAAGCACTTGACAAAGATCGTGGCTTTCTTAAAGCTGGCGACGTTTTTGATGATGATCAGATTAATTCCTTCATTCAAGTAAAGATGCAAGAAGTCTTGCGCTACGAAACAACACCCCATCCTGTTGAATTTGACATGTACTATTCTGTTTAAACAATCAATACGCATTCTTTTGATTTTTAAAATGGAGGCAAAAGCCTCCATTTTTGTGGATATTCTTCTCATGCAAAAGCGCAAGAGGCTTTTTGCTCATCTGCTTTTCCTTTATAATGTGTTGAATCTCTTCAAATGAATTAACAAGGTTTCTAATGCCGCGAATTTGTTTTCTCGTTCCCCTTCTTTTATGCATTGTCTTTATCACATCAACAACTCAAGCATATACAATAACCAATCAAAAACTCACTGCCCTTGAAAAAGCGACATCCGCTTATAGTAAAGCACTTAAAAATGCCGATGCAAATGCCATCTTAAATGCTATTCCTCCCCAAATCATCAACCGTTTAACCGCCAAAAAAAATCTTAGTCAATCACAATTTCGACAAATCATGAAAAGCCAAATAGAACGGTTGGCAGAAAGTTACAAGATTGAAACGATCAACATTGACCAAAAACAAAAACGTGAAGGTACACTTGATAATGGCACCCCTTATTTTGTTATACCCGTGGAACTTGTAACCACAACAAATGCTGGAAAAAAGTGCTCTATTCACACTGAAATTATTGCCCTACTTCACGATAACCAATGGTATTTTATCCGCGGTAATGACGAAACGCTCTTAAACATAACCAATGAACTATTTCCTGGACTTGAAAAAGTAAAAATCAATCCTCAAAAAGTCACAAAAATACTCTGAGCGAAAAGAATGCACGTAAATAAAAGATTTACCCCTATAAGCAAGTTGTAACAATTGTAGCCGCAGCCTTAAATTCAACTTTTTTATGAGCACGACGCACCATTGTTTCTTTATCTATTCCCCATTGTTCCATCATCCAATCTTCATCTAAATGAGCAATAGACCAAGCATGATCAGCATCAATATTTCCCGCAGCAACAGCAAGAGCAATGAGAGCAGATCCCGTTAAGGTTGTCATCATATGAAGTGCAGCAAGCATATAAGGAGACTCAACGCTACGTAAATAATAACTCACAGCTTGAAGTGCTTCTGGTGATTGTTCCACATGCATCAGCCCTTCTGTCAAATAAAACCTTGAACCCAGTTTTTTTTCTGCCCAATCTAATAAAGGATCCCATTGTTCAGATTGTTTTTGCACCAGCTCTTTAGGTGTCTGTGCACGATAAAAGATCATATCACACGCAACGAAACGCAATAAATCTTCAAAAACAACCTGCATATCATCAGCAATACCATCAATAACAGTATTAACCAAACGCGTCATCGGCATTTTTACAGGATCAACAACGTGCTTTTGGCTCTCAAATTCTTGAGCAACGTATTCAGCAAACACTTCTGTTGGCACATGAAAACGACGCCTTGCAGGCGTTTTAACGGGACGTTCATCTAATAAGATAGTAAAACTCCCTTCCTCACAAGCAATCTTCACTTGTCTATAAAATCGTTTTGGGTGCGGCTGACATGAAAGATTTTGAATCTTTTGAACAGAACTCTTTTTATTCTTATTCAATGGCATATCAAAATGATCCAAAATCTCACGCATATTTGTTTACCTCTGATCTTTTCAAGAAAACGAATGTTTTATATACTTTAATAAAATTTAATCCGACCTTCCCATGCCTCAAAGAAGGAAAAAGACCTTGCCAATCCCAATCTGATTTAAGAGTTATATTTCATGTTTCTTTTACAAACAAGACAATGATAATATCTTTTCATATATTCAATACAGTCATGACTATAGAATAATTTTTAAAATATTATCTTAATTAAAAAGCTGAATATATTGAATTTGATTGTAAAAGTGTTCACGCTTTACCACTTTTCTCATTATCCACCTACAATAATGTTATCGATACGGACAGCTTCAAAAACAATTTTTGCAAAATATTAAAACAAAAAAGTTCATCATCAAAAAAATGATAGAGCAGTACGGTTTACGTGTCATTCACCTTCGCTTAACCATTCCAATAATTCTCTAACATATCCAATAAATACCCTGCATAGAATTTTTCCTGCTCAATTACTATCCTAAACGACGATGTTTTATGGCATAATAGGATAATGATAAGGCTAAATTATATCACAATTTTCTTTCACATATACATATATTTTGTAAATCACTAAATTATTTAACTTATTTTTATTGATATACTTCACATATTGCACTATATTAAATATATTCTTATACTTAAAAAGTATATAAGTCATACAATCTGAAAATAATACTTTTATCTATACACTTGGTCCTACAGATACTAACTGCACAGCTGCAGCACAATAGTGGCTTGACAATCACAATCAAAATATTTCTTCTGCTGATTTAGAATCACGTATTATCTTATACGCAACTCTTAAAAGAGCCTTTAATGAACTTGCTCAGAAAAAGGATGGATATCTCTTAAGCTGTGCTGCTTACCCTGATTTGCATACACTCATATTTACCCGTTTAAGTAATATGCAATTATTTGACAGCTTTATCATGCCTACTCACTCTATGGTTTTAGCTAAACGCAATAACATTGATGAAATTAAAACCGTAGCGACTCATCCTGCCCCGCAATCTCTGGTAGCTCATCAATATGACAAAGTATTTGCCAACAGCAATGCTGATGCAGCCGTTCTTTGTAAGGCTGAAAAAGCCGATGCTTGTATCACAACATCGGTTGCGGCAAATCGCTATAGGCTGAGTATTGTCGAAAATTTTGGACAAGTGCCAATGGCCTTTTTGCTCCACTCACTAAAGTCAACTAATCATGAAAAAATCTGAAGCGCTTCTTTCCATTGTTAACTTGGTTGACAAATTCCGTATGCGCCAAGAACGAGATGGGAGCATTAAGGAACCAACTTCGGTAGATAGTAATATGATCAATGAATTGATTACTCTGCTGAACCACCATGCCAATATTCTTGACGGATTATCTCCAAAACTTTTAGCGACCATTTCTGATGATCTTCATCAGTGGATGATCAGCGGTTTAACGACCCCTCCTAAATTTGATAACACTTTGGCTGCTTTCAAAGCCCCATTACCAGATGCTCCCTTGTTTTTCTTGGCTCCAATGCGTGCAACAAATGGACCTGATCCAGAAGGATTCCAGCTGGAATTAGTTACAGGATATCGTCATGAAACGGACTATCTTGCTGACGCCTCAAAATATACAAATAATTATGTATCACCATTTCAATGTATAAAAATGGGAATAGCGTCAAGAGGTTTTTTAGAAGGCAATTGCATTGTTCTATTCCCAGAATCTGTAGCGACTGCTAAGAAAATTGATAAGCAAGCATTTGCTTTGTTTTTTTTCAGTAAATTCTTTGATATTTACAACAAGCAAACAACTGTGGAAGCTGAACGTTTACTCGGTCGAGATAGTAAATTTCTGTTCGGTCAATTGCATAGTCGTAACTTATCTAAAGAAGACATTTACGATGCTCGCTGTTTGTGGGGCTATTACCATGACTATGCACATCATACTGGACCGCGGCCATTAGATAAAAATCTGTATATAAAATTAAATTGGTTCACAGGTCTTCTAGAAGAAACTAAAGTTGATTTAATTACAGTGCGTATTATGCTACAAAATCATCCAAAATTTTGGAAAGAAATAACTGAATTTATCCTATTAGAACGCATATTCCGTTATCCAAAAGATTCTGATCAGCATATGACATTCGATGCTGGTACAGGGATCTTGCTTTTTGAAATGTTAACGCGGAACAAAGCATTGATTGAAACAAATCAAGGTTATCTTCAATTTGATTTGGAGCGTCTTGAAAAAGTAATAATATTGATGATAGCAGATATAGAAGCACTTGAAACATTAGATGATGACGCTTATTTGGCAGGAGCTAAGGATTATATCCAAAATAATCTTGGTAAGCCGCAAACTTCACAGTCACGATTTAATTTTTCAACATCATATTATGCACAGCGAGTGATTAGGGGATTAAATCATTGAGTTTTATAAAAGGACGGTTACTATTATTTACTTTTGCCATTCTAGCATTGTTTTCCATAAGTTGGTTATTATCTAAGAATTTGGTTAGCAATATACCCGTCATGCATGCGGTTGGACTTAGGTTGTTTGCCACCGCTGCCACCTTATGGCTGATTGCAGTATTTCGTGAGAAAGCTGTTTTCAGATCCCTACCATTGCTTTCCATGATACCTTCTTTTTTAATTCTATCAGTGTTAGGATTCTCGTTATATTTTGTATGCAGCTTTGGTGCATTAAAATCGCTCAAAGCCAGTGATTTAACTATGGCTCTCGCTACTATTCCAGGTATTACCTACATATTGGGTGCACTGACGAATAGCCTTACGTTCTCATGGTTAAAACTTATCGGTATGATAATTGTCAGTGTAGCAGCTATAGCATTTAATATAAACAGTGCAGAGGGTGGATATTACAGCCTAATAGGAATAGCTCTTGCCTTAACAGCAGCACTTTCTTACTCTGCTTATGGCTTATTGTCTAAACGTTATCTTGAAAATCTACCTTTGCTCACCTCACTGGCTTGGATCACGACAATTTCTGCAGCATCATTTATGCCATTATTTATTTTTGATCCTACCCCACTCTTATATCTTAAGTTAGAAGACATACTTAGGATATTGATTTTAGGAGCTTTTTTATCATCACTAGGTTACGTATTGTACCAAAAAGTTTTAGCCGAAAGAGACGTATTATACACCAATACTATCGGCGTATTAGCTCCTTTTGCAGTCGTAGCATGTGAACGGATAATCGGTTCGAGCACTTCTCTAAGTGCTCTCAAAATAATTGCTATGATTGTAGTTGTTATAGGGATAATACTCTTAATTTATAGACGCGTCAAAAGTATCTGGATAGCAACTAAAACACCGTTCCAAAAATTCTAAATTATAAGGAAAAAATAAAATGAAAAAACTGGCGTTAGTATGTCAGCGTAATACAAAAATACCCTTTATATTTGAAGCTGCAAAAGCAGCTAACATCGAATTAATAATGATTTATGATATTGCTGAAAGTGCACCTATTCAGCTACCAGCGGCAGTAACCTCAACTTGGCAACTTCCTGTTTTTGATAATCCAGAGTTAGCCCTAGACGCTTTTGCAGCCGGAGTGAAAGAACGCAATATTGGTGGAGTTATGACCCTTTTCGAAAAAGCCATCCTATGGACAGCTTTAGCTGCAAAAAAAATCAATACTCCCAGTATTGAGCCAGAAGTAGCGGC
Organism: Bartonella sp. MR100HLJHH; assembly: GCF_042194215.1. Classification (NCBI taxonomy): domain Bacteria; kingdom Pseudomonadati; phylum Pseudomonadota; class Alphaproteobacteria; order Hyphomicrobiales; family Bartonellaceae; genus Bartonella; species Bartonella sp. MR100HLJHH. Next base: position 84,690 of record NZ_JBHIMR010000006.1, read on the forward strand.
ATTAACCCGAAACAAATATCTAATGCGTCAAGCTTTTGCTAAAGCAGGGCTGAGAACACCAAGATTTTTTTATATAGATAATCCAGAAGATCTATCACAAGCTCATACTTTAGGCTGGCCGCTAGTCATTAAACCCGTTTCTGGAGCCGGTAGTATAGGCGTAATGTTAGCTAAAAATTCTGAAGAATTTCCTGATCTCATCAAAGCGGTATGGAATGTTCAGCATAAAGATATGGCACGTTTCAACGATAACAATAAATCTTTAGGTTTAGTAGTAGAACAGTATTTACCAGGAAAAGAGTTTGTTGTGGAATGCTTTGTCGATGCAGCAGGTGTGCATGTTCTAGCTATTGGAGACAAGGGACAGCCTGAAGGACCATGGTTCGAAGAAACAATTTATCGTCAACGCCGTGATATAGATGATCCTTTAATTATTGCTTTATGTGAGGCTGCATGCTCTGGAGTTAAAGCTCTTGGTATAAACATGGGAGCTGCCCATGTAGAGCTACGCTTAGATGCTAATAACTTACCTTATGTAATTGAGATCGGCGCTCGTATAGGTGGGTCAGGTGTTTCCCATTTTATTGTGGAGCAAGGTACAGGGATTTCATTTGCAAAACTATGTATGAATGCCGCTTTAGCTGAACAAAACTTAGACCTTCCCGATATACTCCCAGCTGAAAAAGTGGCGGCAAATTACATTATTCCTCTTCGTGGTCATGGAAGGTTTTCCGGATTTTCAGGTCTAGATAAGGTTGCACAGCATCCACTAACTGCTAGAACTATCATTTTCTTTGAAACCGATCATATTTCACCACCTCCACCAGCATTCGGTGGATATCCTGGTTTTATTTTCTCTGTTCATGACTCAAACGAAGAAGCACGCAATTACCACAAATGGCTCGATGACACCTTAAGCATCATATGGAAACACCATGTTTATCAATAGTCCGATAAAGATATTTCTACTGACGCTCAACTTTGATATAAATCTTATCGATACAAATGAAGTCACAATGCGAATGCGATTGCCTAAAACTTTGCAAACATTTTCCCATTAAAGATGCATATTTCAAAAACCAAGAATTGAGGAAGATATGACCTACTTTTACACCCCATTTTAATAAAAGCTCTTCAATATTTCTATATTTGAAACAATAATGAAAACTTATAAACGACTTTTTTGATACGACCAATTTCTTCTCCCCATATCTCAAAGAAGAAAAGAAAGATCTTACCGCCTCCACTCTAATTTAAAAGTTATATTTCATATCTATTTCACAAATAAGACATGATCTTGTTCATATATTCAATACAGCTATTAGAGTAATTTTTTTAAAGGATTTGTCCTTAGAAGAACGGAAGATGTTGAATTTGATTGTAAAAGTGTTCACGTTTTACCACTTTTCTCATTATCCACCTACAATAATGCGATTGATACGAACAGCTTCAAAAATGCTTTTTACAAAATTTTAAAGCAGAAAAATGTGCATCATCCACGAAACGATAGAGCTCTATATTTTACATATCCCCTCCTCTGCTTAACAGCAAAAGCTCTTAATCAGCAACCAATATCTCCCTGCCTTTCATGATTGATATCAGCTACCTCAAATGACAGTACTTTACAGCATGATAGGATAATAATAATAATAATATTTTAAGAAGCTGATGACGAATACATCTCCAATATTTATAGCCCAAATAACACAAATAGATTTACAGTCTCATTGTAAATTTTTTTGAAGCATTTAAGCACCCCTATCAACCAGATAAAAAACAAATCAACGTGATCCTTTTATACTTATTAAAACACATGATGCCATTATTAAAAGAAGTGACTAAAATTCTGCACCATCAATGGTTTTAATCCCGACAATAAAACAAAACTTTAAAAATCACATTTATTATTTTTAAAACGATTTATTAAAAATGATAGCGCAAACCACCAGAAAAATGAACTCCAGAAAAACCAGCCTTGGTTAACCTATGCTGATAGCTAAGATCACTGTGAAGTGTAACTTTAGAAGAAAACTGCGCATTAATACCCAAACCTGTTTCTAAAGAAGAACCAAAAGAACCCAACTGGAAAACATCTTTAAAATGAACAAATTGTTTTTTACCAAAACGATTAGAAAGATGAATATTACCATAAAAACAAATGGTACGATCCTTTTCAGATGCTGAAAATGTTTTATTTAAACGCCCCCCAATACGCACCAACCATTGACCTATTTTTTTCATCTCAACATCAAATCCATCAATATCACGAAACTTATCAAATTGAAGATGTTGATAAATAAGCTGGAGTTGCGGATCAAAAATAAGATCTTCATATCCTGTCATAAACACTTTACCAGCAGAAAACGAAACGTTCAAAGGATTTGCTTTTAATGTCGCCGTTTTACCCCAAGCATGGGTAAGCACATCCCCTTTAAACAAACCATAAGATAAAAGACCATCTACATAAAAACCAGTGTTGTGTTTCACACTACCGTATGTCGTAAATGACCATTTATTAAACGTACTCTTTTGGCTTTGTTCCACGTTACGAGGTTGTAAGGAAAGCTTTCCATAGGTTCCCATAATCCCAAAAGATGTCGTACTATATGCGCTCTCTATTGTTTTGAGCAAAATGTCTGTTTTTATAGCGTTATAATCAACATTACCATCGTACCCATATTTAAGTGTAGAAAGATCTGAGACATAACGATAACTCCCACCATAACCGTGGACAGATAAAGCAAAATTCCCTTCAACTTTTAATAATTTGCGAGGAATAGACTGCGTAACTTGCAATTCCTTTTGTTGATTACTGATATCCATGAGTCCAATATGAAACAAAGCATTTGGTAACAAAAGATAGGTTGGAACTTGTGGAACAACCTCTCTGACCTTTAACTCAGAATGAGGGATAACAGACACTCCCAAAGAAGGCTGAATATACTTACTTTCAAGGCGAAAATCCCAAAAATCTCCATTTCCTTCAACCAATCTTTGAGAAATTTGTGCATTTCCAAGCGTAGAATTTGGACCATAAGCATGAAGATAATATTGATAAGGCAACCCCTCTAATGCAATATAAGCACGATTTAACTGAAAAGAATCTTCTGCCGCTTTTCCAGAAACCTGAATAAGTGAAATACTATGAGCATTTTCACCGGTTGCTATCTCCCCCTGATTTCCTGCAACAAATTGCACATAAACTGTCGTTTTTCCAGAAACATCGCCATGTATCAAAAGCCGATCAGTCTTTTTATTATCGAGCAAACCCTCACTACTGAAATGTGTATTGAGATAAATATCTGCCCTATCTTGCGCACTATAAACTTCTTTTTCTCCCTTCCCAATATGAAGTGTCTGATACTCCTGAAACATTGGAGTCTCAAAAGCAATAAAACTATCAGAAATTTTTACAAATGAAATAAATGAATTTGTGCGGTTTGCAACTTGCGAATCTATCTCTCTTCTTTTTGTCAAAAACCATTTTGATCCCCCTGTCAAATAAAGCTCAGCAATAGAATTATCGGCAACACGAGTCCCTCCTATCAATGAAGAAGAATCAGCCAAAATCGCTACAGCCCCCCCCTTTTCAACTGTTAATAATAAGTCACCAAAAATTTTTGTACCTTCTGTTACTCCAATATAACTACGACTGTTATTACTATGAACAGCTGTCCCATCTGGAACCTCAAAAATCGTCCTTTTCAAAAAGACAAACCCCTGTTCATACGCATTATTTTCCCCATCCCTCTCAAAATACATACCATGTTTGTTACCTATTGCTTTAATTGTTGAATCTTCAATATTAACCCGCGAAATTAAAATATTTCCTTCCCTGCCATTATTGGACAGTGTATTAGAATCTTGTCCAACTGTTAAAACATGAACATCCGTAGAAATAATATTAGTATTTTTTAAATAAACAGAGCCCTGATGTTTTACATTGAAAACTGTATGTGCAATCTTTTTATTTGTATTTTCATTGTCTTCTGTTTTTTGATATTTTGAAGTAATGGTAACACCATCTAAAGTCGCACTCCCCCCTCTCCCCACATAAAGCGCAGCAGCATCATTCACATCAATAAATCCGCTTTTCATCTGAATACCCGCATCAGCCCTAACGAAAAGAGCACTCTCTTGACCGATACCCAAACCTTCCACTTTAATTTTTGTATTCGTTAACGTAACAGATGCTCCTCGCTTCTCTGCATAAGCTGCAATCTGAGAAGCCTCAATTGTTCCACGATTAACCTCAATCATTCCACTATCAGCTTTAAGACCTATTGACACATTTTTAAAAGCTGAATCACTCAAAACAATTCTTCCCCCTTGTGATACAGAAACACCATAAATATCTTCTATACCCGCAGTAGCTTCAACCTCTACACGCATTGCCTGAATAACTGTATTTGGCTCCTGCACTACTATAGCAGCAGGCAACATGAGAGAACTACCCTCCCCATTCTTTTCTTTAACAGGTACCGTGAACTTATATACTTTATCACTAATTGTATGCTTTACACCATCACTGCATTTATAAGGCAATTTGTTTTCGTCACATAACAGTGATACAAATGCATGAGAATGCGCCTCAATATTTATATTTAATAAAAAAGAAAAAATAGCTGCTGTAAAAACACACAAATACAAGTGATTGTTAGATACCTTGGTTATCATTGTTTTTCAAAACTTTCTTTTTTTCAACAAAACAAAAAATGCTGGCAAAAAATAAAACCACGAATTAAGCACAATAAGAATAAAACAAACAAAATTATTTTATTTTTTCTGATAAATTATAGCGTTTCATAATATGTTTTGTATTTTATGTAAAGAAAGAACAAAAAGTTTAAAAATACCATTTAGGATGACAATCTTTTTAAAGAGTACATCCCAAGAACCACTGAGAACTGCAATACGAAATGCAAAAAAACTAATCTCAAAAAAACGCGAAAAAATGCAAATTTTTAAGAGATATAATATTCAATTTATCTCACCACCGAAAAATAAAAATATAACAAAATGAGAATAATTTTTAAGATCTAAACAATCAAAACGTTTTAATAAAAACACGACATAATGAGATATAGTATATGAAAGCTATAACAGCATCATTTCTTCAACTACAACAAAAAAATAAAAAATCGCACACTAATGTATAAGCTAATGTACACAGTTTCTGTATTAAAAATGCTAGATATCTAATAAAAAATTTGAATAAATAAATGTAATACTTTATAAATATATTATCTCAAAAAAATATCATAAAATGAAAAGATCTTTATATCAAAATTACTTGTATAATACTTTAGATCTTTTGATAAAATCTAAAATACAGTAAAACACTCACCATCTTGAAATTAAAAAACACCAAAATAAAATTTCATCAAAATCAGTTTTATGAAAGCTATCTGTTTATTATCGTTAAAGAAGATATTTTAGAAAAGCTATTATTTACCATTCTTTATATTGAATAAATTTCTCTAAACAACAACTCACTATCCTCCGCTATCATCATCTGACAACAACACTATTGCTAATCTCGTAGCTGCTGAATATAATTATATTGGAGACAAAAGAGCCGTATTTCTCTCTTCTTCCGTTTAATATTTTCATTCAATTATTGCTTTAAAATGAATATTCTACTGTTGATAATCACTTGTGCAAAGCTTTTTTTATTTACTAGCGTTTTTTATTATTCATCAAGACGTAACATCTTTTTCGTCTAATTGGTTACACCAAAAATATCATTATCTATAGCCTGCTGATACCTTACTACCATTAAATTGGCTAAAAATGAATCACTTTGTGATACTGATAAAAAATAAATTCTCTTTGAATGTTACGATTTGTATCGATAACCTTCTTTAGTCATGCATTCATAAATTGCTGCAAACTCACTTGCACACAAATCCATATTTTCAGGAAAAGCGTAGATCGGCTGCCTGCCACATTTGAACAGTGCTTGTGAGATCGTAGATTTATTGACATTGGACTTTTCTCATAATGCCAAGATCGATTGGGGGAGATTTGCTAACACATCCAGCAGCGCTTAATAAAATTATAACACTCAATAATTTCAATATTTTTCATTTCCCCTCCTTCAATATTTACGATAGAAAGGCTGAAAAGCTTGCTAGTATTTTTTCGCATGCAATATGGCTAGTACATTAAAAAAGCAACCTCGCCCCCCATGCGAGAAAAAGAACACGAGAATTATTGATTACAGAAACATCAACACCTAAGGTTGACATTCAGGTTGTTCTTTATGCTCTTTACAATGAGGACTATTCAAACGCCTCTCTACACTTCGCTGAGGAATAACTGCATCAGGCTGACAAATTGGAAGATGTTCATATTTCTCACACCACTTCACCCTTCCCAATTTATCTCGGAAACCTGCTTGGATCATACATGCATTCTCTGCCTCCTCAGCATTGAATTTCTCATCCATACTTGTTTCTGTATCAAGACGACCATCAAAATGCTGCACTCCGCATTCCAACAGAGCTTTTTTGATCTCAAGCTGATCTGCGCCGGGCTTTTCCCATGCATCTACGGCTGTTCGAGAAGGCTGCTCTTCGTAACATCCAGCCATAACAAATAAAGTTATCCCGCTTAATAATTTTAAAATATGCTTCATTTTCCTATCCTTGAGTAATTTTGATATTACGAAACAATCTATAAATTATTTTACATGCTGTTTTTTTATTTCCAAAACAATGATGGATATTATCAACCTTTATTATTTTTACCTTTCCGAAGATTATACCATTATTGTTATATCAAAAATACGGTAAAATTATTACTAAAATCATATTCTATCAACAGCATACCTATAATTATTATCAATATTTTGATTACAACAAAAATAGATATTTTTATATTATTGCGCCTACAGTTGTAGTACCCATAAATAAATAGCATTGAAATGGTGAATTAAGTCCCCCCCCCCGCACAGGCATGAGAAACATGAAGGTAGTGATTGTTGATCATCACCAGCAAAAATTAAGGCTGGCATTCAGGTGCGGTTTTATATTTTTTACAAAACGAGCTGTTCAAACGCTTCTTGACACTTCGTTGCGGGATAACAGCACTAGGACGACAAATGGGGAGGTTTTCATCTTTATTAAGTATAACACCAATATAGTCCTCCCCATTTGTAGTGGAATTTTGCTTGGATCATGCAAGAATCAATGGAAGCCTCTGCATTGAGGCTTAACTTTTTATTTTCTGGAAAGACATCATACGAGGTTGGCATGCCACATTCTAACAGTGCTTTTCCTACCTCAGTAAAGTCTGCTCCAAGCTTCTCCCAAGCACTCAAAACTCCTAGTGGGGCTTGTAGATGTTATATCCAGCGACCTTTAACAGAATGAGACCACTTAATAATTTTAAGTTTTGTTTCATTTTTTTCTCCATAAATAACCTAAACCTAAATTATCTAAAATCGAATAAATTGGCATAATATGAAGCGTTCCATACTACCTTGCACACGTATAAGGCGCATGACTATAACAATTCTAGGATCATAGCCCGCCTAGCGCTCTCCCCTCCTTTCGCATGGGAATTGCTGGTGGAAATAATACATAAGGGAACTCCGAGGGTACCTTATAAAAAGTAGGTGGATTGTGACCAAATCCTATACCAATGGGGTTAAGTAAATGATTTTGTAGGTAGACATGATCTTTTTCGCCATCATTTACGACATATAATGGATTCGCTATCGGTAGAGCCTTATCAGCTGTTCCAAAAAGATAGATATCTGTTTTCTTTGCTATATTGTGAATGCCACGCTTTTTAAAGTCACGCAATCCTTTACCTACTGTTATGGCACCTGGAGCTATGTGCACGAACAATCGCTGCTCTATTGCCATTTAGTCCGCCAATCAAACCATTGCCGATTTTGTGTTTCACATCCCCATGAGCAAAACGTTTTGCTACATCTCTTGTATCTTTTATGGTACCAAGAATGCCCACATTGACAGATCCTGTCACACCAGCAAAGGACTTTTCAGGCATCTCTTGTGTCTTAGAGATATCATAGTTTTCCGAAAGCGTGATATTATTGCCAGCATCGACGTTGACATCACACTCTGCCGAAACATTTGTCGGCTTTCATGTTTACATCATGATCAGCAGTAATCCGCACATCTCCGCGCACTTTGAAATAGGATTGAACGGAGGTATTTTCCTATTGATCGCCATTGTCTTTCACACTCGTAACCCCAAACACCAATAGAAGCACCGTTGCTCTTTTCAAACTGAAAGCCAAAGCCTGTGCGCTCTTCCTGTGTACTCGAACTATGATTATTGTGACCCACAAACACATTGACATCATGCGCTGCCGAAAGGTTAATACCCTCCCCTGCAAGATCAGAGTCTACTACGCTCACATCTTTTTTCTTGAGCGTAATGTTGATATTACAGTTAACATTGAGAGAAGAGCCTTGATGTTCAAAACTCTCTTTATTTTTTGTCTTTGTTTCGCTCCCGTATATCGAAACAAAATTTTTGCCTGAACCCACATCAAAACCTGTTGCATGCGTCTGTAAATGGCTGCTATGATGGTCTATCATGCCAACAATCGTCACACTTTCTCCCATTACATTGATATCTTGACCGGAAATCAGATGAGAAACAATAATCATAGCATCTCCGTGTAAATCCGTATCAATTTTGCCCGTTGCCTCAAGGATAGAGGAAATCGTTGTGATATGCGTTTCAGAGCTATTGGAAGATTTCTCGTGTAAAAAGCCACTTTCCGATGATTTTTTTGCTGATCGTAGTGTTCTTGAGCACCTTTTATAATAATATTGAATAATTTTGCACCACAATACAGTTGCGGAGTGCATTTTGTCCTTCTCCACTTGTGATAAAAATTACTCCCGTATCAATTTTATAAAAAATAAGTTTGATCCTTGCTCTTTTGCTCGCAATAACAACAAGAATCGTAAAACTATCACACGTTCATTGTTCTCTTTAATTTACTCTTCTTAATTTACTCTTCTATGAAATTTTATTGTGATACCTTGCTGCTCTTTATTGAAGTTTTTGCAAACACAATGATACAATGCCTCCAATGACTTTATTATCCACTATTTTCTACCAACGCCAATCCTCTTTGAGAAAAAAATAATAGAAATAAAAAACTTCTCCCCTTTACCCCATAACAACCAAAATATCCTTTTAAAGGACACAGAAGACTCCAACCCTTTTTTTCAAGAGAATACATCAAGAACTTTATCTTCGCTTCTAAAAGCAATAGTAGTTCCTTAAACAACAAAATTTAAACAACCAATTTTTTAAAGAGCTTATAAAACAATAAAAATAATTCTTACAATAACTTATCTTGTAAAACAGAAATCCATTAATGCGTTTGAAAAAAGATATCTGCCTATAATCTTGTCTCTAGTAAAATCCATTTGCGTTGTTAGGCATTTTAACATGAAAGACTTATATTGATTGCAGAGCTCACCATCAAAAAACGCCTAATATTTATATGATTTGGTCATTACCATAAGCAATGGCTCACAAAAACTCCCAAAGTAAAATAATAACGAGCAGATTTTCTTCAATCTAGATTATACTAATCTTTAGAGAATAACAATCAAACAACTCTTCTCCTGATAACATCAGCTATTTGTTTTGAGTTTAATCTCTATTTACATTTTATTGCAGTTTCTTTTGCTTAAAATTATAAAGTTTAAGTGCATAAAAACAAATAACAAGCCAAGCAATCCAACTAAAACCTATAATTAAAACTGGTCGTGTCTCATCAAAATACCATAAGAGAATAAAAATAAAAACCATAAATAAAATAGAAAAAATCGATCCTATTGGCCAAAATGGAATTGGAAATTTTAAACTATTCTGTGCTTCTTTAGGCATCTTAATTCGCATAAAAACTTGTGAAAGTAGAATCATCATCCACACAAAAACTGTCGCGAATGTTGCCATTGCAGCAATAAGAAAAAAAAGCTTTTCATGGTAAAAATAATTAAGGACAGCACCAAGAAGAAAAATACCGAAGATCATCAAAATAACAAAAATTGGTATACCATTTTTTGATAAATATTGAAACTTCTTTAAAGCATAACCTTCCTGCGATAAACCATGTATCATGCGACAAGCACCATACATTCCACTATTCATTGCAGAAATAGCCGCTGTAACAACAACAATATTTAAGATATTTGCCGCATATGAAATCCCAAGATTTTCAAAAATGGATACAAAAGGGCTGTCCATAAGACCAATCTCATTCCAAGGATAAAGTGACATTAAAATAGCTAACGTCATGATATAAAAAAGCAAAATACGAACTGGAGTAGAATTAATTGCCTTTGAAATTGTTTGATGAGGGTTTTGAACTTCCATGACTGCCATCCCAATGATTTCTATACCACCAAAAGCAAAGACAACAACACTAAAGCAAGCTAAAAAACCAAACCAACCATTAGGAAAAATACCACCATTCTTCCATAAATTATGAACAGTAACAGTAGAAGAAACTGCACTTTCACCCCAACCACAAAAAATAATTACTATTCCTAAAATAATCATTGCAATGATAGCAATAACTTTAATAGAAGACAGCCAAAACTCTAGTTCACCATATACTTCTACGGCAGCTAAATTAATACCCGTGATAATTAACGTAATACTAAATGCCCATACCCAAGGAGCAACATCAGGATACCAAAAACCCATATAAGTCGCAAAAGCTGTAATATCAGCCAAACCAACAAGAATCATTTCAAATACATATGTCCATCCCGTTAAAAAACCTGCTAATGGCGATATGTAATTTGCTGCATAACGTGCAAAAGAACCAGGCAATGGATTATGAATAATCATCTCTCCTAAAGCCCGCATAACCATAAAAATAGCTAAACCAGCAATACAATAGGCAATCAAAACACTTGGACCCGCAAGCTTAATTGCCTGTGCAGACCCATAAAAAAGACCTGTTCCAATAGCAGAGCCAAGAGCTAAAAAAATAACTTGGCGCTTACTCATACCTCGTTTCAGTTCATTTCGTGCCATTACTTTCCTTCTTTATTGAAATGTTGACGAAAATCCACACCACAATAACAGCTTTATGATAAATAAAGCCTCATGTTTCTCTTTCGAAGATATACTTTAAAAGCATTCAACAATAGCCTTCCAGGTGCTTTATCCTAGGCAATGAAAAATACTTTTATTGCGAATGATTCAGCTTTTTATAGCCTAAGTTTTGTATCATTTTATTGAAATTACGTGATAATAAAATTTTTTATAATTGTCATTTAACTCATTTTTATATTTTCTATTTTTCTGCAGAAAATGTGGGATTGAATGCAAGATAATGTAAACATTTTTATTCATAAGGATAATTTATTGTTTTATATATTGAATTGGCTCCTCAATATCATAAGATTTTCTCTTTTCCAAACCTGTTCATATTGAAGCAATCAAAACTTTTCGTTTACACATTCTAAGCGAGATTGACGTGTGAATAAAAAACACATAAAGAAAGAAATAAAAATGCCTTTTAATAAACTGTCTCAAGTACAAAAAGCTGTCGAAACTCGGAAAATAGATTATCTGATAGTATCAACTCGTATCTTCGTAACATAAAAAATAATGATGCACTATTAATCTTATACTTTTCACGAGAGTTTTTAGATTATACCAGTCACGGATGCAACCCTGACATGTAAGCTTAAGTATTGAGGAAATATTTTCTTAAAACAAACCCGTGTACGCAAAAAACAACACTGTTTTACATGAGAGGCATAAGCTTCCATTCATCATATGTGTTTTTCAAGGCTATAAATAAAAACCTTAAATTGATATCATCGTATTCAAGAGAAACATGCGTTAAACTTTCTATTAATACCGTATAAACCTTCTATACTTTTTAGTTTGTCACATCATCATAAATTGCATTCAACACCACGTGCACTCATTTTTAAAACCAATTGATATAGCTTAATCAATGATAAAGTGAATCTCGCCATTCCTCAAAGGCGTGAGAAATTTTAGCCCCAGCCCATCTTTTAAAAACTCCAGCCGCTTTAAATACAAGCTTTCCAAGCAAAAGAGCAACTGCGGCAAATATCATCTTTTCAACCTTTGGTCCAACAAGAGAGCGACTATTATTTCCACTTCTTTGATCTGAAACATTCATGATAGCTCCTCTTGTTACCTGAACAAAAATATCTTTCTCCTGTACCCATATAGCAATAAAACCACCCTGTTGAGATCTTCCTCTCCAAAAATTCGCGTGAGCCTCCACAATTTGCGAAAAACAAACAATGATTGCCATTAAAATACATAATAGACGATTTTTAGACATTTATTTTCCCTTTCTCGTGATTTAAAAGTACAAAAATTATAAACTATCTTTTAAAAAGAGAAATACTCAATAGAAATATTAATTTTAGTAAGTAATAATAAATATAATACACTCATTCATAAACTTATCTAAATTAGTTTATATCAAAAGATAAGCGTATTAAAGAGATAATTGTGAATAAACACAATACATAACAGCCAATAAATGGAAAAATATTTATTAATTATTATAAAGATATATTCATCATCTCTCCAATTTTTGTATAAAGAAATCTCATAATTAGGTCTCTCCTTCTCTTTTGAACTCAAAAATAAATATTATTTGGGTTCTAGTGAAGGAAAAATTGTTTCTGGTAAAATAGATAATAAGTGCCCTTCACGCACAAGTATATGTGCTTGATGAAGATCTGGAGCCAGATAGCGATCTTCCTTAAGAGAAGCAACATTTCTGCGTAAACATTCCATAACAGATTGCAAAAAAGCACTTGTTTTTAAAGGTGCACGATATTCAATTCCCTGTGCTGCAACAAGCGTTTCAATGCCAATAAGTGTAAAAAGATTTTCGCTCATTACCAATAACCGACGAGCTCCATGGCAAGCCATTGAAACATGATCTTCTTGATTAGCTGAAGTTGGTGTTGAATCAACGGAAGCAGGATGAGCCATTTGCTTATTTTCAGACATTAAAGCTGCTGCTGTTACTTCAGCAATCATAAAACCTGAATTAAGACCTGCATTATACGCTAAAAAAGCTGGAAGTCCATAAGAAACTGCTGGATCAACCATCAAAGCAATACGCCGTTGAGAAATAGATCCTATTTCACATAAAGCAAGAGCAATCTGATCAGCAGCAAACGCTACAGGCTCAGCATGAAAATTCCCACCTGATACAACTTCACCATTCCTTAAAATCAATGGATTATCTGTAACAGCATTTGCTTCAATAATCAGTGTTTTTGCTGCTGCTAGCAAAATATCAAAACATGCCCCCATGACCTGTGGCTGGCAACGTATACAATAAGGATCTTGTACACGCTCATCACCACGTAAATGTGCTGCACGAATTTCTGAATCCTCTACAAGCTTTTCTAATGTTTTCGATACAGCAATCTGCCCATGATGTCCTCGTAAAATATGGATATCAGGATGAAATGGCGCCGTTGATCCCATAATGGCATCTGTCGTCAAAGCTCCTGCCAGCAATCCACCACACAATGCCCGATAAGCTCGAAAAAGACCGGCAAGTGCAAGAGCTGTTGATGTTTGCGTCCCATTAATAAGAGCTAGACCTTCCTTTGCCTCTAAAATAATAGGGGACAATCCCGCTTTCTCTAATGCAACCGCTCCACTCATACGAATATTTTGAAAAAATGCTTCTCCTTCTCCCATCATAACAGCCGCCATGTGAGCAAGTGGAGCTAGATCACCTGAAGCACCAACAGACCCTTTTTCAGGAATGATAGGAATGACACCCTTTGCAAGCATATTTTCCAGCAAATTTACCAATTCTAGACGAACTCCTGAAGCCCCTCTTCCTAAAGAGATAAGCTTTAAGCTCATTATCAAACGCACAATATTTTCAGCTAAAGGCTCTCCTACCCCACAACAATGGGACAAAATAAGATTTCTCTGTAAAACAGCGACATCGTCCGCATCAATTTTAATAGAAGCCAACTTCCCAAAACCAGTATTAATACCGTACACAGGCTCACTTCCAGCAGCAATTTCAGCAATGCGCTGAGCCCCTTTCTCGATAGCTAAATGCGTGTCATTATGAAGTTTACTCACTTCACCATTAAAATAAATAGCTTCAAGTTCACTAAGCGTCACCTCGCTCGGTTTTAGTATAATAGTCATAATTTACTTTCTTTTTTAATCAAAGTATAATGTTTAGCATTATTGATCCTCCTATAAAACAAAAAAACTATAACGACTCTTTAAAACAAGAATGCTTTCTTAAAGGCATTCCTTACAATGGAGCCATTATCCAAAAGTAGAATAGTTGACGATAAATGAAAATGAAATATTGACAAGCACAACCAAGGTCATGGATTTCAAAAATAGATAACGCATTAATTTATAATCATAATCTAGCATTATTCATATTGAATGAGAAAGCCGAACATCTTAAGATTCTCCCATTCTAAATCCGTGTACGTTGAATCAGTCAAAACCATTCGCTTGCACGTCATAAGCGAGATTGGCGTATGGATAAGACTGTACAAAAAAGAACTAAAAACTCCTCTTATGAACCGTCTCAAAGGCTGTCGCAACATTGGGAGATGATAAAGTGTGTGATGGTGCAGGCTTATTCTTGTGTATGAAGCGTAAAGGGAGGACTCAATGAATTTATCATATGGATATATCATTAAGCTATTCCTACTAAACTTATAAAAATCTTAGATAGATAGCTGCCACAATCTATCATGATTGCAAAAATTAAACTCTATAGAAAATTAAAAAACTTATTTACACATCACAACATAGAAGAAATTAAGCTTATTTACCACTTCTTTGCCACTTCTAAAATTGTATTTAAAGCGCCATATTGAAACCTGAAAAGCACATCTTCAATAAAACCACACAAGGCTCGAGCTAACCCGTTATTTAAAATAAAAATAAGATGTAATAAGATGTCAATTTGAATGCTGAAGAAGAAAAAACTCTCCCTCCTCAAAATCTGCCTTAATAATGCGTTAATCTCCTGAATACCGCCTACTCTGATGTGCTAAAAGAGCAAAAGTAATCATCGATATCGGATTATCCTGCATACATATAGAGCTCACTTCGATACAAAAGCTCCAAATTACCTTGCACTTCATATTTCTTTATCAATGCAACCAATTGCCGCAAATATTCTTCCCCATAGCAAGCAATAGCGCGTTGCGCTTGCGTTGAAGAGCGGCTCATTCCAATAAAAGCTTCAGATGGGATCATCATCATCCAATTGTGCGTATGGAAAAAAATCTTTTCTGGATCTACCCCAAAGCCATCACTCATTTCCTGTAAAAAATCAAAATTACGATAATACCGAGAATAGTTCGGACTCATTTTCTCTAACAATGTCTCATAAGCCTCTAGAAATTCACTATGCTTGAAATCACGATTATTTTGAATAACAGCCATGACACCATTGACTCGAAGTTGATCTGAAACAGAACAAAGCAACTTAGGACGATCCGTCCACTGAAACGCTTGCGCTGCAATGACAAAATCGACCTCACCAATTTGAGGCAATAGGTCTTCGGCACGGCCCTGATACCACTGCACCGTAGGAAATTTTCTTCGCCCCTTCTTAATCATATCTGCCGATACATCGATAGCATGATATTGGTGCTCATTTCCTAAAAATTTAACAATTCCCTCTAATGCGATACCTGTCCCAGCCCCCACATCCACAATGGACAAATGCTTTTTGTTCTTAAAAGGATGGAGCATGGTTTTAAATAAAGTGAGAGGATAGCGAGGACGATAACGATCATAATCATTAGCCAATCCATCAAACTTTTCACTTTGCCGTTGAACACTTTCTATCACAGGATTTTCCCCTCTTTCACAATTACTACCATACATAATTAAAAACCCTTTTTTATCCGATGTATTAAGCATAACTTCTAAAGGAGGGAAAATAAGAACTGCCCTACCTTCTATCTTTCCATAAGATTGATGCTTAAATTTTTCCCTTTTTCAATTGTTATCTGCACGTTGTGAAACACAAAAAATACTACAAAAATATATAATTTTCTGTAATAATAATTGATATGAATATCATTGATCTTTTATAAGATGATCTCTATATTACCATTATTATTTTAATATCAACAAATCACTTAAGCGTGCCTAAAATGCATAGAGATGTCGGTTTATTGATAAATATACCTGTTTATAAAATTTAAAATACTTTCCACCAAAAAGATAAACCCTATATATTACATAAAATATCTGTGGAGGCATCTTTATGTTAAACGTACAAACTTCTTCAATGTTTAAAATATTAAAACAATTTTCAATCGTGATTTTTTTGGCATGGTTAGTCCCATTTTTAAGTGGGTGCGGATTTAATACGATACCAACAAATGAAGAAAAAGCACACGCAGCATGGAGTGAAGTGCTCAATCAATATCAACGTCGTACAGATCTCATCCCCAATCTTGTAGAAACAGTTAAAGCTTACGCAGCTCATGAACAAAGCGTTTTCACAAATGTAATTGAAGCACGTGCAAAAGCAACGCAAGTCAACATTAATGCAGATATGTTGAATAATCCAGAAGTGATGCAGCAATATCTCAAAAATCAAGCAAATTTATCAAGTGCACTTTCGCGGCTTATGGCTGTTGTCGAAAACTATCCGGATCTTAAAGCAAACCAGAACTTTCTTGCTCTTCAATCACAATTAGAAGGAACAGAAAACCGAATTTCCGTTGCACGCCGCGATTATATTGAAACAGTACGTGCCTACAATACTGCACTCAAAACAATGCCGACGATGATTTGGGCAAAGCTATGGTTTCGTGATGCTAAACCTATGCCTACTTTTACCATCGATACTGATAGCCAACAAACACCAAAGGTTAATTTTAATTAATGAAAATATTTCAACACTCTATACAACGTCGTACTTTTCTACGTTTATGGGTTCCTTTGAGTATTCTATATTTGATCATTGCATTGGGGAATGTCACTTACGCACACACTAAGTTTCCTCCCTTAACCGGCCATATCAACGATATGGCTCATTTACTTGATCATGCAACACAAAGAAATTTAACGGAAAAGCTAGCTACACTCGAAGAGAAAACAGGAGATCAAATCGTTCTTGTGACGCTCCCTACTCTTTCGGGCAATGATATAGAAACATACAGCAATTCTCTTTTTCGTACATGGAGATTAGGTCAAAAACAAATCAATAACGGCATATTAATCGTCATTGCACCAAATGAACGCAAAGCACGTATTGAGGTAGGCTACGGTCTGGAAGGAGAACTAACAGATGCCATTTCCTCTGTCATTATTAATAGCTTCATGATTCCTAATTTTCGTGAAGGAAATTATCAAAAAGGAATTGTCGAATCCGTTCACGCAATTATCAAAGTGATCACACAAAGTGATGCTGATTTTTCTTTTCGAATCAATCAAAAAGCTAAAGCTGTTGAAGAACAACGCAAACAAGCTGAAAAAGAAGAAATGATTATAAATACAATCACGTTTCTCATTCTCTTTATAGTCGTTGGTTTGCCCATTCTTGCTATGATTTTTGGTAAAAAAATAGGTCCACGAAAGTATCTTTGGCTGGGTATTGTCTTCACACCTTGGTTTTTAAACTTAAATGCGAGCGGTAGAGGTTCTGGTAGAATCTTTGGCGGACCTTCAGGGGGAGGAGGATTCAGAGGTGGTGGTGGATCATCAGGTGGTGGCGGTGCAACAGGAAGATGGTAAAACGAGCATAATGATTTTTTTAATAAAATTCATTGCACTTCTTATAAACTATCTCTTAATCCTGTTCTTTTTTTATTTTTCTGATTACAATACAAACTCAAACATCAAGATAAATATTACCAATGACATTTGAATTAAAACATACGGATCGTAATCACTTATCACATCATTTTAATGCAATTCTAGGAAATCCACCCGTTGAATGGAAGATAAGTAATCATCTAGTTGAGTATCCTGAAGCTCTGCGTTATATGCAAGAACGTGTAGAAAAAATTCTTGCAAAAACCGCGCATGAACAAGTTTGGCTTCTTGAACACCCTTCCCTTTATACAGCAGGGACGAGTGCAAATAAAAAAGATCTTTTGGCGCCTAATTTATTCCCTGTTTATGAAGCAGGACGTGGAGGTGAATTTACATATCACGGTCCAGGACAGCGTATTGCTTATATCATGCTTGATCTTAAACGCCGAAAACAAGACATTCGTGCTTTCATTAGTGCATTAGAAGAATGGATCATACAGATGCTTGCAAACTTTAATATTAAAGGCGAACGCAGAGAAGATCGCGTTGGTGTCTGGGTTAAACAGTCTCATTGCCCATCAAAACAAAATGATCTTTCTTCCGAAGATAAAATTGCAGCTATTGGCATTCGAGTGCGCAAATGGATAAGTTTTCATGGAGTTTCTATCAATGTTAATCCTAATTTAGCCCATTATTCAGGAATTGTTCCTTGTGGAATTACAAACCACGGTGTAACAAGCTTTCTTGATCTAGGTTACCCTGTAACAATGCATGATATTGATATTGCTCTCAAACACGCCTTTGAACAAATTTTCGGTCCAACAATTGATGTTTCCTAAGTGCATTGATTTTTAAATAAAAAACAGGCATAAAATTACTTTAATAAATATTTTATTTTATGAGGTAGATAGTTAAACGCTATGAGCGATAACAAAAAGGATCTTTTTAGTGTTTTAAATAAAGCCCAATCTCGGGTAAATACAAAAGAAAACACTCTGCAGTCTCCAATGAAATCAAAAGCGATGATTTCAAAAAAAAGTGCAAAAGATACGCAAGAAGATGACTATAATGCCCTCTCTATTCGAGTGCTTGAGGGTTTAGAGCCCGTACGTTTACGCCCTGGAATGTATATTGGTGGAACAGACAGTAAAGCGCTTCATCATTTATTTGCCGAAATTATTGATAACGCGATGGATGAAGCTGTTGCGGGTTATGCAGATTTTATTGAGGTCTCATTAGATAGGAATGGTTATATAACCGTTACAGATAATGGACGTGGTATTCCTGTCGAAAATCATCCTCAAATGCCTGAGAAATCTACTCTTGAAGTTATTATGACACAACTCCACTCAGGGGGAAAATTTGATGGAAAGGCTTATCAAACTGCGGGTGGGCTTCATGGAGTAGGAATTTCTGTTGTCAATGCTCTTTCTGATGATATGGAAGTTGAAGTTGCACGAGAACGAAAACTTTACCGCCAACGTTTCTCACGCGGTATTCCTCAATCTGGATTGGAAGATCTAGGAGATGTTTATAATCGTCGTGGTACGCGCGTTCGTTTTCATCCTGATCGTGAAATTTTTGGTGAAAAAGCAGCTTTTGAGCCAGAAAAAATCTATAAGATGGCATGCTCCAAAGCTTATCTTTTTGGTGGCGTAAAAATTCGCTGGACTTGTGATCCCGTCATACTTGAAGGCGCAAAAAATATTCCTGAAAAAGCTGTTTTTCATTTCCCTAATGGGCTTAAAGACTATTTACTCTCGTCACTAAAAGATGAATATCGAGTAACATCAGAAATTTTTTCTGGCAAAACACAACAAAATAATGGCCATGGCTCCGTTGAATGGGCTATTGCTTGGCATGGTGGTGATTCTTGTGTGCAATCTTACTGCAATACGATTCCTACAGGAGAAGGCGGAACACACGAAATAGGATTACGTCAAGCTCTTTTGCGTGGATTGAAATCCTACGCTGAGTTAATAGGAAACAAGCGCGCAACAATTATTACGTCTGACGATATTATGATTTCAACAGCCGCAATACTTTCAGTCTTTATCAGTAACCCTGAATTTGTTGGACAAACAAAAGATCGATTAGCAACCATTGAAGCACAGCGTATCGTTGAGAATGCAATCCGCGATCCTTTTGATCATTGGTTAGCAAATTCCCCGCAAGAAGCAACAAAACTTCTCGATTGGGTTATTGAACGTGCTGAAGAACGTGTTAAACGACGCCAAGATAGAGAAATAAGTCGAAAAACTGCTGTCCGTAAATTACGTCTGCCCGGTAAACTTGCAGATTGTAGCCAGAACCATGCTGTGGGTGCTGAACTATTCATTGTTGAAGGGGATTCTGCAGGAGGATCTGCTAAACAAGCAAGAAATAGAGCAAACCAAGCAATTTTACCTCTTCGTGGTAAAATCTTAAATGTCGCCAGTGCTGCACATGAAAAAATGAACTCAAGCCAAACAATTAGCGATCTTATCCTTGCTCTTGGATGTGGAACACGCTCCAAGTATCGTGAAAAAGATCTCAGATATGAACGTATTATCATCATGACAGATGCTGATGTTGATGGTGCTCATATTGCGTCACTGCTCATTACCTTCTTCTTTCAAGAAATGCCTGACCTTATTCATCAGGGACATTTATATCTCGCCGTCCCTCCCCTTTATAGAATATCGCAAGGAGGAAAAGTTGCTTATGCTCGTGACGACATTCACAAGGATGAATTACTCAAAACTGAATTTACTGGAAAAGCTAAAGTCGAAATCGGGCGTTTTAAAGGGCTGGGTGAAATGCGCGCGGAACAACTTAAAGAAACGACTATGCATCCTCAAAAACGTACATTGCTTCGTGTTTCTATTGATCCCGTGGAAATGCAAGAAACGAAAAAGACTGTAGAAAGTCTCATGGGAACAAAACCAGAAGCACGATTTCGTTTCATACAAGAAAATTCTACTTTTGCTTCTAATCTAGACATCTAATGTAAAAAATATCCCTTTCAAACCACTGCGGCTGCGTCAATCACACGCAGTTGCGGATTGGTCGTTCCATTCCAATAATTCAAACTAAGATGACCAGCTAAATGAATCATTTCACCAATATTTTCAAAAAGAAAATCACCAAGAGATGTCCCTACAGAACGAAAAGCTATTCCTTGCAGTTTTTTTCCTTCAACATTAGATACAATGAGGCGAAGATGTCCTTTACCAACTTCAGATAGATTCACCAATCGATGAGAGGGAAGAACAAAAACAGGTGTTGCATTCCCTGTCCCAAATGGCCCTGCTTTTTCAAGCAACTCAAACAGCGCTTCATTAACACCAGAAGCAGAAAGAGAACCATCTATACTAAGAGACTTTTTAGCATGCAACTCAGAAACCCTTAAAGAAACTTTTTCTTCTAGCCATTTTCGAAAGATTTCAATTTTTGTTGATTGAATTGTAATTCCTGCTGCCATACTATGTCCCCCTCCTTTTTCTAATAAATTTAATGTAACAGCTTCACGAACGAGTGCTCCTAAATCTATACCATTAATTGAACGTCCCGACCCTACGCCATTTCCATCTTCTTTTAAAGCAATAGCAAAAACAGGACAAAAAAAACGCTCTTTGAGACGGGAAGCAAGAATACCAATAATTCCCGGATGCCATTCTTTATGAGAAATTACAAGTGACAAGGGTATTTCTTGATCTTGATAAAGAGAAGCAATATAAGATTCCGCTTGTGTTAATTGAATGTTCTCCATTTCTTGGCGTTCTTGATTAAGCCGATCTAATTGTTCTGCTATTCTGTCCGCTTCATCTTTATTCTCACAGCTAAGCAAACGTGCTCCCAAAGCTTGATCACCAATGCGCCCTCCTGCATTAATTCTAGGACCTAACAAAAAACCAAAATGAAAACTATTAAGCGGCTCCCCTATTCGTGCAACCTTTGTTAAAGCTGTTATTCCTGGATTATGCATAGAACGAGCAACTTGAAGCCCTTTTATCACAAAAGCACGGTTAACCCCCTGTAATGGAACGACATCACATATGGTTGCCAATGCAACAAGATCAAGCATACTTAAAAGATCAGGCAGCTGCCCTTGGAATTGTTTTTTCCGCAGCAAATGATGAACCCAAGCTAACGTAACAAAAACAACGCCCGCTGCACATAAATGCCCCTGTTTAGAAAAATCATCAGGACGATTAGGATTGACAAGAGCAACGGCTTCTTGATGAATCTCTGACATTTGATGATGATCTAAAATCACAACATCAGCACCAGCAAGCCTCGCTGCTTTTACCGCATCTGGACTGTTTGCGCCACAATCAACAGTGATAATTAACCGAGCACCTTCTTGCACAAGCATCCTCATTGCTTGTTCATTCGGACCATAGCCTTCAACAATACGATCAGGAATATAAATTTTGACTTCAATACCAAAATAACGAAAAAAACGCGCTATGAGTGCTGAAGAACAAGCACCATCAACATCATAATCACCAAAAACAGCAACCTGTTCTTGATTGAGAAGAGCCTTAACAATACGCTCTGCAGCGCATTGCATATCCCTAAAACTTTCTGGATCAGGCATAAGCGTACGTAATGTTGGATTAATAAAAGCAACAGCCTCAGCTTCATCCACATCTCTTGCTGAAAGTACTCGAGCTAACTGATCTGGAAAACCAAATTTTTGAGAAATAGCGCGCGCATTATTTATCCCTTGAACATCAAGGGCATCTAACCAAGCTTGACCACAAGCAGAAGATTCAACATTGAGAAAATAACGAGACCACTGCATTATTGCTCATTCTATAATGAAGAAAGATAAAATACAATCATGCGGTAAAGATAAAATAGTCTTTTGCAACATTCATTTTAAGTTTAAATGGTACACAAACTTCTTTTAATGAGGTATTATAATACCATTCTCATAACATATTGTTTTATAAAGTTTTTATTTTCTCTTGACGTCAATCAAAAGACATTATATCAGAGCAAGGTGTATGCGTTAAATATTTCGCTATGGTAACAATTTTCAACGCAAAACAGTAAAAATTCCCTTATATTAAAAGGGTTCTAATAAAGGATACTTCTATGGCAACTTTTTCACAAAAGCCAACTGAAGTGGTGAAAAAATGGGTTATTATTGACGCAGAAAACCTTGTTTTAGGTCGTCTTGCCACATTTGTTGCTAACCGCTTACGTGGCAAACATAAAGCTACATTTACTCCACATGTTGATGATGGTGACAACGTTATTGTCATTAATGCAAATAAAATAGCTCTCACTGGCAAAAAATATACGGATAAAAAATATTATTGGCATACCGGCTATATTGGTGGAATCAAACAACGTACAGCACGTCAACTTCTTGAGGGGCGTTTTCCCGAACGCGTTATTGAAAAAGCGGTAGAGCGCATGATTCCTCGTGGTCCTCTTGGTCGCCGTCAATTGAAGAATCTACGTGTTTACGCTGGAAGCCAACATCCACATGAAGCACAACAGCCTGAATCTCTTGACGTTGGTGCTTTAAACCGCAAAAACAAAAGGATTGCTTGATTATGGCTGAAATTAATTCTCTTTCTGAGCTTAGCATAGTAACAAGTATTACAGAAACACATGAAAATGTTGTTCCTGTCCACGTGCAAAAGCTTGATTCACAAGGACGTGCTTATGCAACAGGAAAGCGTAAAGACGCTGTTGCACGCGTATGGATTAAACCAGGTTCTGGAAAAATCACGATCAACAATAAGGAATTTGACAAATATTTTGCTCGTCCTGTTCTTAGAATGATTCTTCGTCAACCAATTGTTGCAACAAACAGGGATACCCAATTTGATATTATTGCAACCGTTGCAGGTGGTGGTCTTTCCGGACAAGCTGGTGCAGTGCGCCATGGCATTTCCAAAGCTTTAACCTATTACGAACCAGAACTTCGCTCAATCTTGAAAAAAGGTGGTTTTCTTACCCGTGATAGCCGTGTTGTTGAACGTAAAAAATACGGTAAAGCAAAAGCACGTCGTTCTTTCCAATTCTCAAAGCGTTAATTTCATTTTTTGTACAATGCATAAAGCCTCGGACAAAAACGGGGCTTTTTTTAACTGCTAAAACAGACCTTTCGTAGAGACAAATTTATATCTGTTAGAAGAAAACAAGAATGCAAAACAACCGATTCTCCTTAGACAAGAGCTAAAAAATAGATCAAAAAATTCAAAACCTCAGTTTCAATTTTTAAAAACTTGTATTTCTCTAATAGACGTATCCACGTGCTAGAATACAAAAATATCTGTAACATAACTTTTAGTTATCTCATAAGCTTTTCAATGTCTTTTTCTATCATTACTTAACAAGATTCAGTCCAAGAAATGCTTTACCATTGTGATAAAATGCGGGACAGAAATAGGTTTTGACATATATTCTTCACATCCACTTGCACGAATTCGTTCTTCATCCCCTTTCATAGCAAAGGCTGTTACAGCAACAACGGGAATCGATCTTAGTTCTTCATCTTCTTTTAATTGTTTAATAACATCTATTCCAGAGACCTCTGGCAACTGGATATCCACAAGGATAAGAGATGGCATTGATGAACGCGCCAAATCTAATGCCATAAGACCATTCCGCGTTTCAATGGTTTCATAGCCACTCGCTTCTACGAGATCACGGAATAGCTTCATATTAAGCTCATTATCTTCCACGATCATGACTTTTTTTGACATTAGTATAACTTCCACCCTTCTTAAACAAAGTAGAAATGAATCTACATTCTCTTTGCTTAAGATAAAATGATAAAAAAAATTGTAAACCACAAAGAGACTAAAAGCTTCCAATAAAAGCTTTTTACGCAAACATTTGTAATACTCATCACTATGCTTTTTCATTTCATAAAAATGAAACCCACAAATAGTCGTAAGATTGTATTACCGTATATTTTTTGAGTTAATATGCAAAGTTTATGGATATCTCAATTAATGCATTCGCGTTTTCATCATAAAAAAATATCAGCCACAAACTTAGCTCAAATGCGTATTTTAAAGAGGAAAAAATTTAAGTAGTCTTTAAAATAGCTGTTTAGTTAAATTTAATGTGCCATATACTGCCATCCCCCAAACAATATCTTAAGGATAAACTTATCAATATCATTAAGAGTAAAATATAAATAAACCGTGATTAAATATCACGGTTTATTTATATAAAATATTCAACAACAGAATAATTCAAAGTTCATCAAGTAAAATATCTTTTAATTCAAAGCCCATGCACTATAAGCAAAAGCATCGAATGTTCTTCCACCTGTCGTTCTTCCGGGACTCGGTGGCTTTCTAGTAAAGAAATATACAAGATATGCGATTAAACCAAAAATCGCTGCCTCCATCCCCATTAAACCCGCGACTTTTTGGACATTTTTCTCAGCCCCTTGTCCTCCAAATTGGCTAATAATCATATCAACAGCTTTAATAACTCTATTTTCCTGTGTCATTACAGAAATGAAACCAGCATTTTGAAATCTACCATTTAAAGAATCGGCATTGGCTCCTAAAACCTGTGAAAAGAAAATAGCGACTGCAACCACACATACTATACAATGCTTAAATATTTTCATCATAACCACCTATTGACAATGTTTAATAAAATAAATTTTCTTTACCGCCCCCTCTAAATAGAAAACATTACGTCATCTATAGATAAAGTATATTTATCTTCTTATAATAAAAAATATAATACAAAACTTTAATTAATAATTTTATTTTAATTGCTATTTTTATATTATATTACATTTACAATATACCCGTTACATATTTATCTTAAGTTTGTCAATTATTTTATTTGTGTTTTTATATTATACAATTTAATGCTAAAATGTATTAAATTAGAATTATTTTATTGTTTTTATTATAATTTTAGTTTTATTATCATAAATATTATTATGGTATTACAGTACAAAAAATACCAACGTGTTGTTTTTTAGTTACACGTACTGTTTTTTATTTTTTATATAATATAGTAAGATAAATATTTTTAAAATTTACAGAAAACAAAAAAATACTTTATTGAAAGATTCTGATAAAATTATTTTCATTATTATAAATTAGGAAGAAATAGCTGTCCCAGTAAAAAAATTAGCGTAAACTCCAGCTTAGCTCTTTGATTGAAAAAGCTAAATCAGATACAATAAGAGATAACTTTTGGTGAACGCGCCAAATCTAATGCCATAAGGACATTACACATTTTGACGATTTCACAGCCTCTCGTTTCTACAAGAACGCGGAATAATTTTAATAAAATTCTTTAATAAAGTTCATTGTCTTCCACGATTATAACTTTCTGACTTTTATATCATCCCCCTAATCCATTAAATTTACGAATTGTTTTTTTAAAACTTATGAAAGTCATGGCAATAAAAAGAAAAGTACTCAACAGAAGATATCCAATATTCCATTCGCCTTTACCAAATAACAGTGAAACGGGCAAAGAAGCAGAAAAAGCCATAGGAAGCATAAACAAAAACCATTTTACGATGCTTAAAGGATAAATGCCTATTGGTACAAATGACAGCTCGTAAATCATTTCATGAAAATATTCGACAGGCATCTTACGGCTAATAATAAATGTTATAAAATTAAACATCATGAAAAAACAAATATTGACGATAAAAACACAAAATATTGCAACAATAAAAGAGATCCATCTGAGCTTAAGATCGGATATATTCGGTAATGATACAAATAAATAGGCACTAACATAAAGAACAAAGAGCTTGATCAGATTAAGTGGTTTACACCAACCAAACAACATCAACAACCAGATTGAAACAGGCTTTATCAAGTATGGCTCAATTTTACCATCCGCTACTTTTTCAAAAAATGTTTCAATAGAATTAGTAAAAATATTCAAAAATATTCCAAGTAAAACAAAGACAACAAAGATAAAATGAATTTCATCTGTGCTATAGTTACCGATCTTTCCTGAAAAAGAAGATATTCTATCAATAAATATGAATTGAATAAAATAATAGCATAGAGAAAGAATAAACTCCCCAGCCAAATTCTTACCATAAACAATCTGTCGGCGGATATTCAGGCTGATAAAATGAAGGATTATTTTCATCTCAACCACCCGCTCCATTATATGCTTTCATTCCTTTATTCCAAGCAATATAAATTAAGAATAAAAGACACAAAATATAAGTAAAACTTCCGAAAATAAACTGCTGAAACAACGCTAAATTTTGCGTCGCGAAAAACTCGGCAGGAGCTGATATCATGAAACGATAAGGATTAAATTGCATAAGCGGAATAAGCCATACCGGCCAAAAAGATGGTGGTAAAAGAACACCCCCAAGAAGTGCTGAACTGAGAATACTGAAAGAGAGTAATATATTGTACTCAATCACCAAAAAGCTTAATAAGGCAATTCCAAAAGAGATTAAAAAACAAAGCAATTGTGATAGAATAACAATGAGAAAAAAGAATAGAAAAGCGATGACCAATCCCAGAATATTTTCATAGGATGAAACAAGCTTAACTACAAAAAGAGCCAATAACGGGATGCTATATAATACACTCTCCCCTAAAAAAGTAAAAAGCATTTGTGTCATATAACTGAAGGGCTTTGTAAGATATACTTCTAATTGACCTTCTTTAACATGATGAGAGAAAAACTTAATCACATTATAACCATTATTTAAGCGTCCTAGGACTAAAGCAAAAGCATAATAATACATCATATCATGAAAGCTAAAGCCATTTATGGTGTTGCCCATATCAGAGAAAAGTGCATTCCATAATAGAAGTTGAATAACAAATGGCGAAAGTGTCCCAATGATAATATCGGTAAAAAACATTACTCTATCACTTAGAACAGTGAGTAATCCATTCTTGGCAAAAAGAAACATACCAAAGCAGTGGTTAGATAAATTCTTTAAATTTAACACGGAGCATCTCTTCAAGCGAGGGAGTGGATACAGAGAACGTACAGTTCAGTTCGGTTGTAATTTCGCGTACAAAACGCGCAAAATCCTCACGGGGCAGCGAAACCTCCAGCGAGCATTCTTCAGCGTTAAAGTGCTTATCCTTTAAAGAAGTAGATGATTTCAACGCAATCTCATCAATTTTTTCTACAACAGATGAAGATGTAGCTACGTGTTCACAAAAAAGCGTCATTCTCACCAAAGAAGGAATGACATTTTTAAGCGCTTGAAGATTGCCATGAAACTGTTTCTTTCCCTTATGCAAGAGAATAATATCATCAACGTATCCATCAATATCTCCCATATCATGACTCGTGATGATATACCCTGTGCCGCGCTCCCTTTTCAGTTTTTTAAGAAGCTCCCTGATTTCATGCTTAGATGTAATATCAAGACCAATACTTGGCTCATCGAGAAACAACAGTTTAGGTCTAAAGGAGAGATTAAATGCCAATTCACTTTTCACTCTCTCACCCAGACTAAGCATCCGCACTGGCTTATCCATAATATGCTCAAGACCCAGCAACTCTGTAATCTCTCTAAGATCACGGGTAAAAGAGGCGCGTTCAAGACCATATAATGGTCGAACCATATCCAGACTGTAGCGTAAGGGTAAATCCCACCACAAACAATTCTTGTGACCAAAGACCACACCCAAAGACTTGAACAGATCTTTTTTTGCTTTATAAGGATCAACACCAAGGACTTTAATACATCCCTCATCAGCATATTGTATACCAGAAAGTATTTTAATCAGTGTCGATTTACCCGCTCCGTTAGGGCCAAGAATTGCTAATGATTGCCCTGAAAAGAGGGTAAAACTCATATCTTTTAACACATGATGATTTGTATAAACCGGCTTGAAGAGAGAAACCACCTTGTTTTTAAAACCAATTCCTCTGTCAATGTTGCGATATATTTTTGAGACGTTATTAACGTCAATCAATAATGATCCCATCAGTCACTCCTAATTTCAACTTATCCCCCCCTTTGAATGTTCCCATAATAAATATCTGTTTTTGTTCACTAGACAAAACAAAAGTGTTCAAGCCCTCCTTAGAGCAATAAAACGCACCTGACGTTTTATCTCCAATTTTTTGTCTAGATATTTTTTCAATGTGATGAGTTCACTTCAATGAAGCATTAAGATACTAAAAACTTATTTCTTCTTTTATGAAAGATAATCTTTTGGATAAACTAAGTAAGTAGAAAAATAATTGCTCATTGAAAGAAGAACTTTGCTAATAAACCTTCATATAAACAAAGATACAAAGCATAAATCTATACTATAAGCATATCAAACAACATTGATAACAAACCAAACTTCCTTGACAAAAGGAATTCCTTGAGAAGATACTTTTCCTCAGCATTACTATAAAATGCCTCAATTATCTCCCATGAAAAAATTAAAATCGCCTTCACTATTTTAGTAAATATCTTTCAGATTTTATCTAACTCATCTCCCTCAACAGACACGCCTCCCCAATATATGACCTCTGTAGATAATTCAAAGGAGCAGCTTCATCAACTCAGATTATTAAACAATACATCGTATCCCAAAATAACAATACAATCAATATGGATAAAGAGCTGTAGAAAGAAAACTTACAATATTCGAAAATTTCATCACTCAAAAACACAATTTTCTTATAGCGATTTACTTATCAAAAACTTTCTCCAAATGATGCACTATTCATCTTATCAAATTTATAGACAAAATTTGTATCAATCAAAAAGAACAAATGAAGTTTCTTTACTCTGTTTCAGCATCACTCTCATTAAAAGACAAAAGATTAAAACTTTGGACCATATGAGGCGGTAAAGGTGCAACAATATCCAATATTCCTCCTGAAGGATGAGGAATACGAATACGACGTGCATGAAGATGAAGACGGTTTTGAATTCCTCCTGGTAATGTCCAATTACTATCAGAAAAAAAATACTTTGTATCGCCAATGATCGGATGATCCATATAGGCAGCATGCACACGAAGCTGATGTGTTCTCCCTGTATAGGGTTCCATTTCAAGCCACGAAAGAGCCCGCCCTCGCGTATCTAAAACGCGATAGTAGGAAACCGCATGATGTGAATCTGGCTCCCCATGTTCACAAACACGCATTTTATCACCTTGTGCAGTCATTTCCTTAACCATCCACGTTGAAATTTTGTCCTGCTTTTTTTTAGGCACGCCCCGAACCAACGCCCAATAAGTCTTTTTTGTTTCTCGCGCTCTAAAAGCAGCTGTTAAGGACTGAGCCGCTCCCCTTGATCGCGCAACAATAAAGACACCCGACGTCTCACGATCAAGACGATGAACCAAACGCGGCTTTTCACCTTTTTTATTGCGCCATACCTCAAGCATACTATCCATATGACGTGTTAAACCAGAACCTCCTTGTACAGCCAACCCAGCTGGCTTGTTAAAAACAAATACCTTTGGATCTTCATAAAGCAGCATTTTTTTCAAAACGGTTTCATCATCCTGCCCACGAAGTGTTTTATCCGTTATTGAAAGATTTTCCTTGTCACTAATAGGGAGAGGTGGAATACGAACAGCTTGCCCCATACAAAGACGCGTATCGGCTTTAACACGTCCACCATCAAGCCGTATCTGACCAGAACGCAACAATTTCTGCAAAGCTCCAAAACCAAGTCCTGGATAATGCACTTTAAACCAGCGATCTAAGCGCATTCCATTTTCATCTACCTCAACTTTTTTTATTTCTACGCCTGCCATGAAAATTCCCTTACCTGTTAATTTTCTCTGCCCAAAATTTTTTACCTGATAATTTTATTGATCTGTTTTGCGCCTTTATAAACACAAAAATTCATATTTTAGTTGGCTTTATCACACCATATTACAGTTAGTATCCAAAATTGCCTTTTCTTAACGGTCAAATTCTATTAGCTAAAAACTAAGCGTTATAAAAATCAACAGCCTTTACGCTTAATAGCGAATGGAGATAATTAACCGTGTCCTTATTCAAAACCTATGCACGTGTTCTCACTTACCTAAATAGAGAAAAAAATGCATCTCTTTTAATCTGTACCGCTAATGTTATATTAGCTATTATCACCATTGCAGAACCTATTTTATTCGGACGTGTTATTGATTCTATTTCAGAAAAATCAGCTATCATTCCTACTCTTACCCTTTGGGTTTGTTTTGGACTTTCACATATTATTGCTTATGTCCTTGTTGCTCGCGGTGCTGACCGCTTAGCCCATAGACGCCGCTTAACGGTTTTAACGGAATCTTTCGAACGTATCATTGCCATGCCTTTAATTTGGCATCAACAACGTGGGACTTCCAACGCACTCCATACACTTTTGCGCGCAATGGATTCCATGTCAACCATATGGCTTGATTTTATGCGCCAACACCTCTCAACACTTGTCGCCTTATTGGTTCTCATCCCCATAGCGTTTAATATGAATTGGCGTCTTTCAATAGTCTTGGTTGTACTTGCCATCATCTACGTATTAATTGCACGTTTAGTGATGCGAAAAACAAAAGACGGACAAGCCGCTGTAGAATGCTACCATCACAACCTTTTTAAACATGTCAGTGATTCAATCTCTAATGTTTCCATTGTACAAAGTTATAACCGAATAGAAGAAGAAACTTCTATACTGCATCAACATACAAATGCTCTGCTTAAAGCACAAAATCCTGTTCTCAATTGGTGGGCGCTGGCCAGTGGCTTAAATCGAATGGCTTCAACAATTTCAATCGTTTGTGTTCTTCTCCTTGGAGCTTTTTTTGTTGCAAAAGGTCAATTACGAGTAGGTGAAGTTGTTGCTTTTGTTGGATTTGCACAACTCATGATTAGCCGTCTAGACCAAATGAGTAATTTTATTAATTGTGCAATATCCTCACAAGCAAAACTGCAAGAATTTTTTGAAATGGAAGACTCAACCTTTCATATCAACGAACCGCAAAATCTTCCTTCCCTTCAAAATGTTAAAGGCGCCATACAATTCCATCACGTGACCTATAAATTCCCAAATTCTTCTCAAGGTGTTTTTGATGTTTCCTTTGAGGTTAAAGCAGGACAAACTGTTGCGATTGTAGGACCAACAGGGGCTGGGAAGACAACATTGATCAATCTGTTGCAGCGCGTATACGACCCTGCCTTTGGGCATATCTCCATTGATGGAATAAATATATGCTCGATCAATCGCGAATCTTTACGCAAATCTCTAGCAACAGTATTTCAAGACTCGGGTCTTTTCAACCGTACTATTCATGACAATATTTCAATAGGAAAAACGAGCGCAACAAATGAAGAACTTTATGAAGCAGCAAAAATAGCAGAAGCTCACGATTTTATTCTAAAAAAAGCTGATTGTTATAACACAATAGTGGGCGAACGAGGATCTCAATTATCAGGTGGAGAAAAACAGCGACTAGCAATTGCACGCGCTGTTTTAAAAAATGCCCCTATTCTCATTCTAGATGAAGCAACAAGCGCTCTTGATGTTGAAACAGAAGCACGTGTCAAAGATGCTCTCGATTCCATACGCCATAACCGCACTACTTTTATTATAGCACATCGCCTCTCAACAGTACGCAATGCTGATATGATACTCTTTCTGGAACATGGTTACTTAATGGAAAAAGGAAACTTTCAAGAATTGATCGATAAAGGAGGGCGTTTCTCTAAATTTTTAAAGGCAAGTGGTTTAACAATCAAACCACCAGACAGAGAAGGAGAAAATGTTATCCCCTTACACGAAGCCATAGCATCATAAAAATGATACTCTTCATAAATCTTATGCAAAAAAATCCTCCTCAATACAACAAGAGCGCTTGTATAATGCAAGTAAAAAGATTTCTAAAAATGCCACAATCCATTTCAGGTATTTAAGACAGATATTAAAACAATTTAGTATTTTCTCTGCTATTGCAATTTTACTAGATTGGGACAAAAATATTGCCCTATATCTGTGCGTATTAACGAGTATACACTCTCATTTAGGGAAAATATAAAGATGTAAAGGTAAAAATAACTTCCAGTTTTACCGTCTTCTTTTAACTCAGCTTTACGAATTTCAAAACGAACTGAAGCAATAGCTTTTTAATAATAAATATTATGTATTGCTTTTTGTTTATCACGTTCTTTATAGTCCTCTCATAAAGAACAGAATGTCATTGTTTTGCACATTCATATGGCTTTTTTAGAAACATTTCTCAATGCTCCTAAGCCCATTTCACAACGACATCCATGAGTGATTTTGATTAATTTAACATACACAGAATTTGAAACGATAAATTATCATTATAAATCAATATATTAAGATAATCTCATCATAATAAATTAGATATTAATCTAAATCTTTAGATTTGTGTAACATTCCTTTGATTTATATTGATAATTCATTATTTTATAACTTGAAATAAAGATTTATAAAGATAGGAGAATATTCTTTTCAAGACCTTTTAATGATAAATAAAAAAACTGTTTGCTTGTACATAACAAGAAAAATGAAAACAATACAATATCTCTAAGATACAACAACTCTTTTATAAGCCTTTTCAAGGAAAGGGATTTTAGTTATTTGAAAGCTAATAAAATAATGACAGCTTATAACTTTATAAGGATAATCGTATGCAATAAATCTTGTATTATCCCTTTCATAAAAAGAGATATTTCTTCAAAAAAATCTATAGGAGCAACACAATAACTAGTCTTCTTAGTAAAAGAATACACAGCAAAGCATGAAGTGCTGCATAATCTATTTTGTCTTTACAATTGGATTTTCCCCCAATTACGCTGTATCTGATTTCAGCAACACACCAGATAGATATTCGTGATACTTAGACGCCAACCCAATATAAAAATGTAAGAAACACCTATGCAGAATGATTTCATTCTTTAATTTTTTCCAGAAAATCTTTTAGTGCCGCAAATGCCTCATCAGCTTTGTTCCCCTCAGGACCACCAGCCTGCGCCATATCAGGACGGCCACCTCCACCTTTACCACCAAGCATACCTGAAAGAATACGAACGAGATCAACAGCATTTAACTTATCCGTTAAATCATCCGTAACGCCGACAACAGCACTCCCTTTTCCATCTTCTGAGACACTAATAAAAGCAACCACTCCAGATCCGATTTGTTTTTTCTCAGAATCAACGAGCGCCTTAAGATCCCGTGGTAAAATATTTTTAACAACGCGTCCGGTAAAAGAAAGCCCATTGATGATGGTAATATCACCTTGGCTCCTTTCTGTTATTCCACCACTCAACATCATTTTCTTGCGTACATCATTCAATTCTTTTTCAAGTTTACGACGATCATCAAGCAAAATTCGCACCCGTTCTTCCACGCCAGCAGAAGAAGTTTTTAAAAGATCAGCAATTTCATGAATACGTTCATCTTGGCGGCTAAGATAAAGACGTGCTTCTTTGCCTGTTAAAGCTTCAATACGCCGCACTCCAGCCGAAACAGAACTTTCAGAAAAAATATGAATCAAACCAATATCACCTGTTCGCTCCACATGTGTGCCTCCACAAAGCTCTATTGACCAATGCTTTTTTAATCTTCGCTGTTCAAGTGGCTCCCCCATAGAAACAACGCGAACTTCATCACCATATTTCTCACCAAATAATGCCATTGCACCTTCAGAAATTGCATCATCTACAGCCATGAGGCGCGTTATCACTCTACTATTTTGCAAAATAATCTCATTTGCTAAATCTTCTATTTTTTTCAGTTCTTCTGGTGAAACGGATTTTGGATGAGAAAAATCAAAACGCAACCGATCTGGCGATACAAGAGAGCCTTTTTGTGTAACATGAGATCCCAAAACTTGTCGTAAAGCTTCATGTAACAAATGAGTAGCAGAATGATTTCCACGAATTTTTTTACGACGGACAACATCAACGGTTAATTCTACACAATCAGACCTCGATGCCTGACCAGATTTCACCTCCCCAATATGGATAAAAACACCATCACCCTTTCTTTGGGTATCATGCACCTCAAAAATAAAATTTTCACCAGAAATGATACCACTATCACCAATTTGTCCACCAGATTCACCATAAAAAGGTGTCTGATTAACAACAAGCATAGCTTTCTGACCTGAAGAAATATGATCAACAAGTTTACCATCACACACGAGAGCTGTAAGAATGCCTTTAGCCGTTTCTGTTTCATAACCCAAAAATTCTGTAGCCCCCACTTTATCACGAACAGAAAACCAGATCTTTTCTGTTACAGCTTCCCCAGAACCAGACCAATTGGCACGCGCTTCCTCTTTTTGACGTTCCATCGCTTTATCAAAGGTATCAACATCAACAGATATTCCACGACGCCGCAAAACATCCTGCGTTAAATCAAGCGGAAAACCATAGGTATCATAAAGCTTGAAAGCAACTTCACCATTTAAATGATCTCCTTCTTTAAGATCGGTACTTGCTTCATTTAACAAACCAAGTCCTCGTTCAAGCGTTTTACGAAAACGTATTTCTTCTAACCTTAAAGTTTCTGAAATTAAAGATTCAGCACGCACCAATTCAGGATAGGCTTGTCCCATTTCGCGGTTTAAAGCAGGCAAAAGTCGCCACAATAAGGGCTCTTTAGCACCAAGAAGATGCGCATGACGCATAGCACGACGCATAATACGACGTAAAACATATCCTCTTCCTTCATTAGAAGGAAGCACACCATCAGCAATCAAAAATGCAGATGAACGAAGATGATCAGCAATGACACGATGACTGGCAATAAAATCACCCTTTGCCTCAATCCCTGTAATTTCTTCTGATGCAGCAATTAATGCACGAAAAAGATCAATGTCATAATTATCATGAACGCCCTGTAAAACAGCAGCAATACGCTCTAATCCCATACCGGTATCAATAGAAGGATGAGGCAAATCAACACGTTTTTCCTGAGAAATCTGCTCATATTGCATAAAAACAAGATTCCAAATCTCAATAAAGCGATCGCCATCTTCTTCCATACTTCCAGGAGGACCACCCCAGATTTCATCGCCATGATCATAAAAAATCTCCGAACAAGGACCACAAGGTCCTGTTTCTCCCATCGACCAAAAATTATCAGCCGTCGCAATACGGACAATTTTTTCATCTGGAAGACCTGAAATTCTACGCCACAGTTCAGCAGCAACATCATCACTATGGTAAACTGTCACCAACAATTTATCTTTTGGTAGGCAAAATTCCTTCGTTAAAAGATTCCATGATAAAAGAATGGCTTCTTCTTTGAAATAATCACCGAAAGAAAAATTACCCAGCATTTCAAAAAATGTATGATGGCGTGCCGTATAACCAACATTATCAAGATCATTATGCTTTCCACCCGCACGAACACATTTTTGTGCCGTTGTTGCCTGCTTATAAGGAGGTTGTTCAAGTCCAGTAAAAACATTTTTAAACTGCACCATCCCTGCATTTGTAAACATAAGTGTAGGATCATTTCTCGGAACAAGCGGACTAGAAGAAAGAACTTTATGCCCATTACGATGAAAATAATCCAAAAATATTGACCGAATATTATTAACACTATTCATACTGACACCTGCTCAATACAGCACAAAACCATAAAAGAAAAATCCCCCTCATTAAATATCCTCTTCGCCAAGCATGGAGTCAATTTAATCAAAGAATGGAATATTTGTTTTAAAAAATTGAGAAAAAAATGACTGTGTATTTAAAAACTCAAACAAAAAAACAGAAAAAAATTATAGACGAAAAAAACGCTCCATCAAATGGTTTCATCACTTTCTATATTTTCTGACCCTGCATTTTCTAACAATTCAATCGCAATCAAACCAGCATTTTGGCGCAAAGCTGCTTCAATCTCTGTAGCTATTTCCGCATGTTCACGTAAAAACTGCTTTGCATTCTCACGCCCCTGTCCTAAACGCTGAGAATTATAAGAGAACCATGCACCAGATTTTTCCACAATACCAACCTTGACACCCAAATCAATCAATTCACCTACTTTGGAAATACCTTCACCATAAATAATATCAAACTCAACCTGCTTGAATGGAGGTGCCAGTTTATTCTTCACCACTTTAACACGCGTCTGATTACCAACGATTGCATCCCTATCTTTAATGGATCCAATGCGACGAATATCTAAACGAACAGAAGCATAAAACTTTAAAGCGTTTCCACCCGTTGTCGTTTCGGGAGAACCAAACATCACACCAATTTTCATGCGAATTTGATTAATAAAGACAACCATACAGTTAGAGCGAAAAATTGCTGCTGTTAATTTTCGCAACGCTTTACTCATTAACCGAGCTTGCAATCCGGGCAAAGCATCACCCATTTCACCGTCAATTTCTGCTCGCGGTGTTAAAGCTGCAACAGAATCCACAACAAGCACATCAACTGCACCAGAACGAACCAACGTTTCTGTAATTTCCAATGCCTGTTCACCGGTATCTGGCTGAGAAATGAACAAGTTTTCTAAATCAACACCAAGCTTACGCGCATAAATAGGATCAAGCGCATGCTCTGCATCAATAAAAGCACAAATTCCACCCCCTTTCTGTGCTTCAGCAATAGCATGTAGAGCCAATGTTGTTTTCCCAGAACTTTCTGGTCCATAAATCTCAACAATACGCCCCTTCGGTAATCCACCAATCCCTAAAGCAATATCCAAGGATAACGACCCTGTTGGAACTGTTTCAATTTCAACAACCTGCTCTTTTTGCCCAAGACGCATAATCGAGCCTTTACCAAAAGAACGTTCAATTTGTGAGAGAGCAGCATCGAGAGCTTTTGTTTTATCCACGATTATATCCTTGACCGATTCATAATAACCTAAAACCTAAGTGTACACTGTACTTTTAATTTAACTAAAGGCTTGAGTTTAGATTTTCACAGACTATTTCCATTCCTATCTCCACATTATGTCCATAACATTCATGACCATCACAATAAAGAATTGGCATCGCTTATCTTATGACACAAAATAAACTCCAATAAAATAATATCCCTATGAGAGCATAGTTAACATATTTATATCTCTCTAGAAAAGGAACAATTTAAATTTAAACACAATGTTCTACAGCCCTTCTTCTTATCCCTTTGATTAAGTACTTAAGTGACTAAGAATTCTCCTGCTATTGATCACACAAAAACGCATTATCAATCAACCTCATCCCCTATCGCATCGAAGAACAAAACGCCATTGTGTTGCATATTCATGCACTTGATTTAAGAAACATCTCTCAACACCCCCAAGCTCACTTCGTGACAACACCCATGAATGCGGTATACTGTAAAGCCCTTTGGGAGCCACCATCTTTACACTAAAGAATGAGAAAGTCGGGCACCATCACACTATTTATCATCCCCCAATGTTGCGACAACTCTCGGCACTTGAGACGCTTCATAAGAAGAATTTTTAGTTCTTTCTTGTACAGTTTTTATCACACGCTAATCCTGCTTATAACACACAAGCGAATGATTTGATTGCTTCAACAAATACCAAGCTTGGAATGAGTAAAATTCACGGTATTTAGGACTTTCATTCAACTTACAAAACAGTGAGTTATCGTTATAAATCAATTATATTATTTAATAAAAACCACAAAAATAAAGCAGCTTAAAAGTTGAATAACACATTTAAATTTGATAAAAAAATATGCACTTTTGAAGATATCAAAAAAAATCTCTACGAGCAATGTAATAAATATTTAAAATATAAGCTAAACTGCTCGTACAATAACATAAGAGATAAAAGATAAATCCAAGATCAATAAAACATGTATTTCTACTCAAATTTTATTTTTGATCTTTACGTTTTTTGCGCAATTGTTTCCACCACTCAAGACGTTTCACAATTTCACGCTCAAAACCACGCTCAACTGGCTTATAATAACTCTGACGCCCAAGTTTTTCGGGAAAATATTCTTGTCCTGAAAAAGCGTCTGGTTCATCATGGTCATAACAATAACCATTTCCAAACCCTTCCTCCTTCATAAATTTCGTAGGAGCATTAAGAATATGCTTAGGAGGTGATAAAGAGCCATTTTTGCGCGCACAACGCAGTGCTGCTTTATACGCGAGATATGTTGCATTTGACTTTGGCGCAGTTGCAACATAAAGACATGCTTGCGCCAAAGCCAATTCTCCTTCTGGTGATCCTAAATAATCATAGGCATCTTTTGCTGCATTACAAATGACAAGAGCTTGAGGATCCGCCAAACCAACATCTTCAACGGCCATACGAACCAATCTTCGCCCAATATAGAGAGGATCTTCACCAGCATCCAACATACGTGCCAAATAATAAAGCGCAGCATCAGGATCAGATCCACGAACGGATTTATGCAACGCTGAAATGAGATTATAATGCCCATCTCGTCCTTTATCATAAATGGGCACACGACGCTGAATAACTTTTTGCAAAGCAACAACATCAAGAATCTCTCCCAATGGTGCAATAGACCAAACTTCCTCTGCCAATGTTAACGCTACCCGCGCATCACCATCAGACATCTCTATCAAAACGTCTCTGGCATCATTATCCAAAGGAAGAGTTTTTCCCTCCACTTCTTCAGCACGCCTTAAAAGCATGTCCAAACTTTCATGATCATGTGAAAGAAATGTTAAAACACGTGCACGCGAAAGAAGAGCAGCATTAAGTTCAAAAGAAGGATTTTCGGTTGTTGCACCTATAAGTACCACAGTACCTTCTTCCATCACAGGAAGAAAACTATCCTGCTGTGCACGATTAAACCGATGAATTTCATCAACAAAGAGAAGT
This sequence comes from Bartonella sp. MR100HLJHH, assembly GCF_042194215.1. NCBI lineage: Bacteria > Pseudomonadati > Pseudomonadota > Alphaproteobacteria > Hyphomicrobiales > Bartonellaceae > Bartonella > Bartonella sp. MR100HLJHH. Next base: position 124,210 of record NZ_JBHIMR010000006.1, read on the forward strand.
GTTTTATCCCCAGATATAAAACGCCTCTGCGCAACTTCAAAAATCTTTTTAAGCTCAGAAACTCCTGTAAAAATAGCAGAAACCTGTTCAAACGCGAAATTTGTTTCAAGTGCTAACAAACGTGCAACGGTTGTTTTTCCCGTCCCTGGAGGTCCCCAAAAAATCATCGATCCAATTGAGCCAGTTGCCACCATACGTGAAAGCAAACCATCCTCTCCAATCAAATGCTTTTGTCCCACAACATCATTGAGAGAACAAGGGCGCATTCTTTCTGCAAGTGGCTGATTTTTATTAACTTGAAAATCAAAAGACGAAGTAAAAAAATCTTTCTTCAAAAAAAACCTCAACGAATAAATTGGCGAATATACATACCATCACGTTCATATTCCAATTGCCAAGTACGCGAACGAGCTTGCATAAGAACCTTTTTCAACTGATGAACTGTTTGAATTTTATGGCCATTTACAACACGTAGAATATCTCCTGACTGAAAAATTCCAGCTGCATTGCTCATGTCATCAAGGTTGGTAATCACAACCCCTTTTGCAGATATAGGAAGATGAAAACGTCGACTATTTTGCGGTGTTAAATCTAACACTTCAGCACCGGCAAGAGGACTGTCACCCGTGATTTTTTCAGATTTTAAAAATGCAGTTTCTGATATCGATGAAACTATTATTTGTGTTTTTAAAGTTTTTCCATTTCGTAAATATTCCAAAGCAAGACTATGCTCAACGTCAGCTGTCATCAAACGATACCCAAGACTATCTGGACTATCAACGCGTACCCCTTGCACACTCAAAATAACATCACCTACTTTCAATCCAGCTTTTTCAGCAGGACTATCTTTGATAACTTCAATAATCAGAGCACCATAGGGACGTTCTAAACCTAAACCACCAGCAATATCAGGTGTAACATTTTGAAAAGAAGCCCCAATATAAGGCGGCACAAAATATTTTCCACCGCGTTTAACAGTATCAAGCATCACTTTTACAAGATTAACTGGAATAGCAAAACCAATCCCTACAGAACCACCGGAACGCGAATAAATAGCTGTATTAATTCCGATTAATTGACCTTTCATATCAATTAAAGCGCCACCAGAATTCCCTGGATTAATGGCAGCGTCTGTTTGAATAAAAAAGTCAAAATCAGAAATCCCAACACGTGTACGCGCTTGCGCTGAAACAATACCACTTGTAACTGTTTGACCAACACCAAAAGGATTACCAATAGCAAGAACAAGATCACCAACTTCAACAGCATCAGAATTTCCCAAAGAAAGAACAGGGAATTGAGCATCTTTTTCCTCAACTTCAAGAATTGCAATATCAGTTGCTTCATCTTTGAGCACGATCTTACTCTCAAACTCCCGCCCATCAGAAAAAGCCACTTTAATTTCGCTTGCATCTTTAATGACATGGTAATTTGTAACAATCAAACCACGTGCATCAACAATCACCCCTGATCCTAATGACGATTGCTTGCGAACAGGAAAATTATTTTGAAAACGACCAAAAAACTGCTCAAAAAATGGATCCCCTTCAAAAGGTGAGCGTGCTCTAATTTGTCGAGCTGCATAAATATTTACAACAGATGGAACTGTCTTTTTAACTAAAGGAGCAAATGAAAGAGTGATTTCTGTTTGTGTTTGAGGTACATGAGCATATACATGATCAAATGATATCTGCATCATAATTGCAAAAAAAATCCGCACCCAAAAAGAATATCTCATAATCCACTCCTTATAAAATCAGCACATTCTGTTGAAGATTAATAGAATAAAAAAACTCATCCCCGCAAATTAAGGATCTCTATTAATATTTCATAATAGAGAATAAAAACAACCTATTTGAACAATAAATATTATAAAAATAAGATAATTCAATGTCCTATAATTTTCTCTCTGCACCTATTTCTCAACTAAAACAAACTTAAAAATGCTCACAAAAAAACCGCCTAAGACAAGGCGGCCTTTAAAAATCCAACAGAGTAAAAAACTTTACGAAGATGTCCTCTTTTCATTCTCAGAAGCCTCCATGCGAGCACGATCCCCAGCACCCTTCGCTTCAACATCACGATCAACAAATTCTATAACAGCCATGGGCGCATTATCACCGGTACGAAACCCCGCTTTCATAATACGCAAATATCCACCGTTGCGTGATGCATAACGTGGCGCAAGCGTATCAAATAATTTTGCAACCTTTCCTGCATCACGAAGTGCTGCAATTGCTTGCCGACGCGCATGCAAACCACCACGCTTACCAAGAGTAACCAGTTTTTCAACAATAGGACGAATTTCCTTAGCCTTTGGAAGCGTTGTCACAATCTGCTCATGCTCGATCAACGAAGTTGCCATATTTGCAAACATCGCTTTACGGTGACTGGCAGTACGATTCAACTTGCGTCCTGACTTACTGTGGCGCATAAGCCCTCTCCTTAAATTCTAATTTTAATATTGATCTTCATAACGTTTTGCAAGATCATCAATGTTTTCAGGTGGCCACGCAGGAATTTCCATCCCAAGATGTAACCCCATACATGCCAAAACTTCTTTAATCTCATTCAACGATTTGCGACCAAAATTCGGTGTCCGAAGCATTTCAGATTCTGTTTTTTGAATAAGATCACCAATATAGACAATATTATCATTCTTAAGACAATTTGCCGAACGAACTGAAAGTTCTAATTCATCCACTTTTTTGAGAAGAGCAGGATTAAAAGAAAGCTCAGAATCAGCCTCTTCAACAGGCTCCTTCTGTGGCTCTTCAAAGTTAATAAATAACGATAATTGATCCTGAAGAATGCGTGCTGCAAAAGCAACAGCATCCTCTCCATTAACCGCACCATTCGTTTCAATCGTTAAGGTCAATTTATCATAATCCAAAACTTGACCTTCACGCGTATTTTCCACTTTATAAGACACTTTACGAATTGGTGAATAAAGACTATCAATTGGAATAAGTCCTATACGTGCATCATCAACACAATTACGATCAGATGGAACATACCCCTTCCCTGTGTTGACAATAAATTCCATACGAATTTCAGCATCTTCATCAAGAGTACAAATAACATGATCTGGATTTAGAATTTCCATATCCCCAACGGTACTGATATCTCCCGCTTTCACGACACCAGGCCCCTCTTTATAAACAACGACACGTTTAGGACCTTCTTCTTCCATACGAAGCGCAATTTCTTTTATATTCAGAATAATATCCGTAACATCCTCACGCACACCTGGAATCGATGAAAATTCATGTAAGACACCGTCAATCTGCACAGCAGTAATAGCAGCACCACGAAGAGAAGATAACAACACGCGACGAAGTGCATTTCCTAACGTTAAGCCAAAACCCCGCTCAAGAGGTTCAGCGATCACACTTATAACATTTGGATTATCATGCGCACATGATTCAACCTTATTGGGTTTAATAAGTTCCTGCCAGTTTTTCTGGATCATATTTTTATTCCCGTTCTTTAGTTCCGTTACCATTCAATCGTAACGACCAATGTGAACATCAGAGAAATCTCCGACAACAAAAAACAACACCCAATTAAACACGCCGCCTTTTCCGCGGACGACATCCATTATGAGGAATTGGTGTTACATCACGAATAGAAGTAATGACAAAACCAACAGATTGCAATGCACGTAGAGCAGATTCACGCCCTGATCCAGGTCCACAAACTTCAACTTCCAAAGAACGCATACCATGCTCTTGCGCTTTTCTTGCACAATCCTCCGCAGCAACTTGAGCAGCAAAAGGTGTCGATTTACGCGCACCTTTAAACCCCTGAGCCCCCGCAGATGACCAAGCAATTGCATTACCCTGAGCATCAGTAATAGTAATCATTGTGTTATTAAATGTTGAATTAATATGCACAACACCCGATGAAATATTTTTACGTTCGCGACGACGAACACGTGTGGCTTCCTTGGCCATAATTTCCCTTTCAACGATCTCATCACTGCCGTAACATCAGCAGCTCCACCTTCTTTTCCTTGTCAAAACAATCAAACAAGAAACAGAATATATAAAAACCTTCCAAAAAGGCTCTTATTTCTTTTTACCGGCAATTGCCTTAGCTGGTCCTTTACGCGTACGAGCATTTGTATGTGTACGCTGCCCTCGGACAGGCAAAGACCGGCGATGACGCAATCCTCGATAACAACCAAGGTCCATCAAACGTTTAACATTCATAGCAACCTCACGACGAAGATCACCTTCAACTTGATAGCCTTGATCTATCGCCTCACGAATCTGCAGCACCTCAGCATCTGAAAGCTCATGCACACGACGCCCCAAGGGAATGCCAACTCTTTCAATAATTTCTTGAGCAAATTTTGGTCCAATCCCGTGGATATATTGAAGCGCAATAATTACACGCTTATTTGTCGGGATATTGACGCCAGCAATACGAGCCACGCCTACTCTCCTTAGTTATTTTGACAAATTGTTATAAAATACCTGATATACCTTACAGAAAAAAATAGACTCAGAAAAAAATTCTTCCGAATCCTATTATTTCACTAAAATAAATTAAACTTATTTGTGATAGATTTCATCTCAAAAGTCAACTCTTTTCATTTATTCCTAAAAAAAAATCTCATGAAAGAAAACCTCTAATCATGCGTGTCACTTCAGTAATACCAATCATTCCATCAATGACCCTCAACATTCCCCTCTCTGAATAAAATTTTGATAAGGGAGCGGTTTTTTCACGATATTCTACTAATCTTTTTGTAAAAGCAACAGGATTGTCATCTAAACGAACCTGTCCACCAGCCGCTATTGTTTCCTCAACGCGCTTCTTCATACGTTCAATCAACACGTCTTCATCAACACACAACTCAATAACAGCATCAAGCCGCATATTTTTTGACTGCAAAATCCGTTGTAACGCTTCTGCCTGCCCCACAGTTCGAGGATATCCATCCAAAACAAAACCGTTTACACAATCAGTTTCATCAATCCGATCTGATACGATTTGGTTAACAATATTATCAGGAACCAAAGCACCAGAACTTATAATAGCTTTAGCTTTTTTACCAATCTCCGTTTCTTTGGCAATCACCTCACGCAACATATCCCCTGTTGATAAATGAGGAATGTTATATTCCTCAGTCAACATTTTTGCTTGCGTACCTTTTCCCGCTCCAGGAGGACCTAAAAGAATAACTCTCATCGATTCCTTCTACCTCCACGAAGTTTTGATTTTTTTATCAACCCTTCATATTGGTGGGCAACAAGATACCCCTGAATTTGAGCAACCGTATCAAGCGTAACAGTAACAACAATCAACAAGGATGTTCCCCCAAGATAAAAAGGAACCTGCAATGCAGATATCATAAATTCAGGTAACAAACAAACCAAGATAATATAAACAGCGCCCACAACAGTAATACGCGTCAAAACGTAATCAATATACTCGGCTGTACGCTCACCTGGACGAATCCCTGGAATAAAACCAGAATGCTTTTTCAACTGATCTGCAGTATCACTTGGATTAAACACAATAGCTGTATAAAAAAAGCAAAAAAACGCCATTAAAAATGCATAAACAATCATATAAAGTGGCTGTCCATGACCAAGAGCATAAGAAATCGACTGAACCCATTGTGGCATTTTATCAGAAAAATTATTAATAGTGGCAGGTAATAATAATAAAGAGGAAGCAAAAATAGGTGGAATAACACCAGCAGTATTCAACTTTAAAGGAAGATGCGACATATCTCCTTGAAACATTTGATTCCCGACCTGACGTTTTGGATACTGGATAAGAATTCGCCGTTGCGCACGCTCTATAAAAACAATAAGCCCAATAACCAAAACAGCAATAAGAACGATTCCTATTAAAAGAAAAGTTGATAAATCAGCCTGACTATGAGCTGTCAAAAGCTGAGCAAAAGTAGAAGGGAAATTGGCTACAATCCCTGTAAAAATGATAAGAGAAACCCCATTACCAACACCACGTGACGTAATTTGCTCGCCAAGCCACATGAGAAATATCGTTCCGCCAACAAGGGTAATAACAGAAGAAATACGAAACATAAGACCTGGTTCTAAAACAATTTGAAGCCCCGTCCCTATACCGCTTTCAAGCGCAACCGCAATACCAAAAGCTTGTAGAATCGCCAATACTACTGTTACATAACGCGTATATTGATTGATAATCTTACGACCTAATTCCCCTTCTTTTTTAAGAGTTTCCAAAGAAGGAATAATAGATGTTAACAATTGCACAATAATAGATGCCGATATATAAGGCATGATACCTAGCGCAAAAATAGCCATACGCCCAACGGCACCCCCAGCAAACATATTAAAGAGTCCTAATACACCCGACGCGTGATGTTCGAATGTTTGCCGTAAAGCATCGATATTAATACCTGGAAGAGAGATGTAAGTGCCAAAGCGATATACAAGAAGCGCTGCCAGAGTAAACCAGATGCGTTTCTTTAATTCAGTTGCACGAGAAAAGGTACCGAAGTTTATATTGGAAGCAAATTGCTCTGCTGCTGATGCCATAAAACGTCTCCACTTCACTACTCCAGTTCTTTAAATCACAGAAGTATAACCCTAAAATTCATATATGCATACACAAATAAATGCAGAACTTAAAAAATTCTCCACAAAAGATCCCACAGAACAGATGTAACTCTTCTTTAGGTCTCTACTCATATTAAAAAATTATTGAGCAATATCAGGAAAAATAACCTGACCACCCACTTTTTCAATCTTAACACGAGCAGCTTGTGAAGCACCAGAAACATGAAAGGTAATCTTAGCCTTCAAATCACCATCAGAAAGAAGACGAACCCCATCTTTTTCACGACGAATAATACCAGCTTCTTTCAAAGCAATCATATCAACAGGCTTTTCAATATTCAACTTACCTGCATCAACTGCCAACTGAATACGTCCTAGTGAAACTTCATTGTAGGTTTTGGCAAAGAAATTTCTAAATCCACGTTTTGGCAAACGACGATAGATAGGCATTTGCCCACCTTCAAAACCATTAAGGGAAACACCAGAGCGCGACTTTTGCCCTTTTACACCACGACCACCAGTCTTACCCGTACCGGAACCAATACCACGCCCAACACGCTTACGATTTTTTGTTGCGCCTTCACAATCACGCAGTTCATTGAGTTTCATATCTAATACTCCCGCAACCCTTAACCTTCATCTATAACGCGAACAAGATGCCGAACCTGAGCAATCATACCCCGCACACAAAGTGTATCATCTAAAACGCGCCGACGACGCATTTTATTTAGTCCAAGCCCCTTTAAGGTTGCACGCTGAATCTGTGAGTTTCGAATAGGGCTTCCAATTTGCTCCACCGTGATAGTTTTACCACTCTGAGATTTGTTCTGAACCATTTCCTAATTCCTTTTCTGATAATCTCAGAAACTATCCTTCTAGGTCAACTAAATGGCGACGACGCGCCTGCAAAGTCGAATATTTTATACCACGTTGAGCAGCAATATCTCTAGGATGCATTTGATGTTTCAATGCATCAAATGTTGCACGAACCATGTTATAAGGATTAGACGATCCCAATGATTTTGCAACGACATCCTGCATACCAAGAGCTTCAAAAATAGCACGCATCGGTCCCCCAGCAATAATACCAGTACCAGCAGAAGCCGAACGTAGTAAAACACGCCCAGCTCCGTGACGCCCTTCAAGATCATGGTGCAATGTACGTCCAGACCGAAGCGGAACATAAATCATCCCACGTTTTGCAGATTCCGTTGCTTTACGAACGGCTTCTGGAACTTCACGGGCTTTACCATGTCCAAAACCTACACGCCCTTTTTGATCTCCAACAACAACAAGAGCAGCAAAACCAAAACGCCGACCACCCTTTACAACTTTAGCAACACGATTGATATGAACTAGCCTATCGACAAACTCATTATCGCGTTCTTCTCTCTCACCACGTTCTTTTTGTGCCATTCCTCATTCCTTTTTCTTTTCCGGAAGCACGATAACAAAGTCCCTCATCAAACTGGAAGAACTTAAACGAAATACTCTAAACTCTCCTTACTCACTCACAAATAAGAAATTTTAGAAATTCAAACCACCTTCACGAGCAGCTTCAGCTAAAGCCTTGACTCGACCATGATACACATACGCTCCACGATCAAAAACCACTTCATTAACACCCGCTTGCTTCGCACGCTCAGCAATTAACTTACCAACAGCAAAAGCTGCTTTTTTATCAGCACCACTCTTTAACGACTTTTTTAAATCACTTTCAAGAGTAGAGGCTGAAACAAGTGTACATCCCCGCAAATCATCGATAACTTGAGCATAAATGTTCTGATTTGAACGATAAACACTAAGCCGAGGACGATCATGAGAAACCACTTTAATTCTACGACGAACACGCCTTGCACGACGTTGGATAATGTCCTTAGATGAAACCATAATACAAAATCCTTATTTCTTTTTACCTTCTTTACGGAAGATGCGTTCATCTGCATGCTTAACACCTTTACCTTTATAAGGCTCAGGTCTACGATACTCACGAATCTCCGCTGCAACTTGTCCAACTTGCTGTTTATCAATTCCAGAAACAACAATTTCTGTCGGCTTAGGAACAGTTACAGTAACACCCGATGGAACTTTATAAACCACATCATGGGAAAAGCCTAGAGATAGTTGGACATCCTTACCCTGCAAAGCAGCACGATAACCAACCCCATTAATCTCCAACCTCTTTTCAAAACCATCCTTCACACCACAAAAAATGTTCTCAATCATTGAGCGCGACATACCCCATTTAGAACGCGCATCTTTTGACTGATCCCGCGGCATAACTGATATGATATTTTCCTCAAACTTGACTAAGACTTCATCATTGACGACGTAGCTCAGCTCACCTTTTGGACCTTTTGCCTTAACCAGCTGACCTTCAACAGTAGCAGTAACTCCAGAAGGAATTGAAATGGGTTTCTTTCCAATACGAGACATTGTTCTAACCTACTTTTTCTTCCGTTTTCTTGACATAACTTAGAAAACACGACAAAGGAGTTCTCCACCAACATTCTGTTCACGCGCCTCATGATCTGCCATGACGCCTTTAGGAGTCGATAAAATCGAAATACCAAGACCATTTGCCACCTGTGGAAGTGACTTAGCAGAAACATACACACGACGACCTGGCTTTGATACACGTGAAATCTCACGAATAGCAGCCAGCCCTTCAAAATACTTCAATTCGATTTCAATTTCAGCTTTCCCATCACCTAAATCAATTTGATTATATCCACGAATATAACCTTCCGACTGAAGAACATCAAGAACGTGCGCACGAAGCTTCGAAGCTGGAGTAACTACTTTACCTTTTTTACGACCAAGTGCATTACGAATACGTGTTAACATATCACCAAGAGGATCTGACATAGACATTAAATAATCTCCTCTTACCAACTAGACTTTACAATACCAGGAATATGGCCAATAGAGCCAAGCTCACGCAACGCAATTCGCGACATTTTTAATTTACGATAATAAGCCCGCGGACGACCTGAAACCTCACAGCGATTACGAATACGAACTTTCGAAGAATTACGCGGCAACTCTGCCAACTGAACAGAAGCTTTAAAACGTTCTTCAAGAGAAACCTTCTGATCCATAACTATTGCTTTCAAACGTGCACGACGGGCAGCATAACGCTTTACCATCACCTCACGACGCTTATTTTTTTCAACGGCACTTACTTTGGCCATACTTTCACCTCACTATGTCTGCCGTTACGAACGAAAAGGAAAATTAAAAGCACGCAATAACTCACGAGCCTCATCATCCGTTTTTGCTGTCGTACAAACAATAATATCCATGCCCCAAATTTGATCAACTTTATCATAGTTGATTTCTGGAAACACAATGTGTTCTTTAATACCCATAGCAAAATTGCCACGACCATCAAAACTCTTTGGATTCAAACCACGAAAGTCACGAACCCTCGGAAGAGCAATCGTAACAAGACGATCTAAAAACTCAAACATACGATCTTTACGCAATGTAACTTTAGCCCCAAGAGGCATTCCTTCACGAACCTTAAAGGTCGCAATAGAATTACGCGCACGTGTAACAACAGCCTTCTGACCTGTTATGAGCCCTAAATCCTCAGCAGCAAGGGAAGGCTTCTTCGAATCAGCAGTTGCTTCACCTATCCCCATATTTATTACAATTTTATCAATCCGCGGAATTTGCATCGCATTTCTGTAATTAAACTTCTCTTGAAGCGCTTTACGAATCACTTCAAAATAATGCGCTTTCATACGCGGTATTTGTCTTTCCTCAGCCATTAATCAACTCTCCCGAACGCTTGGCAAAACGCACTTTATTACCATCTGCATTCATACGAAAGCCTACACGTGTAGGCTTACCATCTTTAGGATCAGCAATCGCCAAATTAGACAGATGAATCGGAGCTTCTTTAGAAATAATTCCAGCTTCTTGCTTCTGCGTTTGACGTTGATGACGTTTAATCATATTAATCCCACGAACAAAAGCCTTATTCTCTTTTGGACTAACCTTAATTACTTCACCACTACATCCTTTATCCTTACCGGATAAAACAACAACTTTATCACCTTTTCGAATCTTCTGCATAACATTTACTCCTTACAGAACTTCAGGAGCGAGCGAGATGATCTTCATGTGATTCCTACCACGCAATTCGCGGGGAACAGGTCCAAAGATACGAGTACCGATCGGCTCTTTTTTATTATCCACTAAAACCGCAGCATTACTATCAAAACGAATGACACTACCATCTGCGCGACGAATATCCTTAGCAGTACGAACCACAACAGCTTTCATAACATCACCTTTTTTAACACGGCCACGAGGAATAGCATCCTTAACCGAAACAACAATAATGTCACCGACCGAAGCATATTTCCGCTTTGAACCGCCTAACACCTTGATGCACATGACACGACGAGCACCAGAATTATCAGCAACGTCGAGGTTTGTTTGCATCTGAATCATGACTGGCCACCTTCTCTTAACACATATATCCGATTGTACCTTTTATACACTCGGATTTGCCTGCCAAATAACGATAAAGTCATCGCCTTTAAATTTATCAATGATAAAAACACTGTTAAATTCTAAAACAATAAACTTAACTCATTACGCTACATTGTCTTTTACAACAATCCAACATTTATCTTTCGAAATTGGTCTAGATTCTTGAATAGAAACTTGATCCCCAATCTTGAATTGGTTGTTTTCGTCATGCGCTTTATAATTTTTGGACTGCCGAACAGTCTTCTTAAGAAGCGGATGAGAATAACGGCGCTCAACTTTGACAACAACAGTCTTATCACTTTTGTCGCTAATAACAACACCCTGCAAAACGCGTTTAGGCATCTCTCATTTCCTTAAACCTTACTTTCACTTACCTTTTGACGAAGAAAAGTTTTAATACGCGCAATATCACGACGAACTTGTCTAACACGCGCAGTCTTTTCTAATTGACCTGTTGCTTTTTGAAAACGCAAATTAAATTGCTCTTTCTTTAACTTAGCCAATTCATCTTTCATTTGGTCGAGCGTTTGCGCCCGTAATTCTGTGGCTTTCATCGCTTAACCTCATTATTCAGCAATACGCTGGATGAAACGCGTTTTTATAGGCAACTTTGCAGCACCCAATCTTAGTGCTTCACGTGCAACATCCTCAGGAACGCCATCAAGCTCAAACATGATGCGTCCAGGAGCAACACGTGCAGCCCAATAATCGACACTTCCCTTACCTTTACCCATACGAACTTCAGTCGGTTTAGATGTAACCGGAAGATCTGGAAAAATGCGAATCCATACACGACCAGAACGCTTCATATAACGCGTAATCGCACGGCGCGCCGCTTCAATTTGACGAGCAGTAATCCGCTCCGGCTCAACAGCCTTCAAACCGTAGGCACCGAAATTCAAATCCGTACCACCCTTCGCAACACCGTGAATACGGCCCTTGAACTGTTTACGGAACTTTGTGCGCTTTGGCTGCAACATTGTTCTCTACTCCAAATTTTAGTTCAATCTCAAAAACTAAGCATTTTCACGGCGACGATTCGATGAAGAACCAGATTGATCAACTTCCGTAGCACGACGTTCTGAAGCCATCGGATCATGCTCAAGAATCTCACCCTTAAAGACCCAAACTTTAATACCACAAATACCATAAGCGGTCTTAGCTTCTGCTGTACCGTAATCAACATCAGAACGCAAGGTATGAAGTGGAACACGACCTTCACGATACCATTCCATACGAGCAATTTCAGCACCACCAAGACGGCCAGAACAATTGATACGAATACCTTCCGCACCAAGACGCATAGCAGACTGAACAGCACGCTTCATTGCACGACGAAAAGCAACACGACGCTCTAACTGTTGAGCAATTGATTGCGCAATAATCGTGGCATCAATCTCCGGTTTACGAATCTCCACAATATTTAATGAAGTTTCAGCATCCGTCATTTCTGAGAGCTTACGACGAAGCTTTTCGATATCAGCACCCTTTTTACCAATAATCAAACCAGGACGTGCAGAATGAATCGTAATACGACACTTCTTATGAGGACGCTCAATAACAACCTTCGAAATAGCCGCCTGTTTAAGCTCCTCCAGCACATATGAACGAATTTTCAAATCTTCATGAAGAAGGCGCCCATATTCACCACTATCAGCATACCAACGAGAATCCCAAGTCCGATTAACACCAAGACGAAGTCCTATTGGATTGATCTTCTGACCCATTACGCGGCCTCCACTTTTTCGGTAACTTCACGAACAATAACAGTAAGATGCGAAAATGGACGTTCAATTCTACTAGCACGCCCTCGACCACGAACATGAAAGCGCTTCATCACTATCGACTTACCAACATAAGCTTCCGCCACAATAAGCGAATCAATATCAAGATCGTGGTTATTCTCTGCATTTGCAATTGCTGATTCAAGCGTTTTTTTCACAGTAGCAGCAATACGCTTGCGTGAAAACATCAAATCAGCGAGTGCTACATTAACTCTTTTACCACGAATCATTGCAGCAACTAAATTAAGCTTCTGCGGACTAACACGAATTGTCCGCGTGACAGCTCTTGCTTCATTATCTCTAAGCTGGCGCGAAACTTTAGCTTTTCCCATTCCTACTTCCTCTTCGCTTTTTTATCGGCACCATGACCATAATAAGTCCGGGTAGGAGCGAACTCACCAAACTTATGTCCAACCATCTCTTCAGAAACAGAAACAGGAATATGCTTATTACCGTTGTAAACACCAAAAGTTAAACCAACAAATTGCGGTAAAATAGTAGAGCGACGACTCCATATTTTTATAACTTCATTGCGCCCACTTGCACGTACCTTCTCTGCTTTACCAAGAAGATAGCCGTCAACAAACGGACCTTTCCACACTGAACGAACCACTTCAGACTACCTTTCTCATTTCTTGCGTTGATGACGCGTACGCATAATAAATTTATCAGTGGCTTTATTGGAGCGCGTACGCTTACCTTTCGTAGGCTTACCCCAAGGAGATACTGGATGGCGCCCCCCCGATGTACGACCTTCACCACCACCGTGCGGATGATCAACGGGGTTCATAGCAACACCACGAACATGTGGACGTTTACCACGCCAACGTGACCGACCTGCCTTACCATCATTAATATTCCCATGATCAGGATTTGAAACAGCACCAACAGTTGCAAAACAGCTACTAGGAACCAAACGCTGTTCACCAGAATTTAAACGAAGAATAGCCATACCATGATCTCGTCCAACCAACTGCGCATAAGTACCCGCTGAACGTGCAATCTGCCCCCCTTTTCCTGGCTTCATCTCAACATTATGAATAATTGTACCTACGGGCATATTAGCAAGAGGCATAGCATTACCTGGTTTAACATCCACATTTAAACCAGCCATAACAGAATCACCAACCGCAAGACGCTGTGGCGCAAGAATATAACTCAATTGCCCGTCCTCATAGCGAATTAAAGCAATAAAAGCAGTACGGTTAGGATCATATTCTAAACGCTCAACCTTTGCCGAAACATCACGTTTAAGACGCTTAAAGTCGACAAACCGATAACTACGTTTATGTCCACCACCCTGAAAACGAGCAGTAACACGACCGCGATTATTGCGTCCACCCTTTGAAGACAAACCTTCAGTCAACATCTTTATAGGTTTTCCCTTATAAAGACAAGAACGTTCCACAATAACAAGCTGACGCTGCCCAGGTGTCGTTGGATTAAATTGCTTAAGTGCCATTATTCCTATCTCCGAGCCTCTTTAAAGACCTGTCGAAACGTCGATAGTCTGACCATTGGCCAGAGTTACGATCGCTTTTTTGACATCACTTTGCCGACCAACTATACCTTTGAAACGCTTCACTTTACCCTTACGGACTATCGTGTTAACTGCTTTAACTTTTACGCTAAAAAGCGCTTCAATAGCAGCCTTAATCTCAGGCTTCGTCGCTTTCGGCGCGACATTAAAAGCAACTTGATTATATTCAGAAATCATAGTCGACTTTTCAGTAATAACTGGACTAATAATTATATCATAATGGCGAAGATCTGTCATTTAAAACGCTCCTCAAGAGCCTCAACAGCTGCCTTTGATAAAACAAGTTTGCTGCGACGCAAAATATCATAAACATTAATTCCCTGAATAGGCAAAATATCAATATTAGGGATATTAGAGACTGCACGAAAAAAGTTAATATCAATCTCTTTACCACCAATCAAGAGAGCGTTATTAAATCCAAGCTTAGAAAAATGAGAAACAAGCATTTTCGTTTTCGCATCCTTAACAGTCAACTCATCCACAATAATTAAGTCTTTTGCTTTTAATTTTGCAGATAAAGCAAGACGTAACCCAAGAGCACGAATCTTTTTAGGAAGATCATGCGCATGACTACGAACCACTGGTCCATGTGCCTTACCCCCACCTCTAAACTGCGGTGCACGGGCAGATGAATGTCGAGCACGCCCAGTTCCTTTTTGCTTAAACATTTTTGCCCCTGTTCGCGACACATCAGAACGACCTTGGGATTGATGACTCCCCTGCTGACGACGTGCAAGCTGCCAACGAACAACACGTTGCAAAATATCCTCACGTGGAACAAGATCAAAAATAGCTTCAGAAACCTTTAATTTGCCAGCTTCATTACCATCAAGAGTTTTAATTACAAGATCCATTATTAGGCTCCCTCAACTTCAGAGGTTTCCGTCACCGGAGTAACCATTTCCGTTTTCTCCTTCACAAGACGGCGAATACCAGCAGGCTTTGGAGCATTATCAGGAAGAGGCTTCTTCACAGCATCCCGTACCAAAATCCAAGAACCTTTAGAACCAGAAACAGCACCACGCACTAAAATTAAACCACGTTCACTATCCGTGGAAATAACTTCAATATTCTGTGTTGTTACACGCACTTGCCCCATATGGCCAGCCATTTTTTTACCTTTAAAAACTTTACCAGGATCTTGACACTGCCCTGTAGAACCATGAGCACGATGTGTAATCGAATTACCATGGGAAGCACGATGCCCACCAAAGTTATGCCGTTTCATAACACCAGCAAACCCCTTACCAATACTGGTACCAGTCACATCAACTCTTTGTCCTGGAACAAAATGTTCCACCGTAATCTCAGTACCAACATCAAGAAGATTGTCGGGACTTACACGAAACTCTGCTATTTTAGCTTTAGGCTCAACAGAAGCCTTAGCAAAATGTCCACGAAGAGCTTGTGAAGTATTCTTAACCTTAGCAAAGCCTACACCTAATTGAACAGCAGTATAACCATTCTTTTCAACTGTACGCTGAGCAACGACTTGACAATTCTCCAAACGAAGTACGGTCACCGGCACATGCTCACCAGCATCATTATAAATACGGGTCATGCCCAGCTTCTGTGCTATTACACCTGAACGCATCGGGTCTGTTCCTTCTGTCCTCAAACCTCAGAGCTTAATTTCTACATCCACACCAGCAGAAAGATCGAGCTTCATAAGCGCATCCACTGTTTGCGGCGTTGGATCAACAATATCAAGAAGACGCTTATGTGTTCGCATCTCAAACTGCTCACGACTCTTCTTATCGATATGCGGTCCACGATTGACCGTAAACTTCTCAATCCGCGTCGGAAGCGGAATGGGACCACGGACATTTGCACCGGTACGTTTAGCAGTCGATACAATCTCACGCGTCGACGTATCAAGAATTCTATGATCAAACGCTTTTAAGCGAATGCGAATATTTTGACTGTTCATGCTCTTTATTTCCCTGTTATACAAAGTGCCTTCAATAATGAAAGCACTCAACAAGCATTATTTATTCAATGATCTTAGAGACGATACCGGCACCAACAGTACGACCACCTTCACGAATAGCAAAAC
>NZ_JBHIMR010000060.1:0-1455 GCF_042194215.1 Bartonella sp. MR100HLJHH
TTGTGGAATACGCGCGTTGAAGAAGAGCTAAACGATTTTGCTGATAAAAAAGAGCACATATCGCAAGTTCGTAGTGAGGCTGGTAAAAAAGGTGCAAAAGCAAAAAACAATATAAAACAACATATTAATAATTTTGCTGAAGCAAATGATAAGCAAAACGTTTTTTTTGCTGAAGCAAACGATAAGCAAAATCAAGCTATAAAGAACCAGAATAAGAATATATATAAAAAAACTAATACTATCGTATTAGCAAAAAAAGAAATTGGTTCTGAAAGTTTAGAAACAAACGATTTGGTTGACGAGCCAACAGAGGTTGCTGCTGTTGAAACCACATCAGAGCAAATCACAACCTCATCAGACAACCAACCTCCCATTCACGAGCAAGAGAACGTTCCCAAAAAAGCAAAACGAGCGAAAGCTAATCGCGGTTGTCGATTGCCAGATGATTTCAAACCTAATTTGCAATACGCAATCGATAAAGGCTTAACCCATGATGAGGCGCTGTTAGAAGTCGAACGGTTCAGAAATTTTTGGCTGGCAAAATCCGGAGCAAATGCAAACAAAACAGATTGGCCGGCGACATGGCGAAACTGGATTATACATCCAGAGTACGGAGCGCTATCCAAGAAACAAACACAAACACTTAGAGGTTATCATGGAAAATTCACTCAGAAAACTTTCACAGAACAGCTTGCAGAAGGCTTCAACGAACTCACAGATCATCTCTCATCTGGAGAAGATTATGGAAATGATCAGTCCGGGGTATCCATTGACGCTGAAAGCTGGGAATACATTGACGAAACAGGAGGAAGCGCAAACCTTAGATGCTTGCAATCGTCTACAAGCGTTGCTCTCTGTGAAAGCTTCAGTTAAGCAAATTGAGCAAGCTTCTTTCCTACTCTCAAGCATGAGAGTCCCTGCGAACACAGATTCCAAAGCCGTTGTCCTATCCTATAGCATGATGCTGGAACGGATTTCAGCATATGCTCTGAAAAAGGGCGTCGAAGATATCGTAACTGGTCAAGCAATTGGGATATCAAAAACATTTATGCCAACTTGTGGAGAGCTTTTAACTTATTGCCAGACACTAGAAAATACCCTTCTTTCAAAAGCCGAAAGTGTACGTAGAGCAATTGAAAACACACGTGAGAAAGCACTCAAAGAAAAAACAACGAAAGAGCATTTTCGACCACTAACGCTTGTTCACAAGCAAGAGCTTGAAGAAACTTTAAATGGTCTTGGGGGAGCAGTGAAAAACATTGCAAGTTAGCAAAATAGTGAAAAGTGCTGATCATTTTGGGATTAGACATGCGTTTAAATCGACAAAAAGATACCATACAAAGCGATTTAAAGATTTTACGATGAAAACCATATCTATAATATAAAACGCTCTGTACGGTCAAATTTTAGGTAAATAGACCAATTGGTAAAATTATGGACTAAAAACATGAGAAT
>NZ_JBHIMR010000061.1:0-1449 GCF_042194215.1 Bartonella sp. MR100HLJHH
CCTTGTTTTTTAGCTTCTCTTAAAGCGCGTGCAATGGCTGGTTGCGTTATAGCAGCTGGACGAGGCGCCATATCTTTTCTCCTTACATTGAGATGCAATTCACGTGTGGCGTGAATCACGCTTGTGTTGAAAGTTGTTAGGAAGGGTGGGGGTGCTCGTAGATATGCGGGAACAAAACACCCCCATAAGGTT
The DNA here is from genome assembly GCF_042194215.1 of Bartonella sp. MR100HLJHH. Taxonomy (NCBI): domain Bacteria; kingdom Pseudomonadati; phylum Pseudomonadota; class Alphaproteobacteria; order Hyphomicrobiales; family Bartonellaceae; genus Bartonella; species Bartonella sp. MR100HLJHH. The sequence goes on from NZ_JBHIMR010000061.1 coordinate 193, forward strand.
AAGCAGCTTTTGTTGAGAGTTGTTGTATCTCTCGTTCTATCTCTGCTAAAAAGGCTTCAACAGCTTGATTGATCTGTTCAATTTGTTGATCATCACGGAGAACACGCTTGACTTTCATGCGTAAGTGAAAGAATTCCCCCGTAAAACGTGGGTCATAGCTTACGAAATCACACCATTTCGTTCTGTACAAGCCATTTGGAATTGCATTTGTGCGTGATATTCTGGTTTGATTTCGTCACCTATACAAAAGCGCATATGTGTTACTGATCTCGGGCATTTGACTTCGATTAAACCGTCTTCTCCAATGAGACCATCGGGGCTAGCCCCCGCCATTTCTATTGTGGGGTGTTGGATAAAGCCGCACTTTGTTATATCGGCATCATAAATGAAGCCATATTCTCTCAAGGCATTATCTTCATGTTCGATACCCCAACGCATATCTTCAGTTTCATAATAGGGGCTTGTTTCGCCTGTTAAGCGCTCTGTTATGAGTTTGATTTTGTAGTCTTCATATTTGCTTGTAGGCAATCCTTTTGCTGTCTTACTGAGTATGTTGTAAACATTAGATGCGGTGACTTTACCCAAGCGCGCTTGAAACCATTCTGCTGTTCTTTGTTCCATATCACACCGCCGTTCTTTGTTCTTGTGATGCATATTCTATATCTTGGACGTGAATATATTCGGCATCTTGTATAGGCGCCTCTATTTGCTTTTGTTGTAGGAAAGATTGTTCTTTTTCATGCTGTCTCTTTTGCAAAACATCCAAAATCCTTTGTGCTCTTTCATCAGGAAGATCTTCAAGCTTGTCGACTCGTCCATACTTAAGCACTTTTTCCTCTTCTGTTTGAGTGATGTTTATTAATTGTTTGATTTGCGTAAGCACGTCATAAGAAACTAACTTCGTTTGTACGTTATGGTTTGCTTCATGGATACGTGCGGCTTCATCTTCTTCATAAATACCGGAAAGCCCGAAAGCATAGCGAGCACATTGTATAGTGGCTTTATGGCGTAACATACGTGCTGGATATTTTTGCCATGCTTCACTTTTTTCTTGTTCGCATTCTTTGCGATATTCGGTGACTTCGATAGGGTCTTTAATGCCTTTGAGACGAATAGCACATTTGATAGCAATGATATTCCCATCCTCATTGAGTTGATCTTGAAAGGTCATGCCATCAAAGTCAGGATTTGATTTGATGATCTTTATCCAACCGTCGATAGAAACAACGGGTATGATGCCGCCGCCTTTTTTAGGGA
>NZ_JBHIMR010000062.1:0-1393 GCF_042194215.1 Bartonella sp. MR100HLJHH
TTTGAGACGTTAAATTATGCTATTGAGGATGTTCGCAAGGAAGCAAGACAAGCAGCAGCGATTGGTTTAGCGGTGTCTAATTTAAGCTATGACGATACACCGGGAAAATTAAGTTTTTCGTTTGGTACGGGTGTATGGCGTAGTCAATCCGCATTTGCTATTGGGGCTGGTTATATGTCTGAAAATGGAAGATTTCGCTCTAACATATCTGCAACGAGTGCTGGGGGACATTGGGGGGTAGGTGCTGGGTTTAGGGTAACACTGAATTAACAATAGAAAATTCGAAATAAATTTTCCTTCTCTTATCAAATGCGTTACATGTGGCATTTTAAGAGAAGGAAAGTTATTCTCAGCATAAATGAATAGCAATAGAAGATGGGCGTATTTCGAATAAAAATGTATTTTTTATTATGAAATTTTATGTGAAAAAATCATTTATCATCTCCAAAAGGAATTATTTGAGTAATCGATATTTATTTTTGAGAGAGGTTTTTCCTTATAAGAGAAATATATATAATAATAATATTATCAATGAATGCAGCATTATTTTTTATGACAAGATAGGCGGTATGTTATTTTACATAATTCTACTGCTGATAAGATTATTATTGGATTATATATTGCCTAAAAGGTGATCAATTACATAACAGTGAGCAGCAGATAAGACAGTTCAGAAAGAAGCAAGACAGGCGGCCTCTGTTGGTTTAGCAGTATCGAATTTAAGTTATTTTGATATTTTTTGGTCTTTAAGTGTCTGTTTTGGTAATGGTTTATAGCGTAGTCGATCGGCTTTTGCCTTTGGAGCTGGTTGTATGTCAGAAGATGGAAAGATCGCTCTAATATATCCGCAATGAGTTCTGGCGGAGATTGGGGAAGAGGTGCTGGCTTAAGATTGACGCTGAATTTATGATAGTAAAGGATTATTTTAACAACATTTATTCTTATTTTATTGAAATGAGGGTGATTTTTTTTAAGACGCTACAGTATTTATCTAGAGATAAGCATAATATTTGATGTATATACAAGATCACCAAAAGCAGCTGAATTATCTCTTTTGCTCTGCGTATTCAAACCTACAGCAATAGAACTTAGACCCTCCGCAGTAGCCGATGGACCTAAAGCAACAGGTGAGGCTATAAACTTTGAGGTTTTATAGAAGCTTTTTCTATATTTTTGTTGAAAAAAGATCACAGTAGAATCCATATTGCTAAAAAGTCATATTTTTATGTTGCTATTTTCTTGAACAGTCTATAGTGATGCGGGAATGTATATTAGTAAGACTCATTTTGATAAAATAACTTTCAAAGGGGGGAAAAGTAGTGCGTAAAGATAGAAGGTACATCACAAGACCGCGCATATATCATTATATGATACTTTAAAAAGAGAAAACCTA
>NZ_JBHIMR010000063.1:0-1347 GCF_042194215.1 Bartonella sp. MR100HLJHH
CTCAATAGCATAATTTAACGTCTCAAACTTCATATCCGTATAGGATTTTGCCTCGTTAACGCCATTATTGACAAGACCGTTCACTTGATCATCCGTATACTTTTTCGCATCTTCAAGGACCGTCTTCATCTGCTGTTCTGTGTAATCATGTAACTGACCACCATTAACTGCTTGCTTAGAGCCTTCTTCAATTTTGCCATCCGCTACATTATCTATCAAGACCGGATCACTTTCATTCCCACCTGCTAACGTAATGCTATTGGTCTTTTTGCCATCCGCATCTTTGTCATAGTTAACAGCTCCATCCGTTACTGCTGTCGTGATATCTTTTACCTGCTGATCAATCGTATCTACCTTGTTCTCAACCTCTTTTACCTTCTCATTCACTGTCCAGAGCTGGCCACCGTTCACAACTTCTTGCGAACCTTCTTCTATCTTACCACCCGCTACATTCGTAATCTTACTCGATGCCCCTTTATGACTAGCGTCATACGATCCTTTATCTTCATTCCAATTCAAACTATTCGTATCTCTATTATCAGAAACCTCTTTAATACGCTCGTTGATACTCGACATACTTTCGCTGACGCCATCAAAAGCACCCGCTACATCATGATAGCTCTTCTTCTCTGATGAACTTCCATCAGAATTGAATTGCGCAACATTGAAAGTAGGTGCTGTCCACTCACCAGCCTTATAGCCAGCTCCACCACCAAAATAGGCAGAAAGCTGATTGCTCATCAAATAAAGCTGGTTGCCCGTGATCGCTTCCGTCGAACCTTCTGAGATATCACCATCTAAAAGGGACTTCAGTTTGCTCTTGCTTCTTGCATCTTCCTTACCATGAAGCGCTACAAAGGCACTCTCTTCATCACTCCACAACAACGCATTCTGCTCAATATTGTCTGATATCTCATTATGAAGCTTCGTGAATGAACTGCTTACACCAGCAAAGGCAGCCGCTACACTCTTATACTCCTGCTCTGCAGGACTTCCATCATCATTAAATGTCGTAACTTTGAAAGTAGGAGCAATCCATTTGCCTTCATTATCATATCCAGCGCCACCATCTAAATACTTCGCAAATGTATCACTTACAGAATAAATCTGAGATCCATTAACAGCGTCCGTTGAATCTGCTGTAATCTTGCCAGCCTGAAGGGACGTAATCTTGCTGTTAGCTTTCGCATCTCCTTCTCCATGCTGCGCTACAAACGCCCCCTGATCCTTGTTCCACAACAAAGCATCACCTTGAACTTCTTGCGTAATGTTCGTTACTTTTTCAGTGAATTCATTGACAACATTCGTCAAATGCGTATTCACATTCTTGAAATTCATATCAAGACC
>NZ_JBHIMR010000064.1:0-1344 GCF_042194215.1 Bartonella sp. MR100HLJHH
CGACTGAATTTTCTGCATCAGCTATAGCATCTGCAAAATCTTTGCCAGTAGTGTTAATTTTTAAACCTTTTATAACCGTTGCTTCTTGTGCTGCTTTTAGCTGTGCAAAATTCACTGCATCAGTATCATCAGTACCCTTTTCTAAGCCTGTAATTTTTTTATTTCCTGCATTAATACCAGTCGCCATTATTTGCGGACCATTGGCAATCACTAAGCCTACGGAACTAACGATGGTGTTTCCTGATTGTAATACATCGACTACAATGTTCCGAGCGAGATCAAATTTTACTTTATTGTCGTCCTTGCCCTTGGTAATCTTTATGTTATCACTTGCAGCAGCTAAATCGACTGCGTGAGCTATATCAACGCTTGTAGTATTTGCACCACCAACAGAGAGTTTCCAACTCCCTCCTGCAAGCTTTGCCATCTCTTTCAATTGCGCAACATTTACTGCATCAGTATCGTCAGTCCCAGCTGACAATCCAGTAATTTGTCGCGTTACTTGATTAGGAACACTCCCAATAGTAATTGCACCAAAGCCTTTTGTAGATACCCATGCTCCATCTTTTTTAGTTGTGACTTTTCCAGTTATGGGGTCATATCCTGCAATACCTCCTGGCTTTATAGCCACACTATAACGACCCAAGGCGACAGCGCCCTCAAGACCGTCCGAAACCTTAGCCGTATAACCAAAAGCTATTGAACTGTCTGCCTTTGAGCCCACGACTGAACGAAGACCAATAGCTATCGCATATGAGGGCATATTGTTCTCAGAACCACTAACACCAATCTTAGCAGAAGAGCCTATAGCAATCCCACCACGCCCATAAACATGGGGCGACGTAAAAACCTCCCCCCCCGCACTACCAGGATCATATTGCGAACCTATCGCAATAGATGCCTCTCTGGCTACAAATGCCCCATCACCCAATGTTACACTAGCAGGAGGATTGCCAGCAGCACGGGTTAGCCCCGCACGACTCTGAAAAACAACAGGTAGCTTATTTACTGGCTGCGCAACCTCAGGCGTTGAAACATTAAAGTTTTTTTCTTCTTCATAAACATCATTGGCTTCTGTATCTGCAGAATTCATATGAATAACTCTTGTGAACTGGGGCGTTTTTTGATCACTCATATTTTTGGCTTTAGATATATTTGACACACCTTCCCATGCGCCACTACTATCTGTTGTCAAAACATTTATTTTAGAGCTCTCATCACTCGGACCTAGAAGAGTTTTGGTTAAAAAATTTGCATAGTCATCAGAAGCATTTACCTTGGGTGTCAAAGCAACATTCAGCGCTGTTAAATAATTGTCTTTTGAAACAGAAGAAGCATTCAAAC
>NZ_JBHIMR010000065.1:0-1275 GCF_042194215.1 Bartonella sp. MR100HLJHH
GGAACGCACTCTGACCTTTTCAAAGAATAATTATATGAAAAGTTAAAAATACTCTAACTTTTCTCTACATAAAGAGCACAGACCGTAAAAAACTCGCTCTTGAAGCTATAAAAAAGCTCAAAAAAGATGAGAGATAGAGAAAAAACTAATAGAATCAATAAAGAATAAAATTCTCACTATTAATATAACTTATTGACCTAATTATTATTGAGTATCCCTTTTTAAAAGAATAGTTTATATGCGTCATTCTAAAAAAAATCATTTGCACTTTTAAATACTCTTATTTTGATTGCTTTAAGATTTTTAATAAATCCCATCTTAAAGTGAATACGCTTCTTTTACATTGGCTTTAAGAGGTTATACCGTAATCTAAAATGATAGCTTTATTGTTTTCAAAAGCTTTGTTGTGAATACTTATATCACTTTACGCTTTTAATTCCCTAATTTTTGAAAAAAATATAAACACCCCCAAAACCCCTACAAAATATATATTACAGGTTGTGTTTATAGAGTGCGTTTAATATAGGTTGTTTAAATTAAAGACCCTTATAAACAAAATTCACAAAAAATTTAAAATTCATTTAGTAAAAAATTGATAGGTTATAAAGATAAAAATACGCATTATGAGAGCGTTTTTTAAATATTATAAATGTATAGATTCAGAAAATAACGCAGTCGTTTTATAAAGCCCATAATATAGCTTTAAAAGCACATAAATATAAAAGAAGCAATTAATAAGCATAATATATTATGAATACACAACGTATTTAAAAAAACAAGAAAAAATATCAAAAAAGACAAAATAAAAATTGACAATAAATACGTATTTTGTTACATAAATAACCAAGTGATGAAAACACTAAGCATGTAGCGAAAAGGTTGCGATAAACCTAATCCTATTATAAAACTGGCTATCTTTTATGCTCTAATTAGCATATATGATGATTTTGTCGGGTGTGGTTATGCTATACAATACTCTTATGAGGAAGGCATAACAACGGACTACATGCCGTGTTTTCAACACCCGGCGCCTTTATAGGCTGTCAATTGAAAACACTAAATCATGTAGGATTTAATTATGACAAATATCTCAAAAACCACCCCCGTTATCTCTTCCATTGCAAATGAAACCGCGCCTGTTAATCAACAAAAGCCTGCAAAAAAATACGAATTTACCAATGAAAAATTCACTTTTGATGGTCTTACTTTACACCGTATACGTGCTCTAAGAGATTTTGATGATGTTAAGGCGGGGGACCTCGGCGGTTTTATTGA
>NZ_JBHIMR010000066.1:0-1221 GCF_042194215.1 Bartonella sp. MR100HLJHH
AAGATAAAAATGCTACAGATATGTCTAATTTCTTAGCCATATCTAAGAGGCGTTCTGAGTGATCAACGCGAAGTTTACGTAAAATTTTACCAAAGGGTGTAAGCATCAAAAAAAGTCCTATTAGAGAAGAAATATTTTTTCTGATTCTAACAAATCTTTTTATGATTTTCTTCAATTATTACGAATCAAGAGTTCTTTTCGGGGTGGTTTTTTAGCAAAACCAGAGGTCCAAAGAGTTTCTAATTCTAAAAAGTCAAAATCCTTAAAGATCTCTCTAACCTCATCACAATCATTCAGACTCAAAACAAATTTGCCTTGAATGCTTTTGAGAACTTTTGCCATACTCACAAAATCATCTTCAACAAAATTCCCAGAGCTGTAACATTTCTTCTTCACAAGATAAGGCGGGTCTAAATAAAATAAACTGTCGGGTGCATCAAAAAGTTCGACAACTCGCTCCCACGATAAATTTAAGATTGTTGTATCAAGAAGCTTCTGTCTAACACGCCGCATCCTTGATAACAGCTTATCGGGATTAAATGCTATAGGCTTTTTCCTTCCAAAGCTAAAAGAGACATAATCTTTTTTCCCATACATCACACAACGTTGGAGAAACAAAAAACGTGCGGCTCTTTCAACTTTGGAAAGGCTTTCTGGGGCAATAGATGCAAGTTCAAAAAACAACTGTCTCGAACAAACAAACCATTCTAGTCGTTTGGCTAAATCATCAAAGTCATTTTGAACACATTGAAACAGGTTCGTAATCTCTCCATTCAGATCATTAATAACGGAATATTTTGCTGGTCTTTTATTTAGGAAAATAACACCAGAACCTAAAAACGGTTCAACATAGGTTTCATGGTCAATATTATTTAAAATCGGTATAATTTTCTTACGCAGATAGTGTTTACCACCCATCCACGCAAACAATGTTTGTGTAAATTCTTGTTTCATCATATTTTTAAAGGAGAGATTTGATATCTAACTTTTTGTTATCCACTTTTTGAGGTGTGAGAAGCTATTCTCTACGGCGTCCACGAAACGGGAAAAATCTATTACAAACATAAAGAGGATGAAGGCAATCAATTTCATGATGCGTGACATCATCTTTAAGCCTTGATAGGTCTCTATCATCTCGTGAAGAAGCTGTTGTTCTTTTTCTGTAAGACCTTTATCTTTGCTGCTTCGTTTCTTGACCATCTTTCCAACCACATAAATGGG
>NZ_JBHIMR010000067.1:0-1197 GCF_042194215.1 Bartonella sp. MR100HLJHH
GAAATTATTATGACAGAAAATGATATTCTTTTGACAGACCGTGAAAGTGCAAAATTGCTTCATATGAGTGTCTCAACATTCCGCCGTCATGTAACTAATGGCTCTCTCCCAAAACCTTTAAAATTTGGTTTTTTATCGCGTTGGTTACAATCAGATCTTATCAATGTAATCGAGCAAGCGAAACAGCAACGTCAAAGCGACGCAGCATAAAAAGAAAACCTTGTCACGTAAGGACGGACAAGGCTTTCTCAAGCTCATCAACCTGGTGCTTTATTTGGTGTAAATTCAAGACTTTCTCTGCTGAAGCAAGACTTAAGGCTGGCATTCAAGTTGTTCTGAATGTTTTTTACAATAAGGGCTATTTAAGCGTCTCTCAACACTTCGCTGAGGCATGACAGCACCAGGACGACATATGGGAAGATTGTCCGATTTATGGTTTTCACACCAATCTTGTATTGTAAAGCTAGGGCGAAAACCTGATTGCGCCATACACATTTCAATACTGGCAAATTGATTCAAATCTAGCGCCACAACCTTATTAAGGTCCGGTACTCCACATTCTAAAAGTATTTTATTTCTCCATAATGCTGGAGAAAGTGAGGGAATTGAGTTAACACATCCAGTGATACTTAACAGAGCTATGCAACTCAACAGTTTTAAGATTTTCTTCATTTTTCCCCTCTTTCAATGGATTTATTTACGATAAAACAGCTCATAAACCTGTTGATATTTTCTGTCACCGCTGTTTAAAACAACGGTGAACAATGTTGAGATGACGGATTGAGGAAACAATCCCGCCATTCCAAGTGAAGGCAAGGATGGCGGATTGTCGGTCATTACAAGCAAGACTTAAGGCTCGCATTCAGGTTGTTCTGGATGCTTTGTACAAAACGGGCTGTTTAAGCGCTTCTTGACACTGCGCTGTGGGATGACAGCACCTGGACGACAAATCGGCAAGTTTTTCTCTTTAAAAGTATAACACCACCCCCCTCCTCTTTGATCTTTATAGCGGAATCCTGCTTGAACCATGCAAGCATCAACTGTTGCTTTAGCATTAATGCTCTGCTGTTGGTTTTCTGGATCGATATCATAAGGGGTTGGCATACCACATTCTAACAAGGCTTTTCCTATCTCCGTAAAATCTGCACCAGGTTTCTCCCACATACTCAGAGCCCCTGGAGAAGGCTTATCAATGTT
>NZ_JBHIMR010000068.1:0-1190 GCF_042194215.1 Bartonella sp. MR100HLJHH
ATAAAAAGTTGAAAATTCGTTAAAGAGGAATTCCATGGACTTTACAGTGTTCACGCAACTTTTCAATAAAATTGATCAGATAACAAAAACATATGTCACGGATATTTCCTTAAAAACAACGGCTACAATTACGCCCTTTATATCAATCGGTATCACAATCGCTTTCATCATCTATGGATGGCTCATCATTCGTGGCGCTATAGATATGCCTCTCTCCGGATTTGTAAATCGTTTCCTACGGATAAGTATTATTACTTCAATAGCTCTTACCACAGGACTTTATCAGAATGAAATTGCCAATTTGATAACACAAATGCCCCATGAGTTATCAAAAGCGCTCTTAACAGATCCACTCAATGATACACAATTAATGAATTTACTAGACAGAACAGCAACCAAAGGATTTCAATATGCAGGACGTCTTTTCCAAGAAACCGTCTTCTTCGAAGCCAATGGACTGCTTTACAGTCTCTTAGGTATCATCATCTTGCTGGCAACAAGCCTCGTAGTAGCAATCGGCGGTGGTCTCGTACTCCTGACAAAAATCGCTATTACACTTCTCGTAGGATGGGGATCACTCTTCATCATTGCTTTGCTCTGGCAACCAACTCATCGCCTTTTCGAGCAATGGATAACCCAAGTCGTCAATTATATAATCCTCTTTCTACTCTTAGCGACTGTATTTAATCTGATGATGAATATCTTTGCAAACTATTTGAGCGATATGAAACTCGATTACGACCAGAATATAAGCTTCATGTTTGGGGGTGCTCTCATCTTGTCCATTATATCCATCACCCTGTTACTCAAACTATCAAGCGTTGCCAATTCTCTCGCAAAAGGCATTACATTTGGACATCTATGGAGACATAGAAACTAGATGAGATAAAAAGCAATGCTGCTCGTAACAGATGCCCTTAATATCCATATGACAAAATAACGAGGATATCCAATCCTAAAGTAAAAAATATTCGCACTAAAATTGAGCTATTTTCATAAATTAAAAAATGAAATTAAGAAAAGATCAATTATCGCAAACTATACACTTTACTTTAGTGTCAAAATTATAATAATGACAATAAATATTAAGATGCATATAATGGTAAAAAGAGTCATATTAAAATGAAAAATATCATTCTTGTAATTTTGATTGCAAACCTTTTATCGGCTTGTGTATTAGCACCAAAGCT
>NZ_JBHIMR010000069.1:0-1189 GCF_042194215.1 Bartonella sp. MR100HLJHH
GATGGCGAAGAGCAAGTTTGAACGAACAAAACCGCATGTTAATATTGGTACGATTGGTCACGTTGATCATGGGAAGACCTCGTTGACAGCAGCGATTACGAAATATTTTGGTGAATTTAAAGCCTATGATCAAATTGATGCTGCCCCAGAGGAACGCGCACGTGGAATTACTATTTCTACAGCGCACGTTGAGTATGAAACGGAAAATCGTCACTATGCGCACGTTGATTGTCCAGGACACGCTGATTATGTGAAGAACATGATCACAGGGGCAGCACAGATGGATGGTGCTATTTTGGTTGTTTCAGCAGCTGATGGTCCAATGCCTCAGACACGTGAGCATATTTTGCTTGCGCGTCAGGTTGGTGTTCCAGCAATTGTTGTTTTTCTTAATAAAGTTGATCAGGTTGATGATGCAGAACTTTTGGAGCTTGTAGAGCTTGAGGTTCGGGAACTTTTATCCAAATATGATTTTCCAGGCGATGATATACCAATTGTTAAAGGTTCTGCGTTGGCAGCTCTTGAGGATAAGGATAAAAGCATTGGTGAAGATGCTGTTCGTCTTTTAATGAGTGAAGTTGATAATTATATTCCAACCCCTGAACGTCCTGTTGATCAACCATTTTTGATGCCGATAGAGGATGTATTTTCGATTTCGGGTCGTGGAACCGTTGTTACGGGTCGTGTTGAGCGTGGTGTTATTAAAGTTGGAGAGGAAATCGAGATTATCGGTATTCGTCCAACGTCTAAGACGACGGTTACAGGCGTTGAAATGTTCCGCAAACTTTTAGATCAGGGTCAAGCGGGTGATAATATAGGAGCTCTGCTTCGTGGTGTTGACCGTGAAGGGATTGAGCGTGGTCAAGTATTGGCGAAGCCAGGATCTGTTACGCCTCATACACGTTTTAAAGCAGAAGCTTACATTTTGACAAAAGATGAAGGTGGACGTCATACACCATTTTTCACGAATTATCGTCCTCAGTTTTACTTCCGTACGACGGATGTTACAGGTATTGTTACGCTTCCAGAAGGAACGGAAATGGTTATGCCAGGCGACAATGTTGCCATGGATGTTTCGTTGATCGTTCCGATAGCGATGGAAGAGAAGCTTCGTTTTGCTATTCGTGAAGGTGGTCGTACTGTTGGTGCCGGTATCGTCTCTAAGATCATTGAATAAATAATGCTTGTT
>NZ_JBHIMR010000007.1:0-138760 GCF_042194215.1 Bartonella sp. MR100HLJHH
TCTTCCCATGATCAACGTGACCAATCGTACCAATATTAACATGCGGTTTTGTTCGTTCAAACTTGCTCTTCGCCATCTGAGCTCTCCATTTTCCGTCCAAGCCAAGGACTAAGTTAAAAATTAATTACCAACCTGAAATTACGCGTATTTCTTTTGAATCTCCAAAGCAACAGCCGAAGGTACAGGCTCGTAATGATCAAACTGCATTGTGTACTGTGCACGCCCCTGACTCATAGAGCGAAGGGTATTCACATAACCAAACATATTTGCCAAAGGAACCATCGCATTCACAACCGTTGCAATACCGCGCGCTTCAGTTCCTGAAATCTGTCCCCGACGAGAATTGAGATCACCAATAACATCACCAACATAATCATCTGGTGTAACAACTTCCACCTTCATGATCGGTTCAAGAAGCTGTGCACCAGCCTTCTTTGCTCCATCACGAAAAGCTGCACGAGCAGCAATCTCAAAAGCCAAAACCGAAGAATCAACATCGTGATAGCCACCATCAATAAGAGTTGCTTTTACACCAAGCATAGGAAAGCCTGCAAGAGGACCTGACCCCATAACACTTTCAATCCCTTTTTGGACGCCGGGAATATATTCTTTAGGAACAGCACCACCCACAATCTTCGACTCAAAAATAAAGTCATCACCATCATGAGGCTCAAAAACAATTTTCACACGAGCAAACTGACCGGCACCACCCGATTGTTTCTTATGCGTATAATCAATTTCCGCCATTTTAGTAATTGACTCACGATAAGCAACTTGAGGCTGCCCAACATTTGCTTCAACCTTAAATTCACGCCGCATACGGTCAACAATAATATCAAGATGAAGCTCACCCATTCCAGCTATAATAGTCTGACCAGATTCCTCATCCGATTTAACACGAAATGAAGGATCTTCGGCTGCCAGACGATTAAGAGCAATACCCATTTTTTCTTGATCTGCTTTTGTTTTCGGTTCAATTGCAATCTCAATAACAGGCTCTGGAAATTCCATCCTCTCCAAAATAACAGGCTTCAAAGGATCACAAAGAGTATCACCTGTCGTCGTCTCTTTAAGCCCTGCAAGAGCAACAATATCACCAGCAAATGCTTCTTCAATATCCTCACGAGAATTTGAATGCATTTGAAGCATACGCCCCAAACGTTCTTTCTTCTTTTTCACAGTATTCTCAAGAGAAATACCTTTCTGAACTTTACCTGAGTAAATACGACAGAACGTCAACGAACCAACAAAAGGATCATTCATAATTTTAAAAGCAAGCATAGATAGTGGAGCATCATCTGAAGATTCGCGTGTCGTCTCAGTCTCAGTCTTCACATCAATACCACTAATTGCCGGAACATCAACTGGAGAAGGAAGATAAGAAACAACAGCATCCAAAAGCGGCTGAATTCCCTTGTTTTTAAAAGCTGTACCACAAAGAACCGGATGAAACTGAACTTCTACTGTCCCCCTACGAATGAGAGAAACAAGCTGTTCATTGGTTGGCATAACACCTTCTAAATAAGCCTCTGTCGCAGCTTCATCAACCTCCACAGCCATCTCAATCAATTTCTCGCGATATTCTTCAGCTTTCTCTCTTAAATCAGAGGGAATTTCACTTATCACCGCCGAGGCACCAATAGAACCATCCCACTTTAAAGCCTTCATTTCTACAAGATCAACAACGCCTTCAAAGTCATTTTCAGCACCAATCGGCAACTGCAAAACAAGCGCTTTAGCACCCAACCGAGAACCAACCATCTCCACACTACGATAGAAGTCAGCTCCTATTTTGTCCATTTTATTAACAAAAACCATACGAGGCACACGATATTTCTCAGCTTGCCGCCAAACAGTTTCCGTCTGAGGCTCCACACCAGCATTTGCATCCAACAAAGCTATTGCACCATCAAGAACACGCAAAGAGCGCTCAACCTCAATCGTAAAATCAACGTGCCCTGGCGTATCAATAATATTAAAGCGACGCTTCCGACCGTCACGCCCTTCCCAAAACGTCGTTGTCGCAGCAGACGTAATCGTAATACCGCGCTCCTGCTCCTGCTCCATCCAATCCATCGTAGAAGCACCATCATGGGTCTCGCCAATTTTATGATTCTTGCCAGTATAGAACAGAATACGTTCAGTCATCGTAGTCTTACCAGCATCAATATGCGCCATAATACCAAAATTACGATAATCTTCAATTTTATATTCGCGAGCCATTATATTTGCCTTAGTTTAAAACTTCTACCAGCGATAGTGAGAAAAAGCACGATTAGCCTCAGCCATACGATGAACATCTTCACGCTTTTTCACGGCAGAACCGCGATTATTAGCCGCATCCATCAGTTCACCAGATAAACGCTCAATCATCGTCGTTTCATTCCGACCACGTGCCGCAGCAATCAACCAACGAATAGCAAGAGCCTGACGACGATCAGGACGAACATCAATCGGAACTTGATAAGTAGCACCACCAACACGGCGTGAGCGAACTTCAATATGAGGAGCAACATTCTCTAAGGCCCGATGAAATAGAGCCACAGGGTCTGTTTTTACTCTTTTTTCTACAGAATCGAGCGCACCATAAACAATACGCTCTGCAACTGATTTTTTACCATCAAACATAATGGCATTCATAAATTTCATAATAACCAAATCACCAAACTTAGGATCTGGATTAATTTCACGCTTTTCTGCTCTATGACGACGGGACATTGGCTTTGTCTCTCAATATTATTTTGGACGCTTTGCGCCATACTTTGAACGACGCTGTTTACGATTCTTGACACCCTGCGTATCAAGCAAACCACGAATAATGTGATAACGAACTCCTGGCAAATCTTTCACACGACCACCACGAATCATCACAACAGAGTGCTCTTGAAGATTATGTCCCTCTCCAGGAATATAACCAATCACCTCAAATCCATTCGTCAAGCGAATCTTAGCAACTTTACGAAGAGCAGAATTAGGTTTCTTCGGTGTTGTTGTATAAACACGCGTACAAACACCACGCTTCTGCGGATTCGACTGCAAAGCAGGAACCTTATTACGTTTAACTGGCGCTACACGCGGCTTGCGAATCAACTGGTTTACGGTAGGCATGTAACCTTCCTCTTTTCGATCTACATTCGTCTCACCCAATCGGGCTTTTCTATTTCATTTCTATCCACTCCAATAGAATCGGAACAGATATCTAAGTTTACACACAAAATCGGGCATACCTGCAAAAAACAGTTCACCCGACCACAAGCAGAGAAGGCAATAGCCTTTTGCACTAGCATTTGCTTTTAATCTTCTTAACACCTGTGAATAATCTTTCGGTTCATATCCAAAACACCTGATCACATCCACATCGGTTATGTCCACCTCTAATAGCGAGAACACTTACATTCGTCAAGAACTAAACAGCAGAAAGTTTTTAAAAATGAAAATAAATTAAATTTTAAAACTTTAAATTTGCTTTTACCGCTACTCTTGATAAATCAATTTACCATAGTAATATCCCTAAAATAAAAAAGCAGCAATGTGACTGTAATAAAACATGAATGCAGTAAATTAAATTGCATACTTGATATCTAATGATGAGCGCCATGAAAATAGCAACGTGGAATATTGCTGGAATAAAAGCACGACATGAAACATTATGTCAATGGCTGCAGCAGAGTCAGCCGGACATAGTCTGTTTACAGGAAATTAAAAGTATTGATGAAAATTTTCCACGCAATGCAATTGAAAATTTAGGTTACCATATAGAAACACACGGACAAAAAAGTTTTAATGGTGTTGCGATTCTCTCTAAAAGAACACCAGATGAAGTGATCCGTCGATTACCAGGCAATGATAATGATGAGCAGACACGTTACATTGAAGCTGTTTATTCAACAAACAAAGGTGTTGTTCGTGTTGCATCTCTCTATTTACCAAATGGGAATCCTATTGAGAGTGAAAAATATTCCTATAAAATAGAATGGATGGAAAGATTATATACACATGCAAAATCATTGCTTGCGTATGAAGAACCCCTTATTCTAGCGGGTGATTATAATGTCATCCCCGCTCCATTAGATGCAAAAAAACCTCAAGAATGGTATCAAGATGCCTTATTTCTTCAAGAAACAAGAAAAGTATTTCAACGTATTCTTAATTTAGGTCTTTACGATGCTATCCGGAATGTCACCGATACTCCCTCCTTCAGTTTTTGGGATTTTCAGGCGGGTGCTTGGCCTAAAAATAATGGGATTCGCATTGATCATTTATTATTATCACCAGAAGCTGTTGATCAGCTTATTTGCGCTCATAGTCAAACAGAAGTAAGGGGATATCAAAAACCATCCGACCACGTTCCTGTTTGGATTCACCTTTTGGATTCACCTTAATATCAATTAAGAAAGTACACCCCCCATTATGAAACAACAAAAAAATTCCACTCAAAAATAATAACTATGCTACACCATGTAAACAGTATATCTTAAACAGCTAAAGTAAAGATAAATGAATGGAGGACATAAATGAAGAAATCATTATTAATGTTTATTGCAGCAACGGCCATTGGTTTCACAAGCGTCGCGCATGCTGAACATGATACTCTTGAAAAAATAAAACGAACAGGGGAAATTACTTTAGGTGTCCGTGAATCATCTGGTTTAGCCTACGCCCTTGGTAATAATAAATATGTAGGTTTTCATACAGAAATGGCAGAACGTATCATTGATGATATCTCAAAAAAAATTGGTAAACCAATTAAAATTCATTATCTTCCTATCACTTCTCAAAATAGAATTCCTCTCTTAAAAAATAAAACCTATGATTTTGAGTGCGGCTCAACAACAAATGATATTGCCCGCAGTAAAGAAGCAGCATTTGCTTATACGACATACATTGAAGAGGTTCGGATTGCTGTAAAGAAAAACTCTAACATTAAATCTCTTGACGATTTAAATGGAAAAACAGTCGCAACGACCACCGGTACAACATCTGTTCAACTTATTCGTAAAAACAAACGTGCAAAAAACATTCAGTTTAAAGTTTTAAAGGGGAAAGATCACGGAGATAGTTTTTTATTATTAGAATCTGGTAAGGCGGATGCTTTTGTCATGGATGCTTCAATTCTTGCTGGACATATTGCTAAATCAAAGAATCCATCTGATTATGTCATTCTTGATACTGTACTTTCAGTCGAACCTATCGCCTGTATGCTCAGATTAAATGACAAAAAATTTGAACAAAAAATCAACGATAGTATCGTACGTCAGATTAAAGATGAATCACTTGAAAAGCTTTATAATAAGTGGTTTATGAAACCGATTCCACCTGCTAACACTGTTATGAACCTTCCCTTGTCAAAACAAACAAGATATGCTTGGGATCACCCAAATAATAAGCCTCGAGAAAGCTACACAGAAAAAGATTTATAAAATTTAATAAAGAAGAACCACACTCTTTAAAAATTGAGTGTGGTTTATATTTTAATTCACTTTTTAATAAATTTGGCCTATGTAAATGCGCTTAATTTATTGTCCTATTTGTGAATGACTAATTTGAGGGAATATCAATTAATGGACTTTTCTTTCCTTTGTAGAGATGACCTTACCCAAACACTGGTAACAGGATGCCTGGGAGCTCCCGGCGTGAGCCATACCTATTTAGATACACTTCTCGATGGCTTAAAAAATACGGTTATATTGTCTATCACTTCACTTATCTTAGCTGTATTGTGTGGTGTTATTATAGGAACAATGCGCACTTTACCCAAAACATCGATAATCAATTATATATTTCGCACTATCGGTGCTATTTGGGTAGAGATTATGCGTAATATTCCCCTCCTTGTACAAGTATTTTTGTGGTATTTTGTTGTTCCTAAGATTTATCCACCAGCGATGAAATTTTCCCCTATTCTCTTAATAACATGCGCATTGGGATTCTTTACATCTGCACGCATTGCAGAACAGGTTCGTTCAGGCATTGAAGCGATTCCTTCTGGACAACGTTATGCTGCTATGGCAATGGGGTTTACAACTTATCAAAGTTATCGCTATATTATACTACCACGTGCTATACGTACAATTATGCCGCCTCTTACTTCAGAAGCAATGGGCATTGTGAAAAATTCGTCTATAGCATTCGCCGTTTCAATAAATGAGCTCATGCAATTTCAATACCAAGCAATTGAAGAGGTAAGCCATGTCTACGAAAATTATTTGCTTGTTACGATTCTTTATATTCTAATAGCCTTATTCGTATTCATTGTGATGACAGTCATTGAACAAATACTCAAAATTCCTAATTTTCAAACAAAGGGAAATTGAAAATGATGAATTTCATAAGCTCTCAGTTTGGACTTTATTTTCCTTTCAATTTTTCCGACTTTGATTTTTCCTTTTTTACCTTTGATGTATTTCGTTCTTACATTTTATCAGGTTTGCTCTTTAGCGTTTTTCTAACTCTTTTTGCAACGGTATTGGGGTTTGTTTTCGGCACCCTTTTAGCAATGATGCGCCTTTCTTCCATAAAACTTCTTTCTTGGTTTGCAATCGTTTACATAACAGCTATGCGTTCAATACCACTTGTGATGGTTATCTTATGGTTTTTCGTTCTTTTGCCTTTTTTAACCGGTACATCCATCGGTGCAAATAAATCAGCACTCATTACCTTTACCGCATTTGAAACGGCTTATTTTGCAGAAATTATGCGTGCTGGCATAAACTCAGTTTCGCAAGGACAAAAATATGCGGGACAAGCTCTCGGAATGACATATTGGCAAAGTATGTACATTGTCATTCTTCCTCAAGCCTTTAGAGACATGCTACCAGTTTTTTTAACACAAGTTATTATCCTTTTTCAGGATACAACCCTTGTTTATGCAATCAGTGGCAACAGTCTTTTAAATGGTTTTGATATTGCTGCTAATAATTTTGGTGTAAAGCAAGAAGCTTATATCTTAGCAGCTGTTTTCTATTTTGTTATCTGTTTTACACTGTCACAAATAGTTTTGTATTTACAAAAAAAAGTATCCATTATTCGCTAATAGGAAAAAAAATGTCTACTCATATGATCGAAATAAAAAATGTTTCTAATTGGTATGGCGAAATTAAAGTCCTTAAAAACTGTACAACCAACATTAATAAAGGAGAGGTCGTTGTCGTTTGTGGTCCATCAGGATCAGGAAAATCAACACTCATTAAAACTATTAACGCTCTCGTTCCTTTTCAAAAAGGTGAAATTTGGATTAACGGAGTACCAGTTCATTCAAAAAAAACGAATCTGCCTAAATTGCGAAGTCAGGTGGGAATGGTATTTCAACACTTCGAGCTTTTCCCCCATTTATCTGTCACAGAAAATTTGACAATTGCGCAAATTAAAGTCCTAAAACGAAGCGAAAAAGAAGCACTTGAACGTGGATTGTTGTATCTTGAACGCGTTGGGCTGATTGAACACAAAGATAAATATCCTGGTCAACTT
Organism: Bartonella sp. MR100HLJHH; assembly: GCF_042194215.1. Classification (NCBI taxonomy): domain Bacteria; kingdom Pseudomonadati; phylum Pseudomonadota; class Alphaproteobacteria; order Hyphomicrobiales; family Bartonellaceae; genus Bartonella; species Bartonella sp. MR100HLJHH. The sequence goes on from NZ_JBHIMR010000007.1 coordinate 7,468, forward strand.
TCTGGAGGGCAACAACAACGTGTTGCTATTGCACGTGCCTTAACTATGGATCCACTTGTCATGCTTTTTGATGAACCAACATCTGCTCTAGATCCTGAAATGGTAGGTGAAGTGCTCGATGTCATGATTAGCTTAGCAGAAGAAGGTATGACGATGATTTGTGTAACCCATGAAATGGGATTTGCACAAAAAGTCTCGGAGCGTGTTATTTTCATAGATCAAGGAACAATTCTTGAAGACTGTTCATCTAAAGAGTTCTTTTCTGATCCACAAGCGAGAACACCAAGAACGCAAGAATTTTTGTCTAAAATCTTAAGTCATTAGCCGTTATATTATCACAAAAAGCTATCTCTACTGTAAACTTAGACACAAGACAGTAGAGTTTAATAACGGATGAGAGAATGTAAAAATATTACAATCAGATGTTTAAAAACTGTTATTTTTTAAAATATCAGCAACCAGTGAAATTGCTGTACGTCTCTCAAATTCATTACAAAGAGCAAAAGCCTGTTCTTGCAAAGGGCGAATCCAATTTCTGTCTTTTACATTAGCTTTTTCATAGGCAGCAGTTAACAATGCTGCCCCACGGACAATTTTTCCTTCTTGAAGCAGCATATTTCCAAGCATTGCTTGGGCGGAAGGATTTCCTTTTTTTGCTGAAAGTTGAAACCATCGTGCTGCTTGTATAAGATTCTTCTCCCTTCCCTCTCCCTTTAAAAATATTTTTCCTAAATGATACTGAGCTTTAGGATTTCCATAGTTCACCGCAGCCTGCATATAAAGATGAGCAGCATAAGAAGGATCAGGTTTCACAGGTGATTGAGGAATACCTTTTTTTATATATCCCGCAAGTTTAACCAATGCATCAGAAACATAACTTTCATCTTCTGAACCAAGATCAGCACCTTTTTCAACAATATATGCAAAAAAATGATATGCCTTATAATCATTTTTAGGGACACCATCACCGTTTGCATAGATAGAGCCAAGTTTCCAATTCGCACCAATATGGCCTCTCTTAGCCGCACGACGTAATGCTGCAATAGCCTGATTTATATGTCCATCTTTATAAGCAGACATACCACGTTTAAAAAAATAAAACGAACCATCATTCGCTTCTTGCAAGCTATTAACATCTATTGCATAAACAGTCGAAAAAAATCCCCCTAAAATCACAACAATAGTGGCTTTTTTCCATATCTGAAACCTATTAACCATTTCCCCCCCTATCTCAATTTTAATGATTATATCTGTTACAAATTTCTTTGTAGATATTTAAACCCTTTTTCTTAGTAAGAAGCACACGCGATTTTAAAGTAAAAATTTTAAAAGAAAAGATCAATAAATTAAAACCATCCAAAATGTTCGATAAAATTAAGTATCCATTTTTATATATAACAAATTGATTTTTAAATATAAATCATCATTCTATATTTTGTAACACCTCCTTTAACATTCTAGGATTTATTGATTTTAAAATTGTATACGTATGAATAAAAGTCGCTCAATAAAATAACGTGCATTAAACAGCAACTTGAGAACGAAGAGAATACATAATGAATGGTAAGCGTTTAAGCATAAAAAACAATACGAAAGATAAATAAATATAATGATGATCGTTAACTTATAACTTCACAACTGCCTTACCACCTTAAAGATGAAGTTTTTTGCCACCGTCAATCTATAAACAATACAGCTTTTTGTTTAACAGATTCCACCTGACATCATTTCACATGGGGTTAATTCATACTTTACACACAAGCCCTACCTCAGAATACTCACCACTACATAAAACAAAAATACCACATGTGTAATTTTACATGCCTTATATTGCTACTCTAAATGATGATGTTTTACAGTAATAAAACAACATATTGATTTATAATGATAATTTACCTTTTTTGTATGTTGAATGAGTCCCTAGAATATCGTAAGATTCTCTCATTCAAAACCTGTTCCATGTTGAATCAATCAAACCCATCCGCTTGCACATTACAAGCAGAGAGAGCTATGTGGATAAAAACTCTGTATAAGAAAGAACTAAAAATGCCTCTTATGAACGGTCTTAAGTGCCAAGTCCTTGTCCGGATTGGGTGGGATGGTGCCAGCGCTTGTTACTTCACAAGCGTAAAGAAGGGGAGCTCAATGGATTTACCGTTATACCATTCATGATTTCCGTCGTGAAATAGGCTCGGGTACCTTAAAAGATGTTCCTTTAATGATAAACATAAAACAATGGATTTCAGTAGAGATTTTATGATCGTTCATGAAAAACTAACAAAAGAAAAAGTTTCTTTAAAGAAGATCTACACCAGCCCTAATAGTATGAAATCATCCATCAAAAAATAAAAAGCTGAAATCAATCCAACCGCTCTAAAGCAACAAATATTTTCTTCTGCGCTGCACGCAGTTCTACAACCCTGTTCCGTTCACGCTCAACAATTTCTGCTTTTGCATTTGCTATAAATTTGGGATTGTTTAACTTAAGCGATATTTTTTCAATATCTTGTTCAATTTTACTGACATCCTTCCTCAAACGAACACGTTCAGCCTCCAAATCAATCAACTGTCCTAATGGTAAACAAAAAACAGCCTCTCCCAAAATCATTTGTGCCGATACTTCCGGAACTTTATCAGAGAAATCAATAACTTCAATACGCGCTAATTTTTTAAGAAGTGCATCATAACGCCTCACACGCTCTCGCGTTACTTCCCCTCCTTCAACAACAACAAGAGGTGCTTGTGTAGCCACTGGAATATTCATTTCAAAACGTACTGACCGAATCCCTGTAACGACATCAATAAGCCAATTAATATCATCAGCAGCTTCTTCATCTATCAATGTTTCCTCTGGCCATTTTGTCAATGCGAGCATATCCTCACGCTTGATGGCTTGCGTTTCTGTAAGAGACCACAACTCTTCCGTCATATGAGGCATAAAAGGATGAAGAAGTTTATAAACTTCATCTAAAACCCAAGCAGTACAAGCTTGAGCCTCATTTTTAGCATCTTCATTTCCCCCCTGAAAAATAGGTTTGAGAAGCTCCAAATACCAATCACATAATGTATTCCAAATGAAACGATAAAGTGTGGCAGCTGACTCATTAAATTTATAGTGTTCAATACCAGCCGTCACTGCTGAAATCGTTTTGGATAATTCTGTTAAAATCCAACGATTAAGCGCCAGTTTTGCTTGTTCTGGCTTAAAAGTTGGATCATGCTTCACACCATTCATCTGTGCAAATCGGGTAGCATTCCACAATTTCGTAGCAAAATTACGATAACCAGCAATACGGGAAGCATCAAGTTTTACATCACGACCTTGTGCTGCCATAATAGCTAAAGTAAACCGGAGTGCATCAGCACTATATTGATCAATAAGCTCTAAGGGATCAATAATATTTCCCTTTGATTTTGACATCTTTGCACCCTTTTGATCCCGAACAAGAGCGTGCACATAGACCGTTGGAAAAGGAACGTCACCCATAAAGTGAAGTCCCATCATCATCATACGAGCAACCCAGAAAAAAATAATATCAAATCCTGTCACGGATAAAGATGTTGGGTAAAAAGTAGATAATTCAGTCGTTTTATTTGGCCATCCTAATGTTGAAAAAGGCCAAAGAGCTGATGAAAACCAAGTATCTAAAACATCCGGATCACGGATTAATTCAACAACCTCACCATAATGAGCAAAAGCTGAATCTAAAGCCTCTTTTTCACTTTTTTCAACAAAAACCGTTCCATCAGGACCATACCAAGCAGGAATCTGATGTCCCCACCACAATTGGCGAGAAATGCACCAAGGTTGAATATTTTCCATCCAATTGAAGTAAGTCTTTTTCCAGCTATCGGGAACGAACTGCGTTTTGCCTTGTTGAACAGCCTCTATCGCTGGCTTTGCTAATTTAGCAGCATGAACATACCATTGATCTGTCAAAAACGGCTCAATAGGGACACCACTGCGATCTCCATGAGGAACCATATGGGTATGATCGTCCACAGAGGCTAAATATCCCTGTTCTTCCATCAAAGAAACAATCTTCTGGCGCGCAAAAAAACGATCAGATTTATCGAGATTTTCTACTAACATTTTTAATTCATCTGATAAAATCAAACCATCAAAAAATGCTTCATTTTCACGGAGAAAAATCTCGGCTTTTTGGGTAAAAATATTGATCAAGCGTAAATGATTACGCTGTCCTACTTCAAAATCATTAAAGTCATGAGCTGGTGTGATTTTTACAGCACCACTTCCAGCTTCAGGATCAGCATGCGTATCACCAACAATTAATAACCTACGACCAACAAGTGGCAAAAGAGCATTTTTACCGATAAGATTTTTATAACGCTCATCTTCAGGATTAACGGCAATTCCTGTATCACCAAGCATTGTTTCTGGTCGTGTTGTCGCCACTGTTATAAAAGTTGTCGCATCATTTGGATCAAAAATTTTACCCTCAAGTGGATATCTAAAGTGCCACAAATGTCCTTGAACTTCTTTTTGCTCAACTTCAAGATCTGAAATAGCTGTCAACAATTTAGGATCCCAATTGACGAGGCGCTTATCCCTATATATCAACCCTTGCTTATAAAGCGTGACAAAGACTTCACGAACTGCCTGCGACAACCCCTCATCCATTGTAAACCGCTCACGCGACCAATCACATGAAACCCCAAGGCGACGCAACTGGTTTGCAATAACGCCTCCAGTTTCATAACGCCACTCCCAAATACGCTCAATAAACTTTTCTCTCCCCATTTCTTGACGCGTTGGCTCTTGGCGTTCTGCAAGTTGACGCTCTACAACCATTTGTGTAGCAATCCCAGCATGATCCATACCAGGCTGCCACAAGACATTTCTGCCACGCATCCGCTGAAATCTAACTATTATATCTTGAATTGTCGTATTGAGCGCGTGCCCCATATGAAGTGAGCCCGTAACATTAGGAGGTGGAAGCATAACGCAAAAAGGTTCTGCACCGCTTTTAGAACCAGCTCCCACTTTAAAGGCCCCACGAGTCTCCCATCTCTTTGCAACCCGTTGCTCTATAGAGGCAGCATCATAGTTTTTTTCTAACATTCTATCCATCCATAACGCCGCTGAAAAACACAATATATGATCAAATCCCGATCAAAAACCCGTGATTTTCAGCCATTCACTAGAGAGCTCGCAAAATCGCAAACAAAATTCTCATAAAATGAAAAACATAAAAACAATTAAGATGATTTTTTAATCGCTTTCACAATCTCTTCACGCAAAATATCTTCCAGCAAAATAGGCAATTTAGACTGTAACCATTCTGCTATAGCCGGACGCAACACATCCTTTGCAATCTTTTCTGCAGAAGAAATACAATATGCAGACAATTCCACATGACCATCCCCTCTAGCTTCTGACTGTGATTTCCTTATCTCATCTTCATATTCTTTTGCTTTATAAACAGAATTCCGTTCTTCAGAAGAAAGCTTCATCTTTTGCATATCCATACCAACTGTATTATTTTCTGCCTCTATATCCTCTTTCTCTTGCGTTATCTTCCCCCCTTGATTTTCAGAAGAAAGACCAATACGATCAGCTAAAGCTTTCATAGCATCATCAACCGATAAGGTTGTATCATAAATACCCTCTGATGCAGCTTCTGAACGACCTTCCGAAGCATTCACTGCAACATCTTCATTTAAAAAGTGATCAGATTGAACCGCATTTTCTTCGATTATTTCACGAATAGATGTTAAAATTTCATCCATACTTGGCTCACGTAACACGCTTGAACTCTGTACCATACTTTACAACCTCTCAAAGACGCAACAACAAATAGAATCATACTTTCAGTGTATGCAAAAGAATCATAAGATCAACATGCCTCCCACGATATTTTCAAATATGCTTGTCATAAAGAGGGCGCTACACACAATTTTCTACACTTATAAAAATAACATCTCACCATTCTATTTTTAAACATATTCAACTATTGATTTACTAATCTTTTAAAAACTAAAATAATTTAAGATTAAAGAGATACTTTTATGCATTATCGGATATATTATTTAATTGTTTTTAAACCTAAATAATTTGCAGTCAATCTACCAATAGAAGATTGAACACTATAGCTTGCCACAACAGCATTACGCTCCGCCATTGCAAGCGCAATCTGAGCATTAATCAATTGAGTACGAGAATTTAAAACATCCAGCGTCGTTGCTTGCCCTACGCGATTTTCTTGAACACGGCCTTTCAGAGCAATTTCAGCAGCACGAACACTTTCACGGTAAGCAATAACAGATGAGCACGCGCCCTCTAACTGAAACCAAGCAGAAGTAAGTACTTGCCTAGTATTACTATGCGCCAAATCGAGTTGAAGCTGCGCCTGTCCAAGCTGTTCCCTTGATTGACGAATTTGCGCAGACGTACGCCCTCCTTCAAAGATTGGGACACTTACTGACAATCCTATTGATTTAGAAACTCCATCCTCTCCAGCACCGCTGTAGATTCGATTATAAGATGCTGTTGCAGAAAAATCAACTTTAGGGAGCAATGCTCCTTCTTTCGCCTTTACATTGTAAACACTCGCATCGACTAAATATTTAGCATAAAGGATTGCTGGATGCATCACAACGCTCATTTGGTAAGCCATATCAAGGTTGACGGGAAAATCTTTGGCTACGGGTGGGCGTTTTAACTTTTCAGGATCAGAACCAATAACTTGTCGATACACTGCCTCTGCTGCTTTTACATCAGCACGAGCAAGACTCAGCTCTGAAACAGCCACGGAACGTGCAGCTTGAGCTTGAGCAAGATCAACATGCCCTCCTTCACCCACATCAAATTTTGCTTTATTGGAACGAACTTGTTCTTCAAGAGCTGCCAAATTTTCTCTCCGAAGATCGGCAACACGACGTGCGTGATAGACATTAGCATAAGCGGTCACTGTCTCCAGAAACGTATTTTGTTCAATATTACGAAGATATTCACGCTGAGCCTGCAACTTAACTTGAGCTGAAGAAAAGATATTTTGCGTGATAAAACCATCAAATAATCTTTGATTTAATCTCACGCCTATAGATCCAGAAGTGACATAAGGACCTGTAAAAGACTTATTCCGACCATAGCTCCCAACCCCCTCAACTTGAGGCAATAACCCTGATCGCGCAATGACAACATCATCACTGGATATACGCACAGCTGCACGTTCACTATTCAACTTAGCATTATGCTTATAAGCCTTAGAAAAGGCATCCATCAATGTCTCAGCATAAACAGTATCTGATAGTAAAATACTCAACACCAGTAATAAACACACCTGAAACTTCTTGTTTACTCTAAACACAATACACACAATAACAAACCCCAAATAAATTACAAAATTATCTTTTATTCACAAAACAAACAAGCACTAAAACACAAAACCAGGTGTTTTTAAAAAACAAGGAATAGGCTTTACAGCGAGGTTAAAAGCACGACGTGCCGAAATGATTCCATCTTCTTTTATATAGATTTGTGCAACAGCAGCATTTCCATACCCTTCAACCACAACAAGACGTCCACAGTCTTTCATTTGATCAAAGATACCTTGTGGAATAAAATCAACAGATCCCTCAATGAAAATCACATCGTAAGGTCCCTCAACGGCATATCCTTGCTCTAATGGACCATGAACGACAACCACATTATCACATTGATTACGTTCTAAAGCTTCAAGAGCACGTTCAAAAAGAGATTTATTACTTTCCAACGCAATCACAGACCCTGCAAGTTTTGCAAGCAACGCTGCACAATAACCACTATTTGCACCAATATCTAAAACAACATCTGATGATTTTACAGCGGCAAGCTGTAGTAATTTCGCTAGAGATGCAGGTTTCATCAAATAGCGTGCAGGAACCCCATCTTGTACTGGACACAGAACAATGTCGGTATCAAGATAACTTAATACTTTCATATCTTCCGATACAAAATCTTCACGAGATACCGTTAAAAACGCTTCAAGAACTGATAAATCCGTTACATCAACTGTACGAATTTGATTGTCAACCATTTTGCGACGAAGCTCAGCAAAATCTGCAACCATAACGAATATTTTCTCCTAACCTACAAAAAACAAACAAAACAGCGACAATGATGGACGAAGATCTCTCAAACTATGAGCGTTACGAAAAAGGATGCTCCAGTCAACAATTAGATTTTAACTGTATGATCTCTCATAAAAAAGTGTCTTCACAACTATAGAGGGAAATAATCTATTTTCCTATACCTCATCTCCCCTAAAAGCCGTTTCGTTTAAAATCGGCTGGAGGCCTCGCCCGGAATCGAACCGGGATACAAGGATTTGCAGTCCTCTGCGTAACCATTCCGCCACGAGGCCTCGTCAACAAACATAAAGGTTTCAATAAGGGAAGGCAACGCATCCGTCAAGGTGTAGAAATTTTCTCTCGCCTTTTTTCCTCTTATTACACAATTTATCATATTTTTTTAAAAAAAGTAATTTTATCCTTTGCAAATCAGTATTGCTTTGCTATAGCCTTTTCAACTAAATGATTGGGCACCATTCCCCGGTAGCTCAGCGGTAGAGCAACCGGCTGTTAACCGGTTGGTCGCTGGTTCGAATCCGGCCCGGGGAGCCACATTCTTTTCTATCACAAATAACTTATTGGTTTTCCATATGTTTTTTTAAGTGAGGAATTCGTTAATAAAAGTGAGGGAATAAGGTTTTTACTATAAAGTAGAAACGCAATATCCTACGGGATGTATTTTTTTCAATGAACGCAAAAAACCATTGATTCATTTTAAAATAGCACAAATAAGATTACTTTTTTCAAACTACCGCGCCTCTATCAGAGAGCACTGCAATTATTTGCACATTATAAAATAGGGCTTCTTTCACGAGAAGGAATTATTAAGCTCCATCAGCAATGAAAAAGATCTCATATAATTTTTGTCCAAGGAAAAAATGATTTGTACTCCATAAAGCAATTAAACTTAAAAACCTGCTCATGAAACAATCATTTTGAAAAATGGAAGAAACAACAATCAGGGCATATATTATCTCCATACACCCCACATAACCGCCTCCCCATCTTAAAAGCAAAAAACATCAAACAAGTCTGTAAACATTCCGGCGTCTTATCTAACAGGTTGTTCCTCCTGCTAACCAATTCAACGCTTTACAAACAACCTTGCCTTGGATATTTCATCCCACTGTCATAAAACATTTAATACATAAAGTCTTATAGGCTTTATATCCCCCCAAATAATAGTGTTTTACAATAAAAACCAAGATAACAAGCTAAATTGTTAAGAATCCTGAGAAAGCCTTCAGAAATCATGCCATTCTTGCTATTGCATTATGCAGTCACACGCTTTTCTAAAGAGATGTCTCTTAAATTCCCCCCAAGCCCATTTCACAATGACTCCCGTAAATGATATAAAATGAAATCGATTAATCATCCCATCTTTATTTATAATAAAAGCCATACCATCATACTATTTTCCAACTCTCAATCTTAGCAATACCCCTTGCCTTTGAAAGAGTTTATAAGAATCATTTTATTTATTTCTCAAATGTTTATCTATACGATAATTTCACATATAACGTGCAAATGAATACTTTTGATTGATCCACATAAATAGCTTCAAAATGAAAAAAATTACGATATAATGAATTATTCAATATATAAAACAATGAGTTATTATTAGAAATAAATTTTTAAAATTAAAAGTTATCATTAAAGATAAAACACATCTTTTAAAAAATAATTTTATATAAATAAAATCTATTTTCATTCCCATTTTAAAAAATGGAAATAAAGAAAATAAATAATCGCCTCTACAGTAATAATTTCTTTTTAAAAGATTTTTAAATAATCCAAACACTTAGAGGTTTTCATTTTTTAGAAATGAAAACCTCTAAAAGACCTTCTTATTTTGGCAAGAATATTTTATACCTCTTTTCAATTGAGAACAAATCAACAAAAGTAAAAAATCTCCAGTACATAATCTTTTCTCAAGACTTTATCTAGGCAGCCTTCTTAACTGATTTTCGAAAACGAAAAGGCTTTGCACGCTTTGGCACCGCTTTTGCTTTTTTATGCCTCTCATTTGGAGATGAAGAATTCTTCCGCTGCAACTGTGCGGCATCATCTTTTCGACCTAAAAACTGTTTTTGACGTTTAGATTTTTTAAAACGGCGTTCCTTATCGTTTTCTTTTTCTCTACTTTCTGGCACAATTGGCTTTTCTGGAAACGCTGCAAATTGCTCTGGAACTGACTCAGCCACCAATTTCATACGAATCAAGCGCTCTATAGCACGCAACCGTTCCCTTTCTATCTTCTCATCAAAAAGTGTAAGTGCTTCACCAGATGCACCATTACGTCCTGTACGACCGATACGATGTACATAACTTTCAGCTTCATCTGGTAAGTCATAATTAATAACGTGGCTTATCCCTGGTATATCAATACCGCGTGCAGCAATATCTGTTGCCACAAGGATCTGCACAGATCTTTCACGAAAAGCTTTTAAAGCAGACTGGCGAGCACCTTGTGATTTATTCCCATGAATCGTTGCGACTGAATATCCTATCTTTGCCAAACTACGTGTAACAGAATCAGCCCCATGTTTAGTTCGGGTAAAAACAATAACCGAATTAAAAGCTGGATTTGTCAAAAGTTTACTTAAAACATTCTTTTTTTCATTCGTAGGAACACAATATAATTTTTGGCAAATCTCTACAGCCGTAGTACCTTGAGGAACAACTTCAATTTTAACAGGATCATTGAGTAAACATTTTGCAAGCACAGCAATTTCCCTCGGCATTGTTGCAGAAAAGAGTGCTGTCTGACGCTCTTGATGCAAAAGCTTTGCAATTTGCTTGACATCATGAATAAACCCCATATCCAACATACGATCTGCTTCATCCAAAATCAAAAAACGAGATTGGGAAAGATCAACACACTTTTCACGAACAAGATCTCTCAAACGCCCTGGAGTCGCTATCAAAACATCCACCCCTGCTTCCATACGTTTAATTTGTTTTAAACGTGACACGCCCCCAAAAATAAGACATGTTGAAAGATGAGCTCCCTTCGCCGCAGTGCGAATCGTTTCATCAATCTGGACAGCAAGTTCACGCGTTGGAGCTAAAATCAAAGCGCGTGCAGTTTTAGGACAGCGTTTATTACCCAAAGCCAAAATCTGACTTAAAATAGGTAAACCAAACGCCAAGGTTTTTCCAGAACCTGTCTGAGCAACACCTAAAATATCATGTCCTTTCAACATCATTGGAATAGCTTGTTCTTGTATAGGTTTAGGTTTACTCATCCCAGCAATGAGTAAATTTTTAATCAAAAGAGTAGGCAAACCTAACTTTGTAAAAACATTTTCTTCGTTTATAGGCAAAATACAATCTTTCCTCAGCTGAAGAACTCAAAACAAGTAACCAGCTGAACTTTCCACTCAAGAATCCGCGCAAGAGAAATCCCTGACATTTTAAATGAAGCAACGCTTAAAAAGCAGCTTGCGCAACTCATGAGCACCTTGAAATCAAGATAAAGGCGTATAAATTTCACTTTACAAAAAGCCAACAAACCAGCCTAAATGCCTTCATCCCCATTATCCTTGGATTATGATAAAAAAGCAAGAACTTTACGAAATACATTTATCATGAATAAAAAAACAATATTTAGATCGTTTACTTTTTGATGATTGTGTCCATCGGTAAATGTACCTTGATAAAATCAGGATAAATCTCGAGAAAAACTGGGTTTTGTAAAGTTTTTTGACCGCCATAAATTAAATACCATTGAGTTTTATCAAAAATCGCCAAAGTTTTATATCGAATGATGCGATCCTTCATCTCAAGAACTGTTGGAATTAAAGCATACAAAGTACCGTTATCAGTTTGTAAATACTCTATATTTTCTTTATCTAAATAATAAGCACCAGAAGGCAAATCCTCAAATTTCCTATGCAACTGTTGAAGAAAATCACTACGTAAAGCACTCTCTGTTGTATTCAATCGATGTGCCATCTCTTTATAAAGTCGCTCAGGCATATAACGAGAAATAGGTGTAAAATCCCTATTTTTTATAGCATTATTGACATCAACAACAACTCTTGAAAGTTCAGCTTTTTGTATTATTGTAGGCTGAGATGCTAAACTCTGTTGATTAACAATCAAAAAGAAAAATAGACTCAGCACCAAATAAAAAATAGGTTTCATCATTGTACTTCTTGTTTTAGTAAAATTTCAGTTCCTCAAATAACGAAATCAAATAACGTTTGATCATCAGTAATATCACGATAACGCCAACCTAACGCTTGAAATTTTTCCTCTAAAAGGCAAAAATTACCGTATTTTTTTGTTTCAATCGCAACCAATACAGAACCAAAGTTTCTCGCTGATTTTTTAAGATATTCAAAACGTACGATATCATCATCTGGTGATAATGTGGAAAGAAAATGACGCAATGCACCAGGGTGTTGCGGAAAACTAAAAATAAAATATTTTCTCAACCCTTGGAAACGTAAAGAACGCTCTCTAATTTCTGGCAAACGCTCAAAATCAAAATTACCTCCTGAAATAACGAGAAGAATTTTTTTCCCCTTTAACTCTTGAGGAGGAATACTGTTAAGCGCATCAATCGATAAAGCACCAGCCGGTTCAAGGACCACACCTTCAACATTAAGCATTTCAACCATCGTAGAACAAACACGATTTTCAGGAACCGTAATGACAGAATCAGGAGAAAATTTCTTTAGAATTGTATAGTTTAGCGCACCAATTTCAGCCACAGCAGCACCATCTACAAAAGTGTCAATATTTTCAAGCTTGACGCGTTTTCCACTCTCCAAACAAGCAAGCAAACTTGCAGCTCTTTGCGGCTCAACAAAACGAAGCTTTGTTTTCCAACCATATTCATGTAAAAACTTGCTCACCCCACTTGCCAAACCACCACCCCCTACCGGCACAATCATCAAATCTGGCTCACTTTCTCCATTGAGTTTTTTCCATTGTAAAGCAGCTTCACAAAGCACTGTTGCCTGCCCTGTAATAATGCGAATATCATCAAAAGGTGGAGCCATTACACCACCGCTCTCTACGACAAAGGATTGCGCAGCTTCATAACATTGATCAAATGTTTCACCAATCAAACGAATATCAATGAATTCTTTACCAAAAATACGTGTTTTCTCAATTTTTTGTTGTGGCGTTGTCATAGGCATAAAAATCACGCCTTTACGTTTAAAATAACGACAAACAAAAGAAACCCCTTGCGCGTGATTCCCTGCTGAAGCACAAACAAATGCAGAATCTGGTGATAGACTGCTCAGCATTTCTGAAACAAAATTGAAAGCACCACGAATCTTATAAGACCGCACCGGTGTTAAATCTTCACGCTTTAAATAAATTTCTGCATCATACTTTTGACTAAGAAAATCATTTCTTTGAAGTGGTGTTTCAGCAAACACGTGATGCAATCCCACCATAGCTTTTGTGACGTCTTGAATAAATTGACTCATAACACTAATCATTTCATGCTTTATTTACATTATAAAAGCTTTTTCTAGCGATAAAGAAAACTATTGTCAGTCAAAATTTTACTAAAAAAATGAAAAATGTTTCTTTTGTCATTAATTCTTGATTCAATAAAAGATATAGCTTATGAGAGAACTCTCATCGCGGACGTGATGAAAACGGTAAACATAGCAGACTTAAAATCTGCCGGTCAAAGACCTTGCGGGTTCAAGTCCCGCCGTCCGCACCAGACTGTCTTAATTCCCCTTATTTTCCAATGATTTATTAAAAATCAACAAAAATTAAACCACCTTCTAAACCACCTTTCGCAACTCCATTATAACGCTATCAGACGGCACCGCGATGATGCTAAAATACGAATCATTGCTGCTTTTTGAAGTACCTTTTTAGCACTTTGACCTCCTCCTCGTCTTTTAGGGTGGAGAGGCAGTCAATCTCTATTTCCTCATCCTTAAGGATGAGGAAATGAGTCATGTTTTTAACGTTAAGTAGCTTTCACAACAGGGCTTGGTAAAATTCGCTTAACTTCTGTTGTAACTGATTTGTAATGCTTAAGCTCTTTTTCGAGGTCATTTGCATCTAACAAATGCCTCATCATCAATCCTAAGATTTCTCCAACACCAGCAGCACCATTCACGCTCTTAACAGGAGTAAGATAATATGAAGAAAAGGAAGTGAGGTATGAAACGGAGATAGATCTGAGTTTAGTAGAAGCAGTTGTTATCTATTTTATTGCTAATTTTGGGGTGGCTCCTACTCTTCATGACTCTTGTAAAACAATGCAAAAGCTCAGAAAAAAGATAATAAAGAAGCTGAAATTAATACGTACACAAAAAGATGTAACTCAAAAACAAGAAGAATAAATTCGAAGATTAACTGCTTCCAAGATTATTTTCCTCGAATGGCAGTAAAAAATTTAGCCAAAAAGTAGTTTCAAGTATTTTCTCACAAACATTTTTTCAAGACAGGCAATCACAACACGCTCTGTCATAGCGCACATATAAATACGCAACAGCCTTAATGGGGGAATATGATCATCAATGCACAAACCATTCTCTGCCTTGATCTAGATACCTAGACAGGCTGGACAATTTCTCGTGTAGACAGCAATATAACAAGTAGCACTGTCAATTTTGAATCCTCTCGTTTTGAAGGCGATGGTATGCGCTATTTGCGTTTTCAGCAATGGCTTACAAAAATGAAGGTAACAACAGATAAAGGCAATGCCTCAAAAGAAGAAATGATTAAGACGGTGTATGCAAAAGGACATGCGCTACAAGATCACTTGGAAAACAGTCTTTTGGCGAAAGCCAATCTTGTACGCAAAGCTGTTTTGAACACCCGTGAAAAAAGGCTGAAAGAAAAGGCAATGAAAGAGGATTCAAGACCACTCACGTTGGTTGAAAAGCAAAAGCTTGAAGGGATTTAAATGGTCTTGGAGGAACAGTGAAAAACATTGCAGGTTAGCAAACTAGTGAAAAGTGCTGATCGTTTTGTGATTAGATGTGCATTTAAATCGACATAAAGGCACCGTACACAGCGATTTAAGATTTTATGATAAAAAATTTATAATATAAAACGCTCTGTACGGTCAAATTTGAGGCAAATAGACAAATTTGTAAAATTAGGATTAAAGCATGTTCATTTTAAAACATCTATTCTTAAAAAACCGTAAACAGCCCATGCGAAAGAGGTTTGTTACAACAGCAGTGGGATATACACCATGGAGGATGGGGCAGAGGAGTATTTTTACAAGCTCTACGAATATGAAGACGGTACAAGAGAGTGTGAAAAATTTGATGCTGATCAGTATTACAAAACACCTAAGAATGCGGATTTTAGTACCAAAGCACAAGTAAAAGCATGAGTTTACGGTGGTGCTATTCTAAAAAACATTCTCAATTACGAACCTCTTATAGACGAGATCAACAGAGAGATCAAAAAATTATCGAAAACCGCAGGAAATAAATATGTTTACA
Source organism: Bartonella sp. MR100HLJHH (assembly GCF_042194215.1). Taxonomy (NCBI): domain Bacteria; kingdom Pseudomonadati; phylum Pseudomonadota; class Alphaproteobacteria; order Hyphomicrobiales; family Bartonellaceae; genus Bartonella; species Bartonella sp. MR100HLJHH. The sequence continues at coordinate 22,986 of NZ_JBHIMR010000007.1, forward strand.
GATAAGCAGCTAAGAGCCTTGTTTGGCATTATAACTTTTATATTTTTATGTTTTTTAGGAATTAAAAAAATCTTTACTTTATTCAGAGTATTTTGACATTCGCATCTGTTTCTTTGGTAATAGTCACAACTGTTTTTGCAATTTTATGCAATTCCAATATTCCTTCTGAATTGCAGAGCAACCCAAAATACAAATGCGGAAATACAACAGGTTGGGTGAAACTAACACGTGATTTACACCAGTATATGCACAGACTCTTAAAGCTAATAAGTTTAGCGCTTGTCGTTTTAATTTTCCCAAGTAGTTATAAAGAAACGGTCTCTTTACCTATCATTTCTAAGTACTTGGAGCATAAGCTTTCTTTTCCATTGGATACTGGTACTTAGATATTGCTCTTTAGTACTCTTTTTAGTCTGTGTATTGTTTCTTATGTTAAGCACACGCAATTTAATAAACATGTCCATTTACGCACTACAGTGCTCAGTTAAAAAGCCATAGTAAAATTTCCGATTTTATAATTTTTTACAAAGAATTCATTCTTATGACCTTATAGATAGCAAGCTAGAAAAAGCGATTTATATTCAATTAGGTAAGTATAAAAAAGAAAAAATTGCAAAGTCATGCTATTAAGAAAGTATCAAGTGTGTAGAAATACTTATAGTTAAGCGGATAGGTTACGAAACAGCCTCTCCCATGCCTTTAAAATACTGACTATCTTTTGTGCTTGTGAGGACATATAATGATTTTGTCGGGTGTGGTTATGTCATACAAGACCCTTTTTAGGGGAAAGCATAGCGACGGACTTAACGCCGTGTTTTCAACGCCCAGTGCCCTTATAGGGTGTCAATTGAAAACTCCATTACGTTAAGGATTACTAGTATGAACGCTATAGTTAAAAATCAAATGACCTCCATTATTGCTACTGTTGCAAATGATACCCCCTCCTTTCAAAAGCACGCTCTTGCAAAAAAAATATGAATTAACAAATGAAATGAAAACAGTGAAAGATCTTTTAAGTGATCGAGTTCGAACCATTTATCGCATACGTGCATTAAGAGACTTTGGTAATGTAAAAGCGGATGACTTGGTGGTTTTATAGAGCATGAGGGCAATTTAAGTCACGAAGGGAATTGCTGGGTTGGTGGTAATGCATGGATTTATAATGATGCCTATATTTCTGATAATGCTCAGGTTTGTGGTCAATGCTAGCATTTGTGACACTATGCTTTTAAACAGCAAAAAGAAAGCCATGTCATTTGCGTGATGTGGCTTTATGTTTATCAAAAGATAAAAAACATAATTTTATATGTTAAAAAATAATAATATCATTTTGAAATAATTGAAAAAATTATTAAAAAAGTAAGTGAAAACATGCTAAATAAAGTGATGTTAATTGGCTATTTAGGTGCTAATCCCAAAAGCAAAACAATGAATTCTGGTACAGAAATAGTCAATTTTAGTATAGCGACTTCTGAGAGCTATGTAGATAAAAAGACCAATCAAAAAGTAGAAAAAACAGAATGGTATTCAGTTGTGATTTTTAATCCACATTTGGCAAAAATTGCACTTCAATATCTAAACAAAGGTTCAAAGGTTTACGTAGAAGGCAAATTACAGACACGCAAATGGCAAGATAAAAATGGGTATGGCCGTTACTCAACAGAGATTATCTTGCCACAATTTAAAGGCGAATTATATTTACTTGATGCAAAGAAAGATCAATCGGCATCCCCTACTCCTTCATCCATTACTACCCCAAATTATGCTATCGTTTCAGGTGCTGCTGATCATAGTGCATCTCTTAATGATGCTATCCCATTCTGACTGATAAAATATGGCAAAGAGAAAAAACCGTACAAAACGCGGACGTCCTCGAATTAAAGGATGTATCAGAGAACCAAACGGACGCATCTCACGAGCAAAAACACTGGCAGGTACCCCAACGGGTAAAATGATATAGCCTCTCTTTTTTCTCCTTGCACGACGCATGATACGCCCCACCGCCTGTATGACATCTACATGACTTTTATGGGGATGTAAAAACATAACCCGCATCAAAAACAGGGACATCTACTCCTTCAGAGAGATATCTTACATTGGTGAGCAACCACGGACAAACATTCTCCCCCGCATCTTCCTTAAGCCAATCAAGGGCTTTATTACGTTCTTTGGCACTTTGTGTTCCATCAATATGAGCAAATTTACAGTCAAAAGGCGGAGTCTCTTTATGGACCTTATGAAGATCATATAATTCTTTCTGTATTTCTTTAGAATTGAATGTATCACGGATACGTTTAGACCTATTGATATCTTTACAAAAAGCCAAAGCCCGACGCATGAGATTTGGGTTATCACTCAAGTCAACCTTCAGATCTATTTTAGCAAGGGCTTGATAACAGCCTATGATCTTGGTTTTATCGTCAAGAATAAGTCCATAATTCTCATCTGTTATCAGATGTTGAATGGATTGACTTACTTCCTCTTCATCAACACCCAAAATAATAATCTTATAAGGAGATAAAAGTTCATTCTTAACGGCTTTTGAGAGAATGTATAGATATAAAGCTCTTTTCCATAGAGTTCTTCATCATCCATAGAAGCCAGAACGGCATTGATCTCATTGGCTTGCTTTTTGGCATTATCCGTAAAGGCCTTGGGGATTGCTGTCATGTACAGACGTTTTTTACCCCGAATGATGCTGTTATCGTGAACCTTGATAAATTCAGATTCACGTTTGTCTGTTCCCAACACAACCCCAGTCGTACGGTGTACTTCATCACAAATGATCAGATCAAATTCGGATAAATCACATTCCTTTTGCTCATCCGCAATCACTTGGATTGATTGGTAAGTAGCAAACACCACGGTCATTGCATGTGCTAAGGCTTTATTTGCTTTTTCTCAAAGTTTTTGAGCATCAGTTGGTAGCTGGTAGAGCGAGATCTGAAACATCGAGTTCGACAGCATCATCTTGTGTTTTACGACGCTTGCCAATTCATATATCAGAACATACCGCAAAGGAAAGCAAGGGGACTTGTGCAGGTGTAAGCGCCCTCGCATTAGTATTCCGGAAGCCTGAAAGTACTGAGTTTGAATCAGCTTTTTTGCTTTTAGTGCTCATCGCACTTGGACATAGCAAAATCTCCCAGAATTCCGATACACCCACAGAGTGGGCTCATTTTTATGATCAAACTTTAGGGCTTTCAGACCCTACTGATCGCTGCCTAGACAACCAAAAACACCTTTAAAGTATTAAAGGAATTTCACGCGATTAGCAACCAAAATGAAAGCAGTGTTTCTTATCTCTCAAAAACTGTAAGATTAGGCACTCTTCAAAAGAGAGACAATGCTAAGGGCTGTCATCGTGGTTAGTTATCAACCCACACAATGCCTCTTGTTCAGAAAACGCACAACACGAGATAAGAAAAAATGTTGTTTGCAAAGTTCTCTCTTGCCTATACAAAGAAAAAATAAAAAATTTGGAGGGCTCCTATGATAAATGACATTTACTGTGTTGGACTCAATTATGTTGAACATGTTCATGAACTAGGCAATACTGTTGAAAATGAACCCGTTATCTTTAGCAAGCCAAACAGTTCACTCATCTTAGGCAATGAAATTTATCTCCCTGATTTTTCCAAAGAAATCCATTTTGAAACTGAAATTGTGCTCAAAATCTCAAAGGACGCTTTCATGGTCACAGAGGAAGAAGCAGAAAAATGCTATGATGCCGTAGCAATAGGTCTTGATCTCACAGCGCGGGATTTGCAAACAAAACTGAAAGGAAAAAGGCTTCCCTGGCTTTTATCGAAAGGATTTAAAGGCGCTGCATACGTCTCTGACTTCATAAACAAGGAAAAAATAAACAACCCAATAACCTTTGCAATGAAGTTGAATGGCGAAACAAGACAAGTTGGCAATACGAAAAATATGATCTTTAGCTTTGAGAAGATAATCTCATTTTTAAGTCACTACATTCAGCTAAGACGTGGTGATCTCATATACACAGGCACTCCACAGGGTGTCGGAAAACTTTCTCAGTTTGACAGAATAGAATTGTATCTCGAAAATCAATTAATTTCAGAGCTAAAAGTAAAATGAATCATCAAATACTGACCTTTTTCATTGTTTCATTTTTTTTAGTCATCTCACCGGGGCCGAATATGGCCCTTATCATCGATAATGCAACGAGATTAGGAAGAAAGAACGCATTTGTAAACGTTTTAGGATTGTGTACAGCAACATATGTGCATGGGGGGCATTTTCCATACTAGGTGTATCAGCGCTCATTCTCAACAACAAAACGCTGTTTTTTTTAGTAAAACTCATGGATGGCAGCACTTTATTATACATGGGCTTTAAATCAATTAAATCTGGAATACACAACTTAAATTCAAAAGAAAGAAGTTCAACGAATGAAAAGCATGCTACGAGTGAAACAAAGCTTTTAACCAGCTACAGAGACGGCTTTCTGACACAAATACTAAACCCCAAAGTATCAATATTCTATATAGCGGACTTCCCGAAATTTTTATCTTCTGGTGGTGGCATTAAAAAAGGCTTTGAACTTGTAACCATACATTCCTTCAACATCTTTGCATGGTTTACCTTGATGACCATTTTTATATCATTTGCCAGCTCCGCTTTAAAAAAGCAGCGAATAAAAGGTGCGATTAATATAGCGACAGGAACAGTTTTATCTCTGTTTTCTTTTTTCATTTTCTTTGGATAGTTTTATCTTTTGATAACAAATTGCAAAGCTAATAAAGCAATCTTTTTCTGATTCTGTCTCTCACGATGAATAGCTCAACCTCTAACAGAGCTTATACAATCCCCAGTTTTTTCTTTGTATAACTGAATTACGCTGCATTTCTTTATCATAGTCTCAAGGATTTTTGTGTAAACGATGTGAATTTCTCGCAACGTTTTATAAAATGTTATCAATATCTAAACAAAATCCTTATTAATTACTTTAGAAGAAATAAGCTATGATATTCCTCTTTTCGTTTATGAAACAAAAGTAACTTTTTGATTTATGATAGCATCATACAAACAAAAAGTGATTTTAAAAATCATTTTAATTTTCTATCATTAAAAACTGTTTCTTAAACTAAGATGAGAACTCTTGAGCGCTATTTGAGCAAAATTAAAATTCTCACCATTGTGAATAATAACAATAAAAAAACTTCCTATTCAAATATCTGTTACGTTATTTAAGAGGAAAACATCCTCTTTTTTCAAAACCATATTCTTGTCTTTATCCACACAAAATCATAAAAAACGTTTTTTTCCTTTACACCTCATTTATATCATGCTTCGATACAGAATGATGCATTTTTTAGTGTAATTTAATCTCAAAATAATTAAAGGGAACCCCCAAAAAATGAACTGTAAACAAAATTTAAAAGATGGTCCTCATATGAAACTACAACGTGGCCTAGATAACCGTCACGTACAACTTATAGCCCTCGGTGGAGCTATTGGAACAGGTCTCTTCATGGGATCAGGAAAAACAATTAGTGTAGCAGGCCCTTCCATCATACTCGTTTATGCTATTATTGGATGTGCCCTATATTTTGTAATGCGTGCTATGGGAGAATTATTGCTTTCTAATTCACAATACCGGTCCCTTATTGATTTTTCAACCGATATGCTAGGACCAGGAATCGCTTTCTTTGTGGGCTGGAACTATTGGTTAAGCTGGGTTGTAACTGGAGCTGCAGATATTATTGCTATCATTAACTATATGCATTTCTGGTGGCCAACACTTAATCCATGGATTGTTGTTTTTGCTTGCATTGGTTTCTTTTTAATCCTTAACCTCCTTGCCGTAAAATTGTTCGGTGAACTTGAATTCTGGTTTGGTCTTATCAAAGTCGTAGCAATTTTGGCATTAGTTATTGTTGGATTTTATATGATCGCCACAGGCTTTACCTCTCCGAATGGTACTGTTGCCTCTCTTAACCATGTATGGAACGATGGAAATATCTTCCCGCGAGGAATTACAGGTTTTTTTGCTGGATTTCAAATTGCCATTTTTTCTTTTGTTGGTATAGAAATTGCTGGAACAACGGCAGCTGAAGTTAAAGAACCTAAAAAAGTTCTCCCTAAAGCAATTAATGCAATACCGGTGCGTATTGTACTCTTTTACATCCTTTCTCTCACTGTGATTATGTCCGTTACTCCTTGGAATCAAATTGTTCCAGAAAAAAGTCCCTTTGTCTCCATGTTTTGGCTTGCAGGCATTCCAATAGCTGCTGGTTTGGTCAATTTTGTTGTTCTCACCTCGGCTGCCTCTTCAGCAAATAGTGGTATTTTTTCGACTAGCCGCATGATATACGGGCTTGCAACACAAAAAGGTGCTCCTCCAATTTTAGGGAAGCTTTCCAAATACCATGTTCCAGCCAATGCTCTGTTCTTTTCCTGCCTATGTATTTTAGTAGGATACACAATCGCATCATCATCTCCAAGCATCATAAGTGCTTTTACAATTGTGACGAGCATTTCAGCGATTGCATTTTTATTCGTATGGTCCGTCATTTTGATTAGCTATATTGTGTATCGTCGCAATCACCCTCATCTACATGCTGAATCCGTCTACAAAATGCCGGGAGGTGTCATTATGTGCGGGATCGTGTTAGTCTTTTTTGCTTTCATGCTCTATTTATTGACATTAGAACATGATACCCTAACAGCTTTAAAATACAGTATCTTTTGGTTTATTTTCTTAGGTATAATGTATTTTATATTTATAAGAAAAAAAATCTCTCCAAAGAACAAATAAAATCTATACAAAACATCTCAAAAAGGGGTAACTAAAGTTACCCTTTTTCTACTTAACCTCCTCCTCATACCTCAAAAGACGAGGATTCCTCGCAAGTCTTGGTTTGTAAACAATCCGACTTTGTTAAGAGAGATGCCTGCTGACCACTTATATGATTCACCTACATAAGGCTCTATGGGCTAGCCCTACCCTGAATACTCACCACACATTCTAAAAATACTTAATATGTAAAATTTTATATGCTTTATATCACTACTCTAAACAACAGTATTTTACTGCATTATAGGATAAGAAACGCGCTATTCTGTGAAGAATTCTCTATAAACTTCACTGATATTGTTTATTAATAAAACATGAGCTTTTATCTAAAACCACCCCCAAAAAGTTATATTCAATTTTTTAGCAAAATTAAAAATACAGCTCTAAACAGAATATATCTTAATAGCTATCTACAATAAAAAAAGATTCTATGAAAATATTTTTCTATTTATAATAAATTTTAAATATAAATATTTAAATTTAAATTTAAAATATATTTTTAATATTTAAATAATATTTTAACAATTTGAATATTATTATATTTATATACAAATATTTAAATTTAATAAATTTATAATTTTATTTATATTTTTCTGTAAAGGAAAATATTTATTAATAAATAATTTTAAATGAAAGCTATTTAATACAATGATTTATTACAAAATAATTGCAAATAAAATATATATAAATAATAAATTATTATTTATAATAAATAATATTATTTATTATAAATAATAAATAATATATAATGTTTATAATTTATGTATAAAACATAAAAAATATAATATAATTTATATTTTAGTTCTTATGTATAAAATAATTATTCCATTAATTTATAATGTTTTTTCTTTATTGACATATAGTCATAGAAAAAAATTCCTTTACTCCTTAACCATAGCGTGTTCCGATAGAAGGCATTACCTTTTTTAGGATAATTTTTATTTAAAAATAACTAAGGGGAACTTCCCAAAAATGAACAAACAAAATTTAGAAAAAAAACCTAAGAAGAAATTGCAACGTGGACTACATAATCGACACATACAACTTATAGCCCTCGGTGGTGCTATTGGAACAGGTCTCTTCATGGGATCAGGAAAAACAATCAGTGTAGCAGGACCCTCAATTCTACTCGTTTATGCAATTATTGGTTGTGCTCTATACTTTGTCATGCGTGCTATGGGAGAGTTATTGCTTTCTAATACACAATATCGATCTTTTATTGACTTCTCAACCGATCTTCTAGGTCCGTGTGCCGGATTCTTTATCGGCTGGACATATTGGTTATGTTGGATTGTCACCGGAACTGCTGAAATTATTGCTATTGTCACTTATACACACTTTTGGTGGCCTGAACTCAATTCGTGGATTCCTGTTATAATTGGTCTTATGTCCTTTTTAATTCTTAACCTCGTCGCCGTAAAACTATTTGGCGAACTTGAGTTTTGGTTTGGTTTTATCAAAATCGTAGCAATTCTAGTCTTAATTGTTGTAGGATTTTATATGATCTTTACCGGTTTTGTCTCTCCAAACGGCACGGTTGCTTCTCTTAGCCATATATGGAATGGTGGAAATATTTTTCCGCGAGGAATTACAGGCTTTTTTGCTGGATTCCAAATTGTTATTTTTGCTTTTGTTGGCATTGAACTCGCTGGAACAGCTGCTGCTGAAGTACAAGAGCCTCAAAAAGCTTTACCACAGGCTGTTAATTCAATACCAATCCGCATTGTATTCTTTTATATATTCTCTCTTCTTGTGATTATGTCTGTGACACCGTGGAATCAAATCAGTCCAGAAAAAAGCCCATTTGTAACAATGTATGCACTTATTGGTATTCCAACTGCTGCTGGTTTGATGAACTTTGTTGTCCTCACAGCTGCCGCATCTTCAGCAAATAGTGGAATTTTTTCTACCAGCCGTATGATATATGGGCTAGCAACACAAAAAGGTGCTCCTAAATTTCTAGGAAAACTTTCTCGTAACCACGTTCCAGCCAACGCATTATTCTTTTCATGTTTATGCATCTTATTTGGTTATGCAATTGTATCGTTATCTCAAACCCTCATAGCTGCTTTTACAATTGTTACGACGATTGCCGCAATTTTGTTTATATTTGTATGGTCTATCATTTTGATCAGCTATATCGTCTATCGTCGTAATCGTCCTCTCCAGCATACTGTCTCTCCTTATAAAATGCCAGGAGGTGTTATTATGTGTTGGGCGCTTCTTGTTTTCTTTGCATTCATTATTTATTTATTATCATTAGAAGCTGATACTGCCATAGCTTTAAAATACACTCCAGCGTGGTTCATATTTTTAGGAATTGTATACTTTCTTTTTGGAAGAAAGAATTATGCAAAAAATTAAAAAATAAAGCTTATGTTGCAAAAAACATATAAAAAAGGGTAACTAAACGTTACCCTTTTTTGATATTTATCTATAAAATTATAAAAGCTATTAACAAAATATCTCTTTAGAAGCTTCAATTACGCTCTTTATCAACCAAAGCATTAGACTTTATCCAAGGCATCATAGAACGAAGTTTTTTACCAACTTCTTCAATAGGATGATTATCATTTAAACGCCGCATGCCTTTAAAATGAGCTGCACCAGCTTTATACTCTTGAATCCAATTTGACGTAAATTTACCCGTCTGAATATCCTTCAAAATACGCTTCATTTCTGCTTTTGTTTCATCAGTAATCACGCGTGGACCAGACATATATTCGCCCCATTCAGCCGTATTGGAAATCGAATAATTCATATTTGCAATGCCCCCTTCATACATGAGATCAACAATCAGTTTAACTTCATGTAAACACTCGAAATAAGCCATTTCCGGTGCATAACCTGCTTGTGTTAATGTTTCATAACCTGCTCGAATCAGTTCAACAAGACCTCCACAGAGAACCGCTTGTTCACCAAAAAGATCAGTTTCGCACTCTTCTTTAAATGTTGTTTCAATTACCCCAGCACGTCCACCACCAAGACCACATGCATAAGACAATGCTACATTATGAGCATGTCCTGAAGCATCTTGTGCCACCGCTATTAAGCAAGGAACACCACGACCACGTTGGTATTCATTGCGCACTGTATGACCTGGACCTTTAGGAGCAATCATCACAACATCAACTGTTTTTTTAGGTTCAATTAAGCCGAAATGAATGCTCAAACCATGCGCAAAAGCAATCACCGCCCCATCACGTAAATGATCATGAATATGCTCTTTATAAATATCAGCTTGCAATTCGTCTGGTGTTGCCATCATGATGAGATCTGCCCATTTTGCAGCTTCCGCAACACTCACCACTTCAAAACCATCGGCCATAGCCTTCTTAACTGTTTCCGACCCTGAACGTAAAGCTATTTGCACATTTTTAACACCGGAATCTTTCAAATTTAAAGCGTGCGCACGCCCTTGAGAACCATAACCAACAATGGCTACTTTTTTCCCTTTAATAAGATTAACATCCGCATCACGATCATAATAAACACGCATAAAAAAACTTCCTTCTTTTTCTATTTAAACTGGATTTCAGATTATTTTTATTAAATAAGAAACATTATCTTCAGTGCATCACACACTTATAAAGGCAAAAAACACCGCTTATAAGAACATAGCAATTGAATAATTTTTAAAGTTTACATATTGCATAAAAAAACTGTAGTCCCCAAACATTCCCAAAACATATACGGATCCCCAAATCAACTTCAACTGCTATTCCACAAAAACAATAATTACACAAAACAAGATTTCTAAAGAAAATATATTTGCTAATATTTTACTCTTCTATCGTGCAACAAAACCCTATATTCTAAAAATTAAGATACAATATACAATTGTTAACATGAACCAAATCAATACGGATAGCAAGAAAAATTACAAAATAACAAGTGTTGTTTTAATACAATCTTCAAAAGCATATACAACAATATCTTTAGAATAATAGAGAGGACGTTTTTACTTTTTACGTTCTTTAATATCCGCGCTTCTCACGCGAAAAAGAACACCCCCATACTGCCATTATGTTATTCATTTATGGCGCCTTATAAAAAAACTTTTAATGTGCTCGAGCCCTTTTCAAGAATCCCCTATAATCGCCTAAGATTTATTACACACCACTCTCTTTACTTCATAAAGCTACAAGTCGATATCATCATTCTATTTGACAGCTCTTATTGCATTAAGCCTATTCATAAAAAGCATTTTCTGATTTTAAATCTATTCATGATGAAATCATCAAAACCCTTATATGCCAAAAACTGCCACAACATTGAATTAGCCAATAAAATGATGATAGCAATAGACTTCATATCATCTATGGAGATTTTACATTATACTATTTACAGATAACCCGTAAAATGAGCTCAAACATCAAGAAAATTTGTGTATTGATCCATAAAAACCCTACGCACTCCTTTACAAGGAAAATACTTTCCAACCCCTATTTCTTCTCCCTAATAGATAGTACAAATAAAAAACATCGCATACACTCAAAACAAAAGATAGAAAGCAACCAATAAACAGAGCAACAATAGAATATTTATAATGCACGCTAATAGTGCTATTTATCTAAACATATATTATTTTTTAAAGATAAATTGGCAAAGCTTTATAAAAATTTCTCTTTCAATTTTATAGAGAGAAAAAGATTACGATAATAACCGGATAAAACGCTGAACAGTATCATGCATTCCATACTCTAATGCATCGGCAATGAGCCCATGACCAATAGAAACTTCATCAAGCCAAGGAATGTTTTTGACAAGAGCAGGAAGATTCATAAGCGTCAGATCATGCCCTGCGTTCATACCTAACTGCAACTCTTTTGCTCTTCTTGCTGCTAAAACAAGTTTATTGAGCTCTTGATCCTGTTTTATCTTATCCTGAAATGCACCACCGTAAGGTCCCGTGTAAAACTCCACACGATCAGCCCCTATTGCTTTAGCAGTATCAAGACCATCGATAGTAGGATTAGCAAAAAGTGATACACGAATCTTTCTTTTTTTCAAATGCTGAATAATAGGTGTTAAAAATTCTGCATCATGAGCAAAATTCCAACCATGATCAGATGTTGACTGATCTGGATCATCAGGAACAAGGGTAATCTGATCAGCATACTTTTCAGCGATATCCAAAAATTGATCACTTGGATAACCTTCAATATTAAACTCAGCTGTAGGAAAAGAACCGTTAATTAAACGATGTATATCTGGCAAATCCGCAAAACGAATATGCCTTTCATCGGGGCGTGGATGAACCGTCAAACCTGCCGCTCCAGCAGCAAGCGCTATATGCCCCATATTCGTGATACTTGGCCACGGAAGATTACGTCGATTACGCAAAACAGCAACAGCATTAAGATTAACCGAAAGTTTTACCGCCATGCCCATTTCCATTTTTCTATAATGTGTAACAAGATAGAAAAAAGGCATTTTCCATCTGAAACTTAGATGATATACATATTTTTTCTATCGAACAATCATTAAACGTTCTGCTGCGCGCGTAATTCCCGTATAAAGCCAGCGCGCATACATATCACGAAATGCAAAACTTTCATCAAACAAAACGACGTTATTCCATTGAGAACCTTGCGCTTTATGAACCGTTAATGCATACCCATAATCAAAATCATCATATCGCTTTTTTAATTGCCATGAAATTTCTTGATCAGGGTTTTCAAACGCTGCTTTTAACAGTTTAATCTTTGCTACCCCACGCTCACTTTCTTCTGGTTTCACAAGAAGATTAATACTTGGTTTAACTGTTTCCTTCTGTGAAGTCATCACCTTCCATAAAGAGCCATTCAACAAACCTTTAGTAGGATCATTTCGCAAACACACCAGCTTATCTCCTGCTTGCGGATAATCTGCTGTAAATCCTTTTAACACACGCAAACGCTGATTATAAAGGTAGCGCGTACGATTAACCCCTACCAATACCTGATCAGCATCCAAAACCAATTGTTGATTGACCTCTTTACGTGTAACAACGCGCGCTTCTCCATAGTCACCATAAGCAATATCGCGTCCTTCACGCACATCCATAGCTAAACGAATAATCGGATTATCCCGCGCTTGCCGATGAATTTCTGAGAGAAGAAAATCTGGTTCTCCATTGGAAAAAAATCCTCCACCTGATATAGGAGGCAATTGACCTGGATCACCCAGAACAAGAATTGGCGTCCGAAAGCTCATTAAATCACGCGCCAATTTTTCATCTACCATCGAACATTCATCGACAATAATGAGCTTAGCTTGTGCAGCTGCACTCCTTCGATTTAAAGTAAATGTTGGAGCAATAGACTTCTTTCCCGTAATTTCATCGGAAACTTCTTCTTCCCCACGCGGACAATAAATCAACGAATGAATTGTACAAGCATTGCTTGCACCTTTAGAGCGTAAAACCTGTGCCGCCTTCCCTGTAAAAGCAGCAAACTGGACAGAACCATCAACTGTTTCTGCAAAATAGCGCGCAAGCGTTGTCTTACCCGTCCCCGCATAGCCAAAAAGGCGAAAAAGTGGAGAACGCCCTTCCTTCAACCACGCAGCAACAGCCTTCAATGCATTATCCTGTTCCCGTGAAAACTGCATAGCTTACCAACATAAGATTTGCATAAAAAGAGCAGTATTTTGAAAAAAAACGACTATCAAGAAAAACTTTTTTATTAAGAATTGCTGACACACGCCCATCTAACAACTTTCGTAGCACAATTATCAATTATTTACCCATTGCTTTTTCAAGATATAGTAAAAATCTAAATTTTATCTATACATCGATCTTCTTGGTAACACCTTATACTTATCAAATAAAATATCATTTTCTACAACAGTAACAGCAACAATGGAATATACATATCTTAAATTTAAAATAATACCTATATACGCTCTTTCTAACCAAAATTTAGAATGAAAAAAAGAGCATTGCAATTGCAAAACCCTCTCTAGAAAAAATGTCCTTAACAGGATAAGAATAATGTAATTTTATGAATACTATTTTACACAATCACTCAGCTTTCTTGCACATAAAAATAAAGTACATCCACTATTACGAAATAATAATTACATATATCAAAAACCTTTTGGCAGAAATAGCTCTCAACAAAACTACTTAATCCTATGATGATACACCTATAAAGTTCCTATCTCCCTCTTATCATGATTTTAATAAATTTACTCTTCATGCTACAAATAAGTTATATCTCAACGAATAAAGAGAGACATCACGCTTATATGAAGCGCGCTTTATCTCGCACAAATATGTAGCTTTTTCTGTTTCGACAATAAAATCTGGTTCGTAAGTATGGCCTTCTTGGTAGTCTATTATAAGAAAATTGGGACATGGGTTTCAGTCCAGCGTAGCACTTCAGATCCGTCCTCTAGAATATGAGAAAAGCGCAATTCTCCATCTACTGAGTCAAACTTTTTCTTTTTGTCGCAATGTTTTAAAGTTTATAAAAACTAAATGATTAATGCTATTCTTATTGCTAGAAATAATAATGAAATCAAGGGGTATAATTTGTTAATAGGCTTGGCGTTATGTCAAAATATCAGCGGTGAGATTGCTTTTTGGTTGTTTTAGAAATGAAATAATGAGTTCAAATATTGATGAATGAAACGGGAGATTTAAATTGAAAATATTAATTCCAGATGACTATCAAAAAGCCACCCTAACATTACAGTCTATTACAAAATTAATGAAATCGCATGAAGTGCTGGTTATAAATAATCTAGCTAAAGAATGTGATTTAGAAGATAAGCTCAAAGAGATAGATATTCTTATCTTAATCAGAGAGCGGACTATAGTTGATAGAAATCTTCTCCTGAAACTGCCAAATTTAAAATTAATCTGCCAAACAGGCCCTATAGGTTCACATATTGATATAGAAGCTTGTAGAGACTTAGGAATTGAAATATTAGACGGTGGTGGAGATCCAACTTCTGCTGCTGAATTTGCGTGGCTCTTAATTATGTCTGCGCGTAGAAAACTCTGTAAATCTGTGTCTGATATGAAAAAAGGACGATGGCAAACAACATTTGGCAACCAAATGAAAGGGGCTACTCTTGGAATATTCGGGTTTGGGCGTATTGGTAAAATGGTTGCTCAATATGCTCAAGCTTTTGGCATGTCCATTTTGGTTTATGGGAGCGAGCGTTCAACGCAAGAAGCAAAAAATTTAGGTTATCATTTTACGCATTCAAAAGATGAATTTTTTACACGTCCTGACATTATATCCGTACATTTACGCTTAAGCGATAAAACCAGAGAAATCATTCAATTAGATGATCTATTGAGCATGAAACCTCATGCTATTTTTGTCAACACAGCGCGTTCAGCTTTGGTTGAAAAAGGGGCGATAGAAAAAATACTAAGTTTGGAAAATTCAACTTACTTTGCACTGGATGTTTATGACAGCGAGCCGGTATATGAGAGCAAATTATTGCAATCAGATAGAGTTCTTTGCACGCCGCATCTGGGCTATGTGACTGAAGAAAGCTTTGAGAATTATATTGAAAAAGCTTGCCAAAATATAGCATCTTTTATGAAGAGCGTTTAATGCCAGCTGAACCAATGTTTGTAAAATTTATCTTATATCGCTAGCCTATCAAATTTGCACGACACATAATAGCTTATTTCCTTAAATTAAGCATATTCCTTAGCTTTCATATTAATACCAATCGTATTGACAGATTTTTATGTAATCAGCATAAAATACCTGATTTATTGTTGCAATCATTATTAGAAAAAAGTCCACTTTATTGGAATACACTTTAATTGGAGGGAGAGTATAGTGAGCAATAATAAATTTATAGAAAAAAATTATTATAGATGGATTGTATTGCTTGTTGCCACTATCGCTCAAGCATCAGCCTGCTTCTTTGTTCAAGGGATTGGTCCTTTAGCTGAATTTTTTAAGAAAAATTTCTCGCTCAGTGACTCTCAGATAGGTTTGCTGTCTTCAGCAGCACAGTTCCTACCTATTATTGGGTTACTTGTAGCTGGTGAATTACTAGACAAATTTAACGAGCGCTATATTGTTGGAGTTGGCGCGGTCGGCGTTTCTGTTGCTCTTTTGTTGGGAGCAATCGCAGATAACTATATTTCCCTTTTGGTTTGTTTGCTCATTGTAGGGGGATTTTATAGTTCTGCTCAACCCGGTGGCGCTAAATCTGTTTCTTCATGGTTTCCACAATCGCAGCGCGGATTTGCAATGGGAATAAGGCAGGCGGGACTACCATTAGGTGGGGCATTAGCTGGGATAGTTCTTCCTGCTAGTGCGCTTGTTTATGGCATACAAGGTGCGTTTTTGGTCGGTGCCATAGTTTCTTTTTTAGGTGGATGTATATTTATTATTTTTTATCACTCACCAGCAAAAGTTGTAGCTATCGTTCCAAAAAGCAAGGCAAGAGTTTCGTTCTATGCAAATATAAGATCTCGTCTTGCGATGTTGGCTGCACCGCATATGAAGAATATTATTTTTTCAGGCGTTTCACTTGTGATCGTTCAATATGTTTTAACCATTTTTATAACGATCTATTTTTATAGAATCTATCACCTGTCTCTAGATAAAAGTGCTTATTTGTTTTTTGTTTTACAGGCTTCTGGTGCCTTAGGAAGAATTATTTTAGCAGCGTGGAGTGATCATTGTAGAAAAGGACGATTTTTTCCTGTCTTGTTTTGCATGATTGCAGTAATTTTTGGATTTTTAATATTAATTTTAGGCATGAGTGGATCCATAATTTATTTAACTATTTTATCTGCTTGGTTAGGTTTTTTTGGAATAGGATGGTATGGCCCTTGGGTTGCTTATATTGTAGACTCTTCGCCGAAAGAAAGCGTTGGCTTTTCTCTGGGTTTAGCAATGTCTGTAAATCAAATCGCAATTATTACTGCTCCACCATTATTTGGATTAATCCAAGATTTTACAGACACTTATTTGCTAACATGGCTGATTTTAATTTTAATTATTGTTTTTTCACTTTTCTTAATAAAAAAATAGGGAAATATAATTGGGGAAGAAATTATAATGATAAATGAAAATGCTTTTGAATTAAGCAATGTCGAAAGAGATAAACTTTGGTAGACTTTAGACCACGTTATTTATGATCCATACGGGTGTATTGAATATTCGGTTGAACTAAAAAATAGCATTTTCGCTGCTATCACATAGAATATTGACAATTCTTATGAATCAAAAGGTGTCTATTACCCCGAGACCATTTAATCTTTGAAAACCTTCCAATTGATAGACCAATTAATACGTCACCTAATCCTTATAATTTAGATGCGTCTTGTAAAAGTGGCTATATTAGCAAAAATTTAATTATGATGTTTTCTTTATTGATCGGAGAGCCTTATTCAATTAAGTTTGAAGGCGAATATATAGTAAATAACCTAGTTCCTTTAGAAGATAATAAAAAAGATTATACAGGATTAGGATCTGAAGTTGAGTTAGATTTTCATATAGAAAATGCTGCACTAAAATTTATAAAGGGTTTAAATTTATCTCCTAAAGGGATATTTTTATCTGGTGTTCGCAATGATGTTGATGGCCCGTTAACGAGAATATCTGGTGCACGTCTAGCTTTAAAACTTTTAATTGAGAAGGATTTGAGTAGCTTAAGCGATAATTTATATATAATTAATATTCCTTATAGAGGAGAAAAATGGGGTAACCTCTACAAGTAAAGTGCCCCTAGTTCAAGGGGACGGTGAATTCCCAGATATCAGCGCTGTTTTTTATCCGGGCATGTTAGAGCCACAGTCAAAAAAAGCTAAGGAAGCTTTAAATCATTTTTATGAAGCTATGAAGGCTGTATCTTTTGGAATTGATGTACAACCAAGAAGATTATTATACATTGATAACAGAATGGCTCTACACTCTAGAGATAAATTTTTTGGATCATTTGATAGTTATGAAAATCCAATGCGGTGGATTCAAAGAGTGTTTGTGTCTGTAGATTTATGGAATCATAAATATGTAGAACAAATAAAAGAAAGAATATTTAATTTTCAATGTTAATGTCCTGATAATGATACGATGTTGAGTATTATTCCGGTTTATATATATTGACTACACATCTCATATATATAGATCTCCCCCGCATAATCAGGTGAGATTACTACCTGATTATAAGCTATGGTGGCTAATTGATTTTCTATGGCTGCATTTGATCTTCGTTATTTTTGCCCTTCCTTTCAAGCCGCTAGGGGGATTTTCCTATCAATCCCTTGAAAGAGCGATTTGGAGCAATTTCATAATGCGAAACCAAAACATAGTGACAAACTTTTCTATTGTTTTCATAGGCATGACGGTTTGCATGGTCGCACCCTTCAAGCACGGTGGCTTTTTTTCTTGCACGATGGAATCTTTCATATATGAGACAACATAATTAATTTATAACAGATAATTCAATGTATTATCTAAAAAATGCAACGAAATAGCTATTAATGTGAACATATGAATTAAAAAAACAAACATCGCGTACAAATAATAATACACCCCATGTCTTTAAACAAAGAATGAAAATCATAAAATGAGCTCTAAGGATAATAGGAACTCTCCACAAAGAAGAGACAGAGATGAAGACTTCAAAGAATTCAAAGACTTCATCATCACCATCTTTCACTATTTTGTTAACATATTAATTTTATACAAGAATCTTTCCCTCGGAAGAAACAGCATTTGCAACAGCTTCCTCGCTTGCCTCATCGGGTAATAACATCTCATTATGGGCACATCCTGATGGGATCATAGGAAAACAATTTTCTAAATGATAAACACGACAATCAAAAAGAACAGGCTTATCACTGTCAATCATCTGCTGAATTTTATCATCAAGTTCATCGGGTTTTGAACAATGAATTCCCACGGCTCCATAAGCTTGTGCCAATTTCACAAAGTCAGGCATAGATTCCGTATAAGAATGAGAAAGACGATTACCATGCAGCAATTGCTGCCACTGGCGAACCATCCCCATATACTGATTATTTAAAATGAAAATTTTTACAGGTGTGCCATGCTGAATAGCTGTTGCAAGTTCTTGAATATTCATCTGAATGGAAGCATCACCAGAAATACACACAACAAGCGCATCAGGATGGGCTATTTGAACACCTATAGCCGCCGGAAGACCATACCCCATCGTTCCAAGACCACCAGAAGTCATCCAATGTTTTGGTTCATCAAAATGATAATACTGTGCTGCCCACATCTGATGCTGTCCGACATCCGTTGTGATATAAGCACGAGCATCTTTGGTCAGTGCATAAAGCCGTTCAAGAGCATATTGTGGCATGATAACATCTTCTTTTTCCATATATGCCAATGAATTGCGTGATCTCCAGCGATTAATTTGCGTCCACCACGCCTCACGGACTTCACTGTTAAACGCTGGTTGCTGTATCTTTAAGAGTTGCGTCATATCTCCTAAAACACAAGCCACATCACCAATAAGTGGAACTTCTGCTTTTACGATCTTATTAATAGAAGAAGGATCAATATCAATATGAATAATACGCGCATGAGGTGCAAATGCATCCAATCGCCCTGTGATACGATCATCAAATCGTGCTCCAACAGCCAACATGACATCACAATCATGCATGGCCATATTAGCTTCATAGGTTCCATGCATCCCAAGCATTCCAAGCCAATTTTTGCCAGAAGCGGGATAAGCACCAAGCCCCATGAGTGTTGATGTAATCGGAAAATCACCCAGTTGAACTAAATCGCGCAAAAGCTTTACAGCTTCCATCCCCGATGAAATAACACCACCACCAGAATAAATAACAGGACGCTTTGCTTCTACTAAGAGAGAAACAGCCTCTTCAATAGCCTGCGCATTCCCTTTCGATTTTGAATAAGAATGCATAAATGTCGGCACTTGAGGCGCTCTATAAATTCCTGAAGCAAATTGAACATCCTTAGGAATATCAATCAAAACCGGTCCAGGACGACCTGATTGAGCAAGAGAAAAAGCTTCATGAATAATAGCCGCAAGATCATTGACGTTTTTAACCAGCCAATTACGCTTCGTACAGGGCTTTGTAATTCCAACCGTATCAGCTTCTTGAAAGCCATTTGTTCCAATGATCGTTGTCGCTACCTGACCAGAAAAACAAACAAGAGGTATAGAATCCATAAGAGCATCTTGCAAAGGTGTAACAGCATTCGTTGCGCCTGGACCAGAAGTCACAAGCATAACACCTACCTTTCCAGTACTGCGTGCATAACCTTCAGCAGCATGCCCTGCAGCTTGTTCATGGCGCACCAAAATATGCTGGAGTGTATCTTGGTGATAGAGAACATCAAAAATAGGCAGAACAGCCCCACCAGGGTAACCAAAAATATGTTTAACCCCTTGATCTATAAGAGCCTGAACCACTATTTCAGCCCCCGACATTATTTTTCCATCTGCACTCTCTTGCTTTCTTGGATCATTTCTCATTTTTCCCACTCACCTACTTGATAGGACAATAAAAAAGCCCCTAACGGAGCCCATAAAAAAAGACCCCAAAGGAGCCCATTACACAACACACACTGTATGATCACCCCCATTATTCCAACGTATAAAATATATAAAAATTTCCTTGTAGAAAGATTTCTAATTCCATTGATACCATTCGTCAATAAAAAATTCTATTTTCTAAAAAATTCTTTTTCACGAATTATCTTTTATCTTTCGAAAGTTTCTTTACAAAGCTCTAGCTCTTTTATCAAAAAGTAAGCATCCATTCTTCATCAAATTGATTACGAAACCATGTCATTTGTCTTTTTGCATATCTCCTCGTTT
Organism: Bartonella sp. MR100HLJHH; assembly: GCF_042194215.1. Taxonomy (NCBI): domain Bacteria; kingdom Pseudomonadati; phylum Pseudomonadota; class Alphaproteobacteria; order Hyphomicrobiales; family Bartonellaceae; genus Bartonella; species Bartonella sp. MR100HLJHH. The sequence goes on from NZ_JBHIMR010000007.1 coordinate 43,606, forward strand.
GTATTTTCACCGCTTCAAGAGCATTCTCAAAGCTTCTATATCCATCCAAATAAGCTATAAATTCAGGTATACCAATAGCCTTCATTGCTGGTAATGAAGGGAAAAGCTTAAGATTCTTCATGATCATCGCCTCTTCTAAAGCTCCTCTTTCAATCATAGAATCCAAACGTTTATGAATACGTTCATAAAGCAGAGGACGTGGTGGCATAAGAAGAATTTTTTCTGCACAATCTGACGAAATCAGAGGAAGCGTTTTTTTCTTCTGCCACCAACTGAGCTTCTTACCAGTTGCCTCATAAACTTCTAAAGCACGAACAATACGTTGACCATCTTGCGAAGAAATTTTCTCAGCAAGAACAGCATCAACTTGCAACAATTGGCGGTAAAGGCTTTCAGCTCCCTCTTTATCAAGCCGAAGTCGCCATTTCTGCCGTACAGCATCTGGAATATGAGGTATTTCCGAAAGCCCTTCTAAAAGAGCACGAAAATAAAGCCCTGTTCCACCAACAAAAATAACCGATCTTAAAGAAAAAGTTGCCAATAGCTTCTCGACATCACACAACCATTGCCCTACTGAATAATTCAAAGTAGGACTCACATAGCCATAGAGATAGTGTGGAACAATCGCAATATCAGCCTCCGTAGGCCGTGCTGTTAAAATATTTAAAACATCATAAACCTGCATTGAATCAGTATTAACGATGAGAGCATTTTTTTCTTGAGCCATTTGTAAAGCAAGCGCTGACTTACCACTTGCAGTAGGCCCCGCTATTAATGTAACTGTTCTCTGTGTCATGAATAGCAATTTCTCCCAATCAATAACTTATTGCAACACACAGCCCCCCCAAAGCCCCTATGAAACTTATAAAAAAAGAAAAAATGGACTTAATAACAACACCAAAGAAATTTCCAAGCATTTTTGCTATCATAATTCAATAATAAACTACATCCATAATCATTCTGTCCGTTAGTCCATTAAAAATAAACATATTCTTTGTCATCATTTATGAAAATAATACTGAGCTTAACCTATACAATCAGACAGCTTTATTTTTTTCCTATAAAAACAACATGCTACTCCGGTTTATAATAAGAGATTCAGAAATTGTCTTCTTCACGCTCTCTTTTTTATAACTATTTTTTCATCCATCACCAAGAAAGGTATAAATATATATAACTAATTTAGTCTAATATAATTTTTCTCTAGGATAACTTTTTTCAAACTGAAGTGAAAAAAAACGTTCTCTATAGCACACAAAGTACAATCACAAAGTGCTAAAAGTCTCACTAGATAAAACATTCTTTATAATAATAATTGCACCCTTTATTTATAATAGTTGAGCGTTTTGCAATCTGAATAAGAGCTCCCAATATCATAAGATTTTCTCATTTTTATCCTTCTCATAAAGTGCCATATCAATACCATTCACTTGTGCATCAAAAGCAGAGATAAAAATTGACTTAAACACAAGACAGTGATCTCTTATGCAGCATTTCAAAGCCTAGGCTATTGCAATATTGGGAACTAGCAAATCTATTATGGTACCAACTTATACTTTTATTTAATGCAAAAATAGAACTGCCCAACGGATTTTATGTTATACAATCCATGCTCTTTGTCGTGAAATGAGCTTGAAAAATATTGAACATCACATGGCTGAGCTACAAAATAGCCCATATACCAAGGCTGATAAAAAACAAAAAATTAATTTTTAAGCCTCAATCTATTGGGGTATCAATCCATTAGAAGCGTTACGAACCGTAACTCTCCATCTGGACGCGCTACGATGAATAGAGCATTTTTGCGTCCGGCTTCACGTAATTTATGAATCCGTTTTTTAGCTTCATCGATTGTTGTGATAGCACTCTGATTGATATCAATAATGACTTCACCAACGCGAATACGCTTTTTATCCGCTGCGCTATTTTGTGCAACAGATGTTACCACTAGTCCTCGAAGTTTATCTGAAATTGAATAACGATGACGCAAATCCTCTGTCAATTCAGATAGCGTCATTCCCATAAATTGCATTGTCACGCTTTTCGACAGATCATTATCTTTTTTATCATCAACTTCTTCTTCTATATCTTCATTTGCATCTGTTTCAATCAAACGTCCAAGCTTAACTTTTACTGTTTTTTCTTGTCCATCCCGTAAAACGGTAACATCTACCACTTTTCCTTCCGGACTTTCCGCCACTAAACGCGGCAAATCACGTGCATGCTTAATTTTTGCATTGCCAAAGAAAAGAATAACATCTCCAGTTTGTAACTGGCTATTATCTACATTATTTTCTTCCGTCTGTTCTATTTTACCAGCCACCAATGCTCCTACCGCATTGTCCAATTTTAAACTTTTTGCAATATCCTCAGTCACCGGCTGAATACGAATAGCTAACCAACCACGCCTTATTTCTCCAAAATCACGCAATTGACTAATAACAGAAAGGGCCATATCTGATGGAATAGCAAACCCAATACCGATAGATCCTCCAGAAGGTGAAACAATTGCTGTATTAATGCCAATGACTTCACCATTTCTATCAAATAACGGACCACCAGAATTGCCCCGATTAATTGCTGCATCTGTTTGAATAAAATTATCATAGGGACCAGCATTAAGATCACGGTTACGTGCAGAAATAATACCAACCGTTACACTTCCACCAAAACCATAAGGATTACCAATAGCCATAACCCAGTCACCAATACGTGCTTTTTCTGAGTCACCAAAACGCACAGCTTTTAATTTTTTACGTCCCGCATCCACTTGAAGTAGTGCCAAATCAGTTTTGCTATCCTTGCCAAGAAGCTTCGCCTTGAGTTTTGTACCATCTGTAAAATTAACTTCAATATCATCAGCATCAACAATAACATGATAATTTGTAACAATAATCCCTTTTTGCGCATCAATCACAAAACCAGACCCCAAAGAACGCACCTTTTGAAATTGACTATTTTTTTGACCATCTTTGGGTGTAAAAAAATCATTAAAATATTCCTCCAGCAATGAATCTTTGGGAATAACGGGTACCGAAGTATTTTCATCCTGTTCGGTTCCTTCAACAGTCTGTGCCGTAGAAATATTCACAACCGTCTCCAAAAGCTCAGAAGCTAAATCAGGAACAGAAAGCAATGTCTTGTTTGTCTCTGCGCCCCAAGACAAATTCACTGATCCTGATAAAAACAAAATCACACACAAAACAACTCTTGTGATAAAAGACTTCAAAAACGTATTTCTACTCACGATACTTCTATCCATGACATGCCTTTAACCAAAGCTGCAAAGAGCCTTACTCAACTTATTATGCAAAATCAGTATGGCTTAACACTCTCTTACATGCATCATAAAAAAGCAGCTATAGAGCATACTTCTCATATGAAATAGTATACATCTATTCTCCACCAGACTTTGAATCAGTTTTGCTCAAACTAGGACTCATTGTTGATGAAAGCTTTTTCTTTACTTGCAGGGGATTTTGAAAATAAAAAAAGAAATCCTCATTTGGTGAAATGACCATCGAAACTCTTTCTAAATTCTTATACTGTTCCATCGCTAACCAAAAATCGTAAAAAGATGGATTAGCTTCCCGCGCATTTAATAAAATGCGAATACTTTCGGCTTGTCCTTCACCGCGAGTAATTTCAGCATCACGCTTTGCGGCTGCCACAATTTCCTCATATTCACGATTTGCTTCTGCCACAATACGATCTCGTTCTTGTTGACCACGAGCCCGGATATTTTCCGCAACAGCCTCCCGTTCAGCAGCCATTTGTCGATAAACATCTTCTGAAACAGCATCCGTTAAATCGGTTTTTCGAATACGCACATCAACAATCGTAATACCCAGCGAACCTGCATCTATAGAAAATTGCCGTTGCACCTCAGCCATCATTGCGCCTCGTTCATCCGATAAGGCAGCTTTAAATTCTCGCTTACCATAAACAGCACGCAAAGCGTCAATAAACCGTGGTGCAAGATTTTCACGTGCCGCAATTTGCGGACGCCCTGAAGCAATACGCTGTAAAAACAATTTAGGATCCGTAATACGATAAATAAAGAACGCATCCACTTCGTAATAAGCACCCCCACGAACTTGTACCGATTGCGTAGGAACATCATAACGCAACAAGCGATTATCCACCACAATCATCTTATCCACAAAGGGCATTTTCGAATAAATTCCAGGATTAGACTCGACCTTAACGATTTGACCAAAACGCTTAATTGCCACTTGTTGACGAGGATAGACAATAAAAAGTGACATCCACAAAATGATCAAAAGAAACATTATGGTACTAAAAATAAACAAAAAACGAGACTGCTGCATTATTAGCGTCCTCCAGAAATATGAGCATCCAAGAGCGATGTCGAACGTGCTGATTTCGCTTTTGCTTTTTCTGATAAATTGTTACCCAGCAATTCGTTCAAAGGAAGATAAGGCACCGCTGGAGAATTAATTTGATCAAGAACCAATTTATTTGGTGAAGAGAAAATACGCCCCATCGTTTCCATATAAAGACGATAACGCGCAGCCTCTGGTGATATTGCCGCCTCACGGGCTATAGCCTGAAAACGTTCAGCACGCCCGCGTGCCTCTTCAACCATTTGTGCTTTTTCACCTTTTGCGATTTCCCGTGTACGTGAAGCTTCACCATTTGCTAAACCAATCTTCGTAAAACGCACACGATTTCCTTCTTCAATCATTCGTCCACGTTCCTGCTCTGCCTGCTGAACAGAATTAAACGCAGCAGCAACCTTTGTCGGAGGAGCAGCTTCACTAATCGATACACGGCTTATTTCGACACCGAGTTGATATTTATCGACAGTCAACTGGGTAATCTTTCGCACATCGTTAGCAACTTCCTCTTTTTTATCGCGTAAAACATCATCAACAGGTCTGGAACCAATAACCTCGCGCATTGCACTTTCAGCAACCTGACGAACTGTCCCTTCTTGATCATTCACATTGAATAAAAATTGTCCTGGATGTGAAATGCGATAGTAAACAGAAAAATTGACATTAACAATATTTTGATCACTAGACAGCATCAAACCTTCACTTTGTTGTCTCTGTCCAGTCTGTCCACCAATTGCAATTGTTTTTTCAGTTAAAGGCACTTTCATATAGGTCTCAATTGGCCAAAAGTGAAAATGCAATCCATCCCCGATAATTCCCGCCTTAGGCACACCAAAACGCAATTCCACTGCTTGCTCATTTTGTTGGACGATATAAAGTGATTGATAGAGCAAAAAACACACAGCAAGCAGAAGGAACAAAACAACAATTCCCCCTCTACTAAATTGTTTAAACTGATCCTTCCCTTTACGCAAAATATCATCAAAATTGGGACCATTTCCGCCCCCATTATTGCCACCAGAACCAAAAAGATTCTTAGTCGATGTTTTTTTGTCACCACTGTTCTTGTTTTTATCGCCACTCCACGGGCCACCACCATTTTGATTTGTCCAGGGCATTATCACCTCTTTAACTGACTACCATTCATTCAAATACCAACCATTCAATTGGATCTTATAGGGATTATCTTATCTCATTACAATACAACTGACAGGTTCTTTTCACTTATGATTATTTTCGTTCATAAACCACAAAACGTGTCGGATGACTATCTTTTTCTCCTTTTGGAATATCTTGTGTTTCTACAATAGTCCATTTTTCTTTATCAAAAACAGGAAAAAAACTATCACCTTCTATAGAAGCTAAAACTTCTGTAAGGAATATTTTATCAGCCATATGCAACCCTTGTTGAAAAATTTCACCACCCCCAATAATAAAAACTGCATCTGCACCATTTTGAGAAGCCACACTTTTTGCAATCGAACAGGCTTGCGACAAAGAATGAGCAATAACAGCGCCTTCAGCCGTGAATACACAATTACGGGTAATAACAATATTTGTACGCCCTAGTAAAGGACGCCCAAGAGAATCCCATGTTTTTCGCCCCATAATAATGGGGTTACCAAAAGTCAAAGCTTTAAAGCGTTGCAAATCCGTGGATAAATGCCAAGGCATCGCACCTTCACGACCTATAACACCATTTTCTGCAACAGCTGCAATTAAACAAACTGGAAAAGTCATACTGCTACCGGTGCCTTAATATGTGGCTGCGCTTCATAATTAAGCAATTCAAAATCCTCAAATTTAAAAGAAAAAAGATCTGTTACCGCTGAATTTATAAGCATCAACGGCAAAGCATTTGGTATACGAGACAACTGGTATCTTGCCTGTTCAAAATGGTTAGAATAAAGATGAGCGTCACCCAGAGTATGAATAAAGTCTCCTGCTTTAAGTCCACTTACTTGGGCAATCATCATCGTCAACAACGCATAGGAAGCAATATTAAACGGAACACCTAAGAAAATATCTGCTGAACGCTGATAAAGCTGACAGGATAGCTTCCCATCAGCAACATAAAATTGAAAAAAACAATGACAAGGAGGCAAAGCCATCTCCTCTATCAGTGCGGGGTTCCAAGCAGATACAATTAAGCGACGAGAATCAGGCGTTTCTTTAATCATCGTCAAAAGATGACTGATTTGATCAATATGCCGTCCATCGGGAGCAGGCCAAGAGCGCCACTGATAACCATAAATAGGACCAAGGTTCCCTTTCTCATCAGCCCACTCATCCCAAATTGACACACCATGTTCCTTCAACCATGCAATATTTGTATCACCTCTCAAAAACCACAAAAGCTCATAAATGATCGAGCGCAAATGCAATTTCTTCGTTGTTAACAGAGGAAAGCCAGCCTGCAAATCAAACCGCATTTGATACCCAAAAATTGATCGTGTCCCCACACCGGTTCGATCTGTACGATCAATGCCGTTATTTAAAACATGCGATAAAAGATCAAGATAGATTTTCATATAAATATTATGGTTGATTCTTAACGTTACAGGAAATAGAAACTTCAAAATTTATAAAAATACAATTCAAAAAAATCCTCCTCCCAAACATCTTTTATAGGAAATCATTATTATACGATTGCATTTTGATGAATCAAATCGTAAATAAATTTTAAAAGAAACAAGTTAGGTATGATCATAAAAGGGATAAATTTATGGAGAATGAACCAACTTTAGCACCACATGATACAAGAAAACGTATCTGGGCTATCGTGTCCAGTGCATCAGGTAATCTAGTAGAATGGTATGACTTTTATGTTTATTCCTTTACATCCATTTACTTTGCATCACAATTTTTTCCCTCAGAAGGCAATGTCGTTACGCAACTTTTAATGGCTGCTGGTGTCTTTGCTATTGGTTTTCTTATGCGCCCAATCGGCGGATGGCTTTTTGGCTTCATTGCCGATCGTTACGGACGCAAACGCTCAATGCTTATCTCTGTTTTTATGATGTGTGGTGGTTCGTTCTTAATCGCCCTACTTCCTACCTATGAAACCATTGGAGTAGCAGCAGGAATTCTTTTACTTTTACTCAGAATGCTTCAGGGGCTTTCTGTCGGTGGTGAATATGGTACAACAGCAACTTATATGAGCGAAATCGCTCTCAAAAATCGCCGAGGATTTTTTAGCTCTTTCCAATACACCACACTGATTGGTGGTCAGCTTCTAGCCAGTCTTGTTATATTCATTTTAGCGCTTTATCTCACTGAAGATCAGCTAAAAGCATGGGGTTGGCGTATTCCATTTGCCATTGGTGGACTAGGAGCAATTGTTGCGATTTATCTACGCCGCACGCTCCATGAGACAACGACCAAAGAAAGTCGTTCTAGTGCACAAGCTGGTAGTATTAGAGGACTTCTAAGCAACCACCGAAAAGCTTTTTTTCTAGTTATCGGCTTTACCGCTGGAGGATCGCTCACATTCTACACCTATACGACTTACATGCAGAAATATCTGATTACAACCACCGGCTTTGATAAACATACAGCCACAACTGTGATGACTGCTGCACTCTTTGTTTTCATGTTACTTCAACCTGCATTTGGTTTTATGGCTGATAAAATTGGAACAAGAACTTCACTCCTTATTTGGAGTGTCTTATCCATTATCTTTACCATTCCTGGACTTAATGTGATTGGTAGTACTGATAATACATGGATTGCTTTATCAGTCATTATTGGAATGCTCTGCATTATGAGCTTTTACACGTCCATCTCTGGCATTGTAAAATCAGAAATGTTTCCCGCTTCAGTACGAGCAATAGGAGTTGGGCTCTCTTATGCTATTGCCAACGCACTGTTTGGCGGTTCTGCTGAATATGTCGCGCTTGGATTAAAAGATCTTGGATATGAATCTGTCTTCTATTTTTATATAACCGGCATGATGATTATTGCATTCATTTCTGTTCTCTTAATGCCCGATGCCCGGAAAGAGGGTTATCTTCAAGGTGATAGTATCCATTAAATTTTCTAAACTAAATCAAGAATCCCGATTTTTCGGGCTTCTTGATTATGATAATACTGTAAAATCAATATTTACAACTTATTATAGACACGCCTTTCATAGCATAAACATCTCTCGTATCATAAAGAAGCGGTATCCTCTTCTTTGATATAAACCATGATGAATAAATTATCCCACATCATAACCGTATATTTTTCATGATCCCAATAAATCCAGTATACTTAGCTTTAAAAACATCAGATCTGTTTTAATTAAGATCCTCTTTTCTTTATCAAAAATAAGCAAAATATCGTTTCCTTATTTGTCTAATAATAGAAATTAAACCGCATCTATTATCACCAATCAATCCTCTCTCAACACCCCTTTCTGATCTGGATGATCAATGACACCGTTAAAGATACAATAAAAATCAAAACATACCTTCCTATAAAAATATGAGTACCGTTTTTGTTCTATGACAAAAATAAAAACTGCAAACATCATGGAAATAAGCCACTTCCACCCCCCTTTTTTTAAGAAACATCGCAATATGATTGAATTTTTATGGCGTAAACTGTAAACAACTTTAAAGAGAAGAAAAGTTATAAATCTAAAAGGGGAATACTTCATGAATAATCAAACAACTTTAGATCCACATGATACAAGGAAACGTATTTTTGCTATCATATCCAGTGCATCAGGAAATCTGGTAGAATGGTACGACTTTTATGCTTACTCCTTTGCATCGGTTTATTTTGCATCACAATTTTTTCCTGAAGATGAAGATATCGTTACACAACTTTTAAAAACTGCAGGAATCTTTTTTATTGGCTTTCTTATGCGTCCAATTGGAGCATGGCTCTTTGGATTCGTTGCGGATCGTTATGGACGTAAACGCTCAATGCTTATTTCTGTTTTTATGATGTGTGGTGGCTCTTTTCTCATTGCCATACTTCCCACTTATAAAACCTTGGGAATAACAGCAGCATTTCTCCTCCTTTTAGTCCGCATGTTTCAAGGACTTTCCGTTGGCGGTGAATATGGTACAGCAGCAACTTATATGAGCGAAGTTGCACCCAAAAATCGTCGTGGACTCTTTGCTTCTTTTCAATATGCAACAACGATCACAGGTCAACTTCTCGCAAGTTTTATAATATTTATTTTATCCCTTTACCTTACTGAAGATCAGTTAAAAGCATGGGGCTGGCGTATTCCTTTTGTCATTGGTGGCTTTGGAGCAATTGTTGCAATTTATCTGCGTAGTTTGCTCCATGAAACAACAACCCACAAAAGCCGCTCTGAACAACATGCTGGTAGTCTTAGAGAACTTTTTCGCAATCATAAAAAAGCTTTCTTTTTGGTTGTTGGCTTTACAGCTGGTGGATCACTCACATTTTATACATACACCACTTATATGCAAAAATATCTGATCACAACCACGGGTTTTGATAAACAAACCGCAACAACGATAATGACTGCCGCCCTCTTTATTTTTGTGCTACTCCAACCCCTTTTTGGTTTCATAGCCGATAAAATTGGAGCAAGAGCTTCACTCATTAGTTGGAGTACCTTATCCATTATCTGCACCATTCCTGTACTTAAAATGATTGGGAATGCCCATAATGCATGGGCAGCACTCTTAATCATCATTGGAATACTCTGTGTTATGAGTTTTTATACGTCCATTGCTGGTATCATAAAAGCAGAATTGTTCCCAGCCTCAATCCGCGCAATTGGTGTTGGATTTGCTTTTGCCATTGGGAATGCACTATTTGGCGGTTCTGCTGAATATGTAGCGCTTGGATTAAAAAATATGGGATACGAATCTGTTTTCTTTTTTTACATAGTTGGTATGATGATCATTGCACTCATCTCAATTCTCTTGATGCCAGATATAGACAAAGGAGGATATCTTAAAGACAATGATATCTATTAAATTTTCTATACAAAATAAAAAAGCCCAAGCAATTGGGCTTTTTTATAATGGATGTATAAATATTCAATAAAAGAAGCAAATAATATAAAATCCATTCACTTCTTATAGCTCACCCTACAGGAAAAAATGCTGTACTCCTCTATAAGGTGAAGAATACATGTATAAGAATCTGTATTGTTTAGATATTTATCAAATGGTTAGTATCTAAATAATAAAAAATTATACAACTTTTCTGCACTCTCCAAACATCCTATCAGCAACTTTTAAAACAGCCATTTAAGCACTTTTTTACCAACATTTCATCCAGCTTAAACCTACTTTTCAACACGCTCCCCTTTTAGATTCGATGTGATGATCTTTATCCGCCTACAAAAAGAAAACGCTCAAAAGGCATAATCCTATAACCAAAATAAGCCCTCTCATATAGCTTTCATAAGAAATTATTATTATACTAACTGAGTTTTGGCGATACAAATCGTAAAAAACTTTAAATAAAAAAATATAAACTACAGATCTAAAAGGGGAGCACTTCATGAAAAATGAAACAACTTTAGTACAACATGATACAAGAAAACGTATCTTCGCTATCATATCTAGCGCATCAGGGAATCTAGTAGAGTGGTATGATTTTTACGTTTACTCATTTGCTTCTATTTACTTTGCACCACAATTTTTCCCTTCAGATGGCGATGTTGTTACCCAATTTTTTAAAACTGCAGGAATCTTCTTTATTGGTTTTCTTATGCGCCCAATTGGAAGTTGGCTTTTTGGCTTTATTGCTGATCGTTATGGACGAAAAAACTCGATGCTCATATCTATTCTTATGATGTGTGGGGGCTCTTTTCTCATTGCCATACTTCCCACTTATGAAACTTTAGGGAGAACTGCAGCAATTCTTCTTCTCCTAATCCGTATGATGCAGGGACTTTCAGCAGGTGGTGAATATGGTACAGCTGCAACTTATATAAGCGAAGTTTCCCTTAAAAAACACCGCGGTCTCTTCGCTTCTTTCCAATCTGGTACGCTTATTACTGGTCAACTTTTAGCCAGTTTTATTATATTTATTCTGGCACTTTATCTAACGGAAGACCAATTAAGAACATGGGGCTGGCGTATTCCATTTGCTATTGGTGGATTGGGAGCATTCGTCGTACTTTATCTACGTCGTTCACTTCATGAAACAACCACCAAAGAAAGCCGCTCTCAAAAACACACTGGGAGTCTTAAAGAGCTTCTAAGCAAACACACAAAAGCATTTTTTGTGATTGTTCTCTTCGCCTCTGGAGGATCTCTCACATTTTACACTTGTACGACTTATATGCAGAAATATCTGATCACAACTACCGGTTTTGATAAACATACCGCTACAACTGTAATGACCGCGGCACTCTTTATTTTCATATTACTCCAACCCATATTTGGTATCCTAGCTGATAAAATTGGGACAAGAACTTTACTTATCCTTTGGAGTGCACTCTCTACTCTCTTTACAATTCCTGGACTTCTTATAATCGGTCACGCACATAATCCATGGATTGCGCTATCAGCCATTATTGGAATACTCTGTATTATGAGCATGTATACATCCATCTCTGGTGTCGTAAAATCAGCAATGTTTCCCTCTTCAGTACGAGCACTGGGAGTTGGTCTCTCTCATGCTATTGGCAATGCATTATTTGGTGGTTCTGCCGAATACGTAGCACTTGGATTAAAAAATATAGGACATGAATCACTGTTTTATTTTTACGTAATCGGCGTAATGATCATTGCATTCATTGCCACCCTCTTTATACCGGATATGAGCAAAGGAGGATATCTTCAAGAAAACGAAACCGATTAAACCTTCGATGCTAAACAAAAAAGCCCAAAGAATTTTGGGCTTTTTTATTGAGCAAAATTGAATTTTAAAATTGTTTAAATTTTATCAAGTGCGTTTAATTGTTTAGCTACCAAATAATAGAAAGTCATACGACTTTTTCTGCGATCTCCAGACATCATTTCTGCAACTTTTGACACAGCCATTTTAGCCCTCTGCTCATCCGCGCCTAATACATCTTGAACCCATTTTTCAACGCGTTCTAACTCTTTTGGATCCGATGTAGCAACAAGCGCTGCATCCTGCTTTTTCATCACCAAAGCTAAACGACGGCTAAGCCGTTCTACTGCTGCTTCATCGGGGTTTGAATCATATAGTTTAATATCTGCTAGATTATTGGTCATTTTGCATCATCTCCTCTCCAAAAATGAGCGGCCTATACTTTACAGCCGCATCATATAGCTCCATAAATAATTAGAGGATTAAAAATATTAACAACCCCCCCTTTTCCTAAGACTGTTCTTCATCTATATTTAAGGAGCTGGTTTACCAGCTATGGTAATAAATGGACAATGAAATAAACTCATTGGACCCGGGGGCGGTACCCGGCGCCTCCACCAAAATATAAGAGACCAAAGTTATATTTTGGTGGGGGCGAAATAGGATCGACAAGGGCGTAAAGATTGCTCTTTTACTCGGCATAGTACCACCGTTATCGGACTAAATGAGTAGTTGCAAATGACAACTATGCGGAAGCACGTCTCGCTGCTTAATGCAGTGCGAATGTTTCAATTTAAGTCTTAAACCGTCGCAGGTTTAAGCGGGGTTCGGAGGCACCTGGCAACAGAAGCCTTCATTTTTTTAAATGTTATTGATTGATCTTTCAGACATTATCAGACATTATTTACCATAGAGTTTCGTTTTTATTCGATTTATTGAGGTGCATCGTAGACAAAATACTGCTAATTTTAAAATATATTCTATCACACAATATCAATACGCCCCATTATCAATACGCTCCATTCTGCTACGTGAAATAAAAGGAATAAACTTCGATGGTTAAAGATCAAATCCGTTACGATATTCTCGTTCAGGATGCGCTTCGTGGAGTTATCCGTAAAGTTTTATCGGAAGTTAGCAAAGCAGGTCTTCCGGGAAATCATCATTTTTTTATAACTTTTTTGACGAATGCCCCAGGTGTTAAAATTTCTCCTCGGCTAAAAAATCGCTATCCTGAGCAAATGACAATCGTCTTACAACATCAGTTTAGAGATCTCAGTGTTTCAGAAACAGCTTTCGAAGTAACCCTCTCCTTCAGGGAAATAACCGAAAAGCTCGTGATTCCTTTTACTTCTATTCAGGTCTTTTATGATCCTGTAGCAGCATTTGAAGCAGCATTTGATCTGCCCTCAAATCTTACCTCTGGAGAAAGTGAAAATTCAGAAAATACCTCAACTACGCCCATTACCTTATCAAACACACAAAAAAAAGAAAATACGCTTACAAAAGAACAAAATTTCAGTACAAATAAAGAATCTTCAAATAGCGATACAAAACAAAGTGCTGATGTTGTCTCTTTAGATTCTTTTCGGAAAAAATAAATTTTCTCATGACTGAATTGATTAATCTTCGCCGATTTCGAAAACAAAAAAAACGTATAGAAAAATCTCTTCGTGCTGAGCAAAATCGTTATCGTTTTGGACGAACAAAAACTGAAAAATTTTTTGAGCAACAAAAATCTTTAAAAACGCAAAAATTTCTTGATCAAAATCGTTTACGAAACGACGAATAAAGGTGGAAAAATGCACGAAAATAATTCTATCGATTGGTCAAAAGTCATTCCACGAAAAATATCTGTTCGCGTTGATGGGCACGCAACAAGCGTCTCTTTAGAACCGCCATTTTTAGATATTCTAAAAGATATAGCCCGCAAAAAAGGACAATCTTTAGCCTTTATTATCACTGATATTGATAGCAAAAGACCACAACAAGTCAATCTTTCGGCTTCTTTACGCGTTTATGCCCTTCAAAGCGTTCTCACCCAACGCCTTTAATGTTTATGCTTATTTTTTACGTTCTCTTTTTGTTTATTCAACTGAAGCTGTTGTGACTTTTTTTAGAGAAGTTTTTTTAATCTAGAACTTCAATGAAAAAAAGACTACAAAAGAGATATAATGAGTAATTTTTCTGATCACAACATACCTTTCTTTGAAGAAGATTCCCCTCCAGACCATGATAAAAAGAGCTCTGGTTTTTCCTCCCATACTCTAAAAGAACAAAAATCATATAACACAGACTATTTAAAACAACTCAATCCAGAACAGCAACAAGCTGTTATGAATACTGAGGGACCTCTTTTAGTTCTTGCAGGTGCTGGTACAGGAAAAACGCGCGTTTTAACAACCCGTATTTCTCATATTTTACGCTCTGGGCTTGCCTCTCCTCAGCAAATACTTGCTGTTACTTTCACCAACAAAGCAGCACGTGAAATGAAAATACGTATTGGTGAACTTATTGGAGGAGTTGTTGAAGGTATGCCTTGGCTTGGAACTTTTCACTCCACTGGTGCTAAAATTTTACGCCGTCACGCAGAGCTTGTTGGTTTAAAAAGAAACTTTACAATTCTCGATAGCGATGATGTTCTTCGACTTTTAAAACAGCTTATTCAAGCTGAGGGACTAGACGATAAGCGTTGGCCCGCACGAAACCTTGCCATGATGATTGATTCTTGGAAAAATCAAGGACTTTCACCAGAACATATCTCAAAAAGTGATGCTCATTCCTTTGGCAACGGCATGGGACGCAAACTTTATCACAGTTATCAAAATCGATTAAAAGATCTTAATGCTTGTGATTTTGGTGATCTTCTGCTTCATTCTATCTCTATCTTCCAACATAATCCAGATATTCTTCGCGAATACCATTCTCAATTTCGCTATATTCTTGTCGATGAATACCAAGATACAAATACAGCACAATATCTTTGGCTTCGCCTTTTGGCACAACATCCCCAAGGTCAACATATTAATCTTTGTTGTGTTGGCGATGATGATCAATCCATTTATGGATGGCGTGGTGCAAAAGTCGAGAATATATTACGTTTTGAAAAAGATTTTCCTTCTGCCAAAATTATTCGTCTAGAACGTAATTATCGCTCAACATCCCATATTCTTAAAACCGCCTCCCATCTCATTGCTCATAATGAAGAAAGACTGGGCAAAGTCCTTTTTTCTGCACAAATAAAGAGTGAGGAAGAAAAAGTAAAAATTCATTCAGCATGGGATTCGCAAGAAGAGGCCCGTGCCATCGGAGAAGAAATTGAACAAGCACACCAAACAGGTCATGCATTAAATCATATGGCTATATTGGTGCGTGCATCATTCCAAATGCGTGAATTTGAAGATCGCTTTGTAACGCTTGGTCTTAACTACCGCGTCATTGGTGGTCCTCGTTTTTATGAACGAATGGAAATACGTGATGCTATGGCTTATTTACGCGTTGTTGTCCAACCTGCTGATGATTTAGCTTTTGAGCGTGTTATTAATACACCGAAACGCGGCATAGGCGATGCAACCCTGCGCATTCTTTATGAGAGTGCGCGAGCACGTGCTGTTCCTCTCTTTTCTGCAGCCGCTGACATCATTGAAACAGATGAGTTAAAGCCTAAGGCACGCAGTGCGTTACGAAGCCTTATTGAAAACTTCCGCCGCTGGCAAAATATGCTTCAAGATACTCCTCATAAAGAACTTGCCGAGATTATCCTTGATGATTCTGGTTATACAACCATGTGGTTAGAAGATCGCTCACCAGAGGCTCCTACACGACTAGAAAATCTTAAAGAAATGATCCGTTCCATGGAACAATTTGAAAATCTTCAAAGTTTTTTGGAACATGTTGCACTCGTTATGGATGCTGAAAACAATGAAAATACCGATGCAGTCAACATCATGACACTTCATTCAGCCAAAGGACTTGAATTTGAAACAGTTTTTCTTCCTGGCTGGGAAGAAGGACTTTTTCCCCATCAGCGCTCATTAGATGAAGGTGGACGTTCAGGATTAGAAGAAGAACGGCGTCTTGCTTATGTTGGACTCACAAGAGCAAAAAAACACCTGCATATATGGTTTGTATCTAATCGTAGAATTCATGGACTTTGGCAATCTACTCTTCCCTCCCGCTTTCTAGATGAATTACCAGCAGAACATATAGAAGCCATAGCAATGGAAACATCTTATGGTGGTTATGGAAAATCTTCCTTTCAAAATCACGATTCCTGTTATACTGGCTATGCAACAGCAAGACAAAAGCATGCACAAAAAAACAAGACGATTGAAGGGAAAATTATCGCTCAATCAATCTCTCATGCATCATCAGATTTTTCCATCAATGATCGGATTTTTCACATAAAATTTGGTTATGGTCATATTACAGCAATAGACGATCATAAATTGACAATAATGTTTGAAAAAGCCGGAGAAAAGCGTGTACTGGATAATTTTGTCAACAAAGCTTAACTAAAAGCAAACCACGATCAGTTTTTGCAAGAGACCATTTTGTTTATTCTGATTATCATTTCCATTTGCGAACAAAAACTTCAATGGGTAAATTTTGCATATCAGGCAATGCATCGTAAATTTTATCAAGCGACCAATCCCACCAAGCCATCTCCAAAAGGCATTCTATGACATGATTGGGAAAACGCATCCGAAACCGTTTAGCAGGAACACCAGCGACAACCGCATAAGGCATAACATCTTTCGTTATAACAGCGTTAGCACCAATAATTGCTCCATGTCCAACTGTCACCCCAGGCATAATAACCGCGCCATATCCAATCCACACATCATGCCCAATAATAACACGTTTTGCACAACGCCTTTCGCGAAAAGAACGATCAAGAGCCATATAACGAAAATATTCGTTTGGACGATAGGTTATTTTATGCGTTGAAACGCGCTCCATAGGATGCTCCAACGCATTCATCCGTACATGAGATGCAATAGAACAAAAACGCCCAATATCGCTATAAATAGCCTCACTATTACGTTCTAAATAAGAAAAATCTCCAACGGTTACATCCCGTAAAATCACCCGCTCATTAATTTCCACATAGCGCCCTAATTTACAACCATGCAGCCGTGCTGTCGTATGGATACGAGGCTCACTTTCATGAAATCGAAGATCGTTCTCAATATTCATGCATCCCTCACCAATGTTTCATCAATAGATATGGAAAGACATACCAATCAAGCCAATAAAATCAACCATGAAACAGAGATTGCAAAACAAACCTGCCGATGTTACAATTTCTTGATCTATCTAAGAGAGTCAAACTATGAAAAATGTAATACGCATCTTGGGGCTGACAATCATATTTCTTGCAGGTATTTTTATTTATGATGCGCTGACAAATAAGCCTTTAGGTGATAATTTTACACTCACTGATTCTAATGGAAAAAATATCACTGAGGCTGATATTCGAAGCAAGCCTTCAATAGTTTTTTTCGGTTTCACTATGTGTCCTGAAATCTGCCCTACGACATTGATGAATCTTGATCGATGGCTTACAGCCCTTGGACCCAATGCCGATAAATTAGGCATATGGTTTGTTACTGTTGACCCTGAACGTGATACACCAGAAGTGCTCCATGAATATCTCAGTAATTTTAACAATAAAATCATGGGTATCAGTGGAGATCCTGATAAAGTTCATAAAATGGTCAATTCCTTTAACATCGTTGCTGAAAAAGTCCCTGGAACAGATGGAAACTATACATATAACCATACAGCAGCAATTTTTTTACTCAAAAAAGGTGGAAAATTAGCTGGCGTTATCCGTTATGACACGAAAGAAAGCGATAGCGAATTAAAAGATGAAATCGCCATTGAACGGTTAAAAAAACTCATCTTAAACTAAAAAAAGCCGATCAAAAGAAAGAACAGCATGTCGCAACAAATTCGCCTCTATTATACTGCTTCTAAAAATGAAGCAGAACGGTTCTATACCCTTATAGACACAGCCTTTGACGAAGAAGGTTATCCTCTTGCTCTTACAGAGATAGATGAACAAAATGCTGTATATGAACTTTCACTCTATGTAGACCAAGAAAACTACGAGCATATTTCGAAACGTTTTGCCCAAATCCTTTCTATAGATCCTAATAAAATTAACAGTGAAATTTTACCCAACATTGATTGGGTACAAAAAAGCCTAGAAGGACTAAAACCTGTGCAAGCCGGTCCTTTTTTTCTTCATGGAAGTCACAACCGAAACGCCATTCCAGCCAATGTTCTTCCTATTGAAATTGAAGCAAATCAAGCTTTTGGCACCGGACATCATGGAACAACAGCTGGTTGTTTAGAAATGATTGCCAAAGTGATGGAACATGAAAATCCCCAAAATGCACTTGATCTTGGTACCGGCAGTGGGGTACTCGCCATCGGCATCGCAATGCTCAAACCTATTGCTATACTTGCATCTGATATTGATCCAATCGCTATTCAAGTTACACAACACAATATCCAGCTCAATGGCGTAAAAAAATATATCACAGCTGTCACAGCAACAGATTTTGCCCATGATGAAATTGCTTCACGTGCTCCCTTTGATCTTATTGTTGCCAATATCCTTGCCAATCCTCTTATCGCACTTGCACAAGAAATGGTAAAGGCACTCCAAAAAGGTGGATCACTGATACTCTCTGGAGTTCTTGAAGAACAACATGCAGATGTTTTAAAGGCTTATGTAAAACAAGGACTGAAACACATTGAAACATACCACCGTCAAGGATGGGTTACGATACATCTGAAATAAAGTAAAAGAAAAGGACGTCATTATGTATCAATCTTTTGAGGCGACAACAAATCCAGCCCATGCTCTAGAACGCATTGCCTCTCTGCGTAAAGAGTTTGACCGCCTTGGTCTCGATGGTTTTCTTGTTCCGCGGTGCGATGAACATCAAGGAGAGTATGTCCCTCCCCATGCTCAACGCCTTAGCTGGCTAACCGGCTTTACTGGATCAGCTGGGATTGCACTGATTTTAAAAAACAAAGCCATCATATTTACAGACGGACGATATAAGCTCCAAGTTCGCCAACAAACTGATCCTAATATTTTTGATTATGAAGATCTCATAACTTGCCCTCCCTCACAATGGCTTGAAAAAAATGCTCAAAAACTTTCTATTGGCTTTGATCCATGGCTCCACACCATCACTGCCACCGATGCATTGAGAAACGCATTAGAAATGAAAGCAGGTGGAAAACTTGTAGCAATTCACTCCAATCCCATTGATCTGCTTTGGCATGATCAGCCATCATTGCCACAAGCTGCCCTATCAATTCACCCTCTCAAATATGCTGGGTGCAATACGGATGAAAAACTCGCTTTGATTTACAAAGATATACAGAAAACTCATGCAAATGCTTTTATTTTTACAGACCCCTCCTCCATTGCATGGACATTCAATATACGTGGCAATGATGTTTCCAACACACCTTTTTCCCTTTGTTTTGCTCTCATTCCCATCCAAGAAACACCAGTCTTATTCATTAACAGCAAAAAACTTGGTGTAGAACAGAAACAATATCTGGAACGTTATGCAAAATTATATGAACCAGAACTGCTTATTCCAAAGATCAAAGAGTATGTTCAAAAAGGGACAGTGTTTGCCTTAGATCCACAGCTAACATGCGAAAAATTACGAACTGTTATTGAAGAAAAAAATAGCTCTTTCATCACACTTACCGATCCTGCCGCTCTACCACGTGCCATTAAAAATGACACAGAACTCAATGGCGCACGCAAAGCGCATCTACGCGATGGTGTTGCCCTAACCCGTTTTTTTTCCTGGTTAGATAAACAAATACCAGGGTCAATAAGTGAAATTTCTGCTGCGCAAAAATTAGAAGAATTTCGCATAAATACAGCAAAAGAAATGGGAGAAGAACTTAAAGATCTTTCTTTTGATACAATTTCAGCAGCAGGAGAAAATGGCGCCATTATTCATTATCGTGTAACAACACAAACAAATAAACAACTCAATGCGGGTGAACTTTATCTTGTTGATTCAGGCGGACAATATCGTGATGGAACGACAGATATCACACGTACAGTAGCAATTGGGAATATTGGAGAAGAAGAAAAACGCTGTTTCACGCTTGTCCTCAAAGGTATGATTGCTCTTTCAACTGCTTACTTTCCAAAAGGAACCCGCGGACAAGACATTGATATTCTAGCGCGCATTGCATTGTGGAAGGCTGGTTTTGATTATGCTCATGGCACCGGTCATGGTGTCGGGTCTTATCTTTCTGTTCATGAAGGACCACAAAATATTTCCCGCAAAGGATGCCAAGAACTCATCTCCGGTATGATTCTTTCAAACGAACCAGGATATTATCGCGAAGGTGCTTTTGGTATCCGTCTTGAAAATTTGATAATTGTAAAGCCAGCACAAAAAATTGATGGCGGGGATATAGAAATGCTTTCGTTTGAGACGCTTACACTTTGCCCTATTGATCGAAAACTCATTCTCCCAGAGCTTTTGACACAAGAAGAACGGCAATGGCTCAATGATTACCATGCGCGCGTTTATCAGATGAATGCACCTTACTTAAATGAAGAAGATAAAAAATGGGCAAAAGAGGCAACACTACCCCTTTAAATGAGGCAACACAAATATCTTCTAACGCTTCTTATAAAAACACCACACCCTTCTCTTTTAAAGAGGGAAATGCATATTTACCATCAGCAATCACAAAAAATGCTTCTATAAAATACTTCAAGTTTTTTTACCGATAGGATAAAAGCTCTTCCCAAACTGAAACAGAACGGGATATACTTATAACAGATAATGCTTATCAACTATCCTCTACCATCTTCACATGAGTTATAGCCTTATTCTGCTGTATAGAAATTTTCATTATATTTTGTAATCCTCCGCGTCTCATTTCTAAAACGCCTATTATAACCAGCTCATTACACTGTTTAAATTCAAAAATTCTGCATATTTAGTTACAATTTTTACCTTGATTCACAGTGATACCGTATATCTTTTACTAATAATAACCTTGTATATTCTTAATCATAAGAGTTTAAGTTTAATATTTAAATTCAACGTTTTTTAATCACTTAATAAATATCAAAATATATGGCGCTCTATTTTTGCAAAAAAAACAACCCCTATTATCCCCTTTTTGATTCCAGCCCCCCAAAATGTAAGAGAGATAACCATACAAACAGCATACGCATCTTCTAGAAAACGCCCTCTAAACATCATGTTCCTCAATCAACTGTAGCCAAGTCTCTTCATCGATAACCTCAACACCTAATTCTTCAGCTTTAGCCAATTTGGAGCCCGCTCCAGGTCCTGCAACAAGAAGATCTGTTTTTTTAGAAAGTGAACCAGATGTTTTGGCCCCTAATCGCTCTGCCAATGCTTTTGCTTCATCGCGTGACATATGCGCCAAAGTTCCTGTAAAAACAATTGTCTTCTCCGCTATTGGGGAAGAAGCTGTCGTGATAGGCTCTTCATCAAGAGGAGTTACTTCTTCAAGTAAAACAGACAAAACCTCACGATTATGCGCTTCTTGATAAAAATCAACAATTGCGCTCCCTACCTGTGGTCCAATTCCTTCGATATTGGTAAGCTCCATCCAAGCTTCATTGCCTTTTTCATTTGCCTTATCACATGGCATAAGTGCTCCCATAGCCGCAGTTTCAAAAGCTGTATAATTTTTATAAGTACGCGCAAGGCGGCGTGCATTCACCTCTCCAACATGACGAATCCCCAATGCAAACAAAAAACGGCTTAAAGGAATTTCGCGACGTGCATTAATGGCATCATACAATTTGCGAACTGAAACAGTACCAAAACCTTCTATATTTTCTAAACGTATCAAAGATTTTTCTTGGCGACGTTCTAAAGTAAAAATATCGGCTGGTGTATGAATACAAAGCGCTTCATCTTGAGCATAGAAAAAAAACTCTACCTGTTTTTTACCCAAGCCCTCAATATCAAAAGCATTACGCGCAACAAAATGACGAATACGCTCAATCGCCTGTGCAGGACAAATAAGCCCCCCTGTACAGCGACGCACGGCTTCTCCCACTTCACGAACAGCATGACTCCCACAAGCTGGACACAAATGAGGAAAAATAAAGACAGAAGCATCTTTCGGGCGTTTTTCAATAATAACATCAATAACTTGAGGGATCACATCACCAGCACGTTGTACAATCACGCTATCGCCTACACGGATGTCACGTCCTTCACGAATAGGCTCTCCTTTATGACCAATTCCCTTAATATAATCCTCATTATGCAAACTAGCATTGGTCACCACGACTCCACCAACAGTAATAGGTGTAAGACGTGCAACAGGTGTCAAAGCTCCCGTGCGACCAACTTGAATGTCAATATCTTTCAAAAGCGCTATCGCTTTTTCTGCTGGAAATTTATGCGCGATTGCCCAACGCGGCGAACGAGAAACAAACCCCAAGCGCTTTTGGAGCATCAAATCATTAACCTTATAAACAATCCCATCAATATCATAGCTTAAAGAATGACGGCATTCTTCGATATCGTGATAATAAGAAATAATTTCTTCTAACGTCTTAAAGGCTTTTGTTAATGGATTGATAACAAAGCCATATTCTTTTAGCTTTTTCATCATCTCCATTTGACTTTCTGCCAATATTTCACTCACCTCACCACAAGCATAAGCAAAAAATTGAAGCTTTCTGCTAGCGGTTATCCGTGAATCAAGCTGACGGAGTGAACCAGCTGCCGCATTTCGAGGATTGGCAAAGGTTAACTTGCCCTTCTCTTGTTGGCTGATATTAAGTGCTTGGAAATCCTCCCGCCCCATATAAACTTCACCACGCACCTCAATTATATCAGGAAAATCACCTTGCAAAACTTGTGGAATATCAGCAATGGTTCGGGCATTTGCCGTCACATTTTCACCGACAGTTCCATCCCCACGCGTTGCCGCCCCCACAAGCCGCCCCTTTTCATAGCGTAAAGACAAAGATAAACCATCAATTTTTGGCTCCGCTGTTATTTCCAACACCTGTGTTTCTGGAAGCCGTAAAAAACGACGAATACGCTCAACAAATTCAGTAACATCTTCAGAGCTAAACGCATTATCCAGTGAAAGCATTGGCTGTGCATGAACAGATTTTTCAAACTTTTCAGAAATTGGTGCCCCAATTTTATGTGAAGGAGAATCAACACGAATAAGCTCTGGAAAAAGAGCTTCAATTTCTGCATTACGGCGGCGCAAAGCATCATATTCTGCATCGGAAATTTCAGGCTGATCATCACGATTATAAAGCACATCATGACGTGCAATCTCTTTTGCCAACCACTCTAATTCACTTTCTGCTTCAACAGCTGTGAGATTTTTATCTGCATCTTTGTTCATAAAATCTATTCCAAATTACGAGCACTGCCACAAGGATGATCTCCGCGCCTCCTCATAAAGTGAATCTCAATAAATACAAGCTTTCCAGTATTTTTATCGCTGACTAATTACCTTCATGCTAGAAGCTTTTGAGCCGCTGCACGCGCTTCTTCAGTAATCTGTTCTCCTGCCAACATACGAGCAATTTCTTCTGCACGCTCATGCTCTTCCATTTTATGAATAGCAGTAACAAAGCGTCCTTTATCATGACTCTCAATTTTTGAAATAAGAAAATGACCATGCGCTTTCGATGCAACCTGTGGAGCATGCGTAATAGCGAAAACCTGAACATGTTCTGATAAGCGTTGCAACCGTTGCCCAATAGCAGCTGCAACAGCACCCCCAACGCCTGTATCAATTTCATCAAAGATCAGCGTCGGTGCTGATCCTCGATCAGATAAAACAACTTTTAATGCCAACAAAAAACGAGACAATTCACCGCCAGAAGCCACACTAAGCATTGGTCCAGCACGTGTTCCAGGATTTGTTCGCACCCAATATTCAATACGATCACATCCCTCTGCACTCCGCTTTTCGATATCACTTTGCATTTCAACAATAAATTCAGCCCTCTCTAATTTCAATGCCGGTAACTCAGTCATCACGCTTTCAGACAAGTGCTTTGCAATCTCTTGACGTTTTATTGACAACGCTTGTGCTAACGTATCGTAATTTTTTTGTGCTTGTTTTGCTTCATCTTCAAAACGTGTCAATATAGTCTGAGCCTCTTCAAAATCAGCTAATTCAGCATCCATCTTATCGTGTAACTGAACCAATTCATCCGCAGAAACTTGATATTTACGAGCAAAACCCCGAAGAGAAAAAAGACGCTCTTCTATCCGTTCCAATTCATCAGGTTCAAAATCTAATGCTCGTATTGCCGTCTCAATACCTTCTTGCGCTGTTGCAAGTGCATGCAATGCCTCATCAATAGATTTCACCACTGGTGCAATAAGCTCTTGTGCTTCAGGAATTTTCCGCTCCAAACGCCTCACCAAATTGGAAAGCACTGGGATTGGTGATTTTTGACCCGTTAAAAGATCATCCGCTTCTTTAATATCCGTCGCTATTTTTTCTAATTTAAGCATATCGGCACGACGAAGAGAAAGAGTATCCTCTTCACCAACTTTAAAATCAAGCTTTTCAAGCTCTTCTACACACGCACGAAGATAATCAACCTCACGTACAGCACTCTCTACTTTAAGACGCTGCCGTTGCAAACGCTCCTCAAATTCACGCCATGTGTAATAACACTGACGCAAATTTTCCACTTCATCCTCAAGACCACCAAAGGCATCTAATAATTGGCGATGTGTAGCAACATCAACAAGCGCACGATCATCATGTTGTCCATGGATTTCAACCAGCAAACGGCCAACACTCCGCATCAATGCAACACTAGACACCTGATCATTGATAAAAACACGGCTGCGTCCATCACTTGATTGCACACGTCGTAAAATAATATCACCCTCATCATCAAGACCATTCTCACGAATAAGTTGACGTGCAGGATGTGAAACAGACACATCAAAAACAGCTGTGACCTGCCCGCGCTCAGCACCATGACGCACAAGCGAAGCATCACCCCGCCCCCCTAGAGCAAGTGATAAAGCATCAAGGAGAATAGACTTCCCCGCACCTGTTTCTCCAGTTAAAACCGTCAACCCCGCCGTAAAATGAATATCGAGCGTTTCGATCAAAACAATATTATGAATCGAAAGCTGTACCAGCATAGAGAATCAACGTACCCTCTTCTTATCACCACCTAAAGCATTTGAGATCCAAGAAGATTTATGCTCGCGTGGCGATATTTTATTCTTCTGCAAGAGATTATAAGAAAATTTATACCACTCACTTTTGGGATAGTTACGTCCTAAAATAGCTGCTGCCGTCTGCGCTTCCGCCGTTAAGCCAAGAGCAAGATTAACTTCCGTCAAGCGGAAAAGCGCTTCTTCAATTTGATTTGTATCGGAATACTCTTCAACCACGGTACGAAACCGTCTACTTGCCGCAAGATAGCGCCGCCCCTCTTCATAATAACGACCAATCTGCATTTCTTTGCCAGCCAGCTGTTCGCGCCCAAAACGTATTTTATCCTTAGCATCCTTGACATATTCAGAATTAGGATAACGCTCTATAAGGAGCTGCATAGCAGCAATAGCACGTTTCGTATCACGTTGATCACGCGTAACATCAGGAATCCGACGGAAAGAAGAAAGACCAATAATATAGTACGCATAAGCCGAGTCAGTCGACCCTGGATAAAGAGTAATATAGCGTTGAGCCATACTAATTGAATCATCATACTTTCCGAGTCGGTAATTAGTAAAAGCACCCATGACCAAAGATTTACGCCCCCAGTCTGTATAAGCATACTGCTTTTCAATCTTCAAAAACTTCTTCGATGCATCCCCAAGCTTCCCACTCTCAAGGCTAGCAAGCGCCTGATTATATAAAACATCTGGTGGCTCTATTTTCAAAACATAAGCAGATGGATCAAGGGTATTTTTCTCTTTAAAGAGGCATCCCGCCAACATACAGGTGCTTCCCAAAAGCACCACCCCCAATATCTTGCGTACAATGTTAAATTTTCTATATGTCATATTTCCAATGCACACATGAGATTTTTTCATAGTTTTTCCGGCCTCCACAGAATATCACCTTGTAGCAAAAACAAGTTATCAAAGGTCTTATACCATATCACTTTAAAATCCACATAACCAATTTAGCAGTTTAGGTCAATCATCCCCTTAAAAATCAAATAAACGATAAAAAAATCTTGTCAATTTTTTTACTCTTTCTCTAAAAAGCTTTTTTCGTAATGTGATTCGTCTGCCAAAACAGCCTTCACCAATTGCGCATTAATTCTATGTCCACTACAATAAGAACGAAATAATCCAATAAAAGGCGCCCCAAGCAAAGCAGTATCACCAATCGCATCAAGCATCTTGTGCCGAACACATTCATTCTCCCAATAAGGACCATCGGGATTTAAAATTTTATCATTAAGGTCGATAACAAGAGAATTTTCCAAAGAAGCGCCTCTCGCCTTTCCAGAAAGCCTTAATTTTTCCACGTCTTTGAGAAAACCAAACGTGCGCGCACGTGACAAATCATCTCTAAACCCTCGTGTGGTAAGATCAAAACTGAAATGTTGCTTACCAATAGCAGAAGAAGGAAAAGAGATCGTTATATCAAAACGACGTCCATCGAATGGCAAAAGCTCTGCAACACCATGAGCCTCTTCAACCCGCAACGGCTTTTTTATAATGAAATAAGAACGTAACGCATTTTGCTGTACAATGCCAACATCTTCAAAAGCTTGGCAATATAGCCACGCTGAACCATCCAAAATAGGAATCTCATTATGTGACATTTCAATAACAAGATTATCCAAATTATAAGCAGCAATTGCTGCCATCAAATGTTCAATTGTTTCAACCCTTACATCTCCATCTCCAAGTACCGTTGATAATTCAGTTGCTCCTGTTTGCGATGCATGGGCTTGAAATATTTTCTCTGTTCCGTCTAATCCACAACGCTTAAAAATAATACCACACCCAACATCCGCTGGACAAACCTTCACCACTGACAAACAGCCACTGTGAACGCCAATCCCCTTAAATGTTACTGCTTTTTTAAGAGTAGACTGATATTTTGGCACCAAGTTCATCATATTATTTTATTGAATTGCTTTTACATCTTTTAACAAAATTTATAAAATCATAAAAAATATTCATAGTAAATAATAAAAAAACCGCTTAGTATAAGCGGTTTTTTTTAAAAAAGTATTTTATCCAAAAAAACAGCAATATATTTTACTGTATAATTTTTGACTGATCATAAAAGAGGTAATAAAATTGCTTACTTTGCCTCATTTTTCATCAATTAATTTGCTTGACGACGTAAAAATGCTGGTATTTCCAACTGATCTTCTTCACTTATAAAAGTACGCTGATCTTGTGGTACCTGAGGGTGCAGCTCACCAGAACGACGTGGAACATAAACAGAAGCATCTTGAGAAAGCGCCTGAGAATTTTTATTGTAAACATGAGACTCTTGCTGCTGAGACGATCTAACAGCAGGCTCCAGCCTCGCTTCTGGCTCTGCTTCTTCACGATGCGTCAAGCTCTGTTTCAAACGCTGCCAAAGATTACGAGGACCTTGATCAGTCACAGATGTCCTTTGACTTTGTCCATGAGCAACAGGAGGAAAATCCTTTAACTCAGGCATACGCATTGGAGCGCGCGCTTGCATTTGTTGCATTTGTTTTGGTTGCACTGGCTTTTCTTTTTGCTTCACAACCCCTGTCATCTCATCAAGAACATGCGCTGTTGCCTCCATACTCACGGGAGCAGTCATAGCCTGTTGAGAACCACGACTTACTTGCATACGGGGCACATTTGATCTCTGTTCCTGAACAGCATTTGAACCATACGTAACAGCATTCGTCGCACTTCGTGTCGTCATTGCTTCTGTAGGATGTGCAAAAATTTGACTTTTGGGACGGAACTGTTCTCCGGTTGATTTACCCTTCTCTATTTCAAGTGATTCGATCACTTCTACCATTGACTCAGAACGCAGTGGCGATGACTGAACATGAAAAGAACTGTGTGACGTTCCAGGATCGCTCTTGCGCATTGAAGAAGCAGGCCTTTGAATCTGAGGATGAGAGGACTGAACCACATCACTAACTTCACGATCAATACCGGTGGCAACCACAGAAACACGAATAACACCTTCCAATGACTCATCATCAATAGCGCCAAAGATCACATTCGCATCAGCATCCACTTCTTCACGAATACGATTAGCAGCTTCATCAACCTCAAAAAGAGTCATATCACGACCACCCGTAATAGAAATCAATAAACCACGCGCCCCACGCATAGAGGTATCATCCAACAATGGGTTTGCAATAGCAGCTTCAGCCGCAGCCAAAGCACGCCCATCACCAGATGCCTCACCCGTTCCCATCATAGCTCGACCCATTTCGTGCATAACAGAGCGAACATCAGCAAAATCAAGATTAATCAAACCCTCTTTAATCATCAAATCCGTAATGGAAGCAACACCAGAATAAAGCACTTGGTCAGCCATAGCAAAAGCATCAGCAAACGTTGTCTTATCATTTGCAATACGGAAAAGATTTTGATTGGGAATAACAATCAATGTATCGACAGACTTTTGTAATTCTTCAATACCAGCCTCTGCCGTTTTCATACGACGTGCGCCTTCAAACTGAAACGGCTTTGTCACAACACCAACAGTCAAAATACCTTTTTCACGCGCTGCGCGAGCAACAACGGGAGCAGCCCCTGTTCCAGTTCCTCCCCCCATACCAGCAGTAATGAAAACCATATGAGAGTCTGCAAGATGATCGATAATTTCATCAATACATTCCTCTGCCGCCGCTTGTCCAACTTCCGGTAAAGCACCAGCACCCAAACCTTCTGTCACAGCTGCCCCAAGTTGGATAACACGTTCAGCCTTTGACATAGCCAAAGCCTGTGCATCCGTATTTGCAACAACAAAGTCAACTCCCTGAAGACCAGCATTTATCATATTATTCACGGCATTCCCGCCACCACCTCCAACACCAAAAACGGTAATGCGTGGCTTCAATTCCGCGATATCTGGCCGATGCAGATTAATCGTCATTTTCTTTTCCTTCTCATAAGACACCGCAAGCCAAAGCGATGAAATTTATCCAACTAGACTTAACTAAAAACTCTCACGCAACCACTGACCAACACGCTGAAAATACCCACGCGTGCCCATCGACAAATGATTTCCTGCCGCCTGCATTGTTTTTTCTTCAAAACCCACCAATTGCGGATAAATTAACAACCCAACAGCAGATGTAAACGCCGCCCCTTTTGCAAGAGAAGGAAGCCTCGAAATACCTAAAGGCCGCCCGATACGAACATTTCTTCCTAATATAGTACGTGCCATTTCTGGCAATCCTGTTAACTGGCTTGCTCCCCCAGTCAAAATAACACGTTTACCAATGATGTGACCAAAACCAGAACGATTTAAACAATCACGGACCATTTCTAAAATTTCTTCAACACGCGCACGAATGATACGCCCAAGAACCGCGCGAGGATATTGAGTTTCACGCTGTTCACTCCCAATTTCTGCTACATTAATCATTTGCCGCTCATCGGTACTTGTTAAAAGTGCTGAACCATAAACAACTTTTAAACGTTCCGCCTCTGTTAGAGACATAGAAAATCCGCGCGCAACATCAAGAGTGACATGATGACCCCCAACAGCAAGAGCATCCGCATGAATAAATTTTCCCTCAAAAAACACTGAAAATGTTGTTGTTCCACCACCAAAATCAATACATGCAGCCCCTAAATGCGCCTCATCATTCATCAAGACAGAAAGACCACTTGCAAAGGGAGTAGCAACCATTGCTTCAACACTCAAATGTGCACGATTAATGCAAGCTTCTAAATTACGCAAAGAAGCTGTTTCAGCTGTTACCACATGCACGTCAACACCAAATGTTTCCCCTGCCATTCCGACAGGATCAGAAATTCCTTTATCTCCATCCAATACATAAGAAACTGGAACTGAGTGCATAACATGACGTTCAGCATCAAAAGCTTTACGCGAAACATCTGAAAAGGCCATACGCATATCACGCTTGGTGACTTCACGACCATTCAAATGAACTTTTCCATTAATCAAAGCACTTTGTAATCGACTTGAGGAAAAATTCACAATCACTGAATCCACCACCAAACCAGCCATTTTTTCTGCCGCATCAACAGCCAATCTTATTGATTGTTCTGCTGCAAACATATCCATGACAACACCGGATTTAATACCGCGTGAACGCTGCACTCCAAAGCCTAGAATTTCCGTAGAATGTGTACGACCATGTAAATAGTGTGCATGCTTTAAAGGACGCAAACAAGCAATAAGACAAACAATCTTACTTGAACCGACATCAAGAACCGTTAAAAAACGTGTTTTACGCCCTCCCAGATGATGTGATCTAAGCAACATCATGGGTTTCCTGCCTTTCGTGTCTTTAAAATACGTTCTTCTTCTTCCACAGTAGCATGATAACGCTCCAACGTTTCATCTGATAAAGAAACAGTAATTCTATCAGCAAGACGTAAATCAACACTGCGAATATCGCGAGATAAAAGATCTTGCATTATACCGGACGAAACAAGAGAAGAAAGCTTTTCAAGGGCACCATTTTCAGGCAACATAACGCGCATTCCATTATCCAAAACAAGATCCCAACGTCGATCACCTACCCGCACGAAAGCACGAATACGATCATATACTTCCGGATAGACCGACAGCGCTTGAATAAACACTTTAGCAGCATTTTGCGCACCCTGCCCAACCACAAGAGGTAAATCCCGAACAATTTCCCCTTTAAAGGGCACAATGACACGACCTGTATTATCAACAATATCCACTATGCTATCATGTTGCCAAATAGCATAGGGTTCACGCTCCACGATGGAAATGCGCATTCTATTAGGATAAATTTTCTGAACATTAGCCGATTGCACCCAAGCCTGTTTTTCCAAAAGAGAACGTGCTCTTTCAACATCAAAAGTGAATATAGAAGGCGCAACATCAAGTTTTAAAATTTTAAAAATATCCTGCTTTGTCAAGCGCTTATTGCCGCTTATATCGACATGAGTGACCACAAAACTACTATCTAATATGATCGTGTTTACGATCACAGCCATCTGACCACTTGATGAAAGTCCATAAAAAGCCGTAACAAAGAAAAACCATACCACCGCAAAAGAACCGAAATGGCGTGGAATATGAATATTGACAAAAACAAACTCAAACATAAACCGGAGGAAACGACGATAAAGACGTGGCAAAGCCGGCACTGAAAGCACCTCCATCGGAACATTTGTTTTATTAACATTCAACGCATACATGATGCGTCCTCCACCATCCATTGAACAATATCGCCGTAAGTACGGCCGCTCGCTTTTGCAATATCAGGAAGAAGAGACGTCGATGTCATACCGGGTTGCGTATTAATTTCAAGCCAAACCAATTCTCCCGTTTTCTCATCAAAACGAAAATCAGAACGGCTAACACCTCGACACCCTATCGCCTGATGGGCTGCTAAAGACATTCTTTGCACACTTTGGTAAATATTTAGTGAAAGTTGTGCAGGACAAATGTGAAGAGAACCACCCGTTTTATATTTCGAGTCATAATCGTAGAATGGAAAGTGTTTATTGGGAAGAATTTCACACACATCCAGCACTTCATTCCCCAAAACAGCACAAGTCAATTCACGACCAGGAATATATTTTTCAATCATCACCTCATCGGCATACCCCCACTCAGCTCCCCCAATATTATGCGGCGGTGCTGCTTCATTTTCCTGGACAATGACAACACCAAAACTTGATCCTTCACACACAGGTTTAATTACATAAGGAGGCTCCATGGGATGCGTTTGTCCCAAAGCAAAGCGGCTCATGATACGAGAAGGAGCAACACAAACCCCAACATTTGCAACGATAATTTTTGCACGTCCCTTATCCATTGCCAAAGCGGATGCCATCACACCAGAATGGGTGTAAGGAATTTTTAAATATTCAAGAATCCCCTGGATCCGGCCATCTTCACCAAATGGACCATGCAATGCATTGAAGGCAATATCAGGCTGCAACTGTTCAAGAACAGAAGCAATATGAGCGTCAACATCCACGCGGCTCACGCGATACCCCTGCAGCTCTAGAACATCAGCACAAGCCGCCCCTGAAGATAAACTTACAGACCGTTCAGAAGAAAAACCTCCCATTAACACAGCTATATGTTTATCTCTCATAATAAATCACCCTCTTTCGCATACTATATGTAGTCTATATAAAATACATCAGCACCACATACAGAAAAAACAAGGTTTATCCTTGCGAATCAATAACCTAGCATTTTGCATAATGAATCAGACTCAAAAGCCTGATGCAAGAGATTCTTTGTTAATTTATTGATTCTTAATAGAAATTTTTTATTATCTCTTTGAAATGACTCAATTTTTTATTTGCACTTTTTTAGTGAACAATAAATCAATGAAATGGATCAAAAGGAGAAACACTTCGACCACGCTCAAATTGACCGATACGCTCTATTTCCCACTGTAAAAGGTGGGCTGAATTTGCAAAAACACGCGCACGCACTGTTTCTCCCAATGCTTCAAGATCATATCCTGTTGCTTGCCCTGTATTAATCATAAAGTTACAGTGCATTTCACTCATTTGAGCGCCACCAATCCGTAAACCACGACACCCTGCTTCATCAATCACGCGCCACGCAGATCCATTCTCAGGATTTTTGAACGTTGATCCTCCTGTCTTTTCACGAATGGGTTGTACTGTTTCTCTGTGGAGGGAAACTTCATCCATAGCAGCACGAATATCATCTTTATTACCAAGTTTTCCTTCCAATAAAGCAGCTGTAAAAATAAAATCTTTAGGAATATCACAATGGCGATAGGAATAATGCATATCTTTCAAACTCAAGATATGACGTTGCCCTTTACGATCCAGCGCATAGACCTCAACAACACGCGCTGCGGTTTCAATACCATTCGCACCCGCGTTCATTTTGAGAGCTCCTCCAAGAGCACCAGGAATACCATGATAAAAATGAAAACCTGCAATTCCTGCCTTTAAAGCGGCAACAGCTAAATGTTTATCCGCCGTACCAGCACCAACTAAAAAGCCTTTTGGAGAAACTTGCTGCACTTGCCCAAAGTTTTTTGGCGAAAGACGAATCACAACACCAGGAACGCCCCCATCACGCACCAGAAGATTAGAACCGATACCGACAATTGTTACAGGAACAAATTCAGGCAAATTTTGAAGAAAGAGAGCCAAATCTTGTTCATCAACAGGCTGATAAAAAAGCTCTGCCAACCCACCCGTGCGAAACCACGTTACCTTACGCATTTCAACATTAGGTGTAAGTTTGCCTCTCACGCCACCCAACAGCGGTTGCAATTGCGCCAATAGCGCCTCACCATCAATGTGCTGAAAATTTACCATGACCATCCAATACCGCTAATTGATGAGGCAACGCACAAGCCCATTGTGTGATATTGCCAGCACCAAGAAAAACAACATAATCCTCTGCCTGAGCAAATTTTGAGACAAAAGACACAACATCTTCCAGACTATGTATCAAGCGCACATCACGATGACCCGCCATTTTAATATGCTCTACCAATTCTTGAGAACCAAATCCTACAATAGGCTCTTCACCAGCCGCATAAACGGGCGTAATCAACACTGTATCTGCATCATTAAAACAAGCAGAAAAATCATCAAATAAATGATACAAACGTGAATACCGATGGGGTTGTGCAATCGCAATAACACGCCCTTTTGCACTCTCACGTGCTGCACGCAAAACAGCCTTTATTTCAACAGGATGATGTCCATAATCATCAAATATTTCAATACCCCGCCAACTTCCTGTTCGCGTAAAACGCCGTTTTACTCCGCCAAATTCTGCTAAGCCCCTTTTTATAGCTTCATTTGAAATGCCTAGTTCATGCGCAATAGCAATCGCCGCCGTTGCATTAGCAACATTATGCTGTCCTGCCATGGGCAAAAGCAAATTTTTCAACTCAATTTTTCTTCCTGTTTTGCGTGAGCGAACAAGAACATCAAAATGCGTTTTTTGACCATCCATCGAAAGATTAAGAAAACGAACATCCGCTTGTGGATTTGCACCATAAGTGATCACCCAACGATCATCAATACGGCCCGCCAATGACTGAACCTCTGGATGATCAAGGCACAAAACAGCAAAACCATAAAAAGGAACATTTTCTACGAATTGCCGAAAAGCCTCACGCACAGCATCAAAACTTCCATAATGATCTAAATGCTCAGCGTCAATATTAGTAATAACAGCAATATCAGCAGGCAGCTTTAAAAATGTACCATCACTTTCATCAGCTTCAACAATCATCCAATCGCCATCTCCTGTACGAGAATTCGTACCATAAGCATTAATAATACCGCCATTAATCACCACTGGATCAAAATGACCAGCATCAAGGAGAGCTGCGACCATTGATGTGGTCGTTGTTTTACCATGTGTACCACCCACCGCAATTGCACGCCGAAACCGCATCAGCTCCGCTAGCATTTCTGCACGTCTGACAAGCGGTAAATGTCTTTCCTTTGCAGCAATATACTCAGGATTTGTTTTTTTAACGGCAGTAGAAAAAACAACAACCTCTGCATTCCCTAAATTTTCAGCACAATGACCTATATGAACGTTAATTCCTTTTCTCCGCAAACGTTCAACATTCGCACTCTCAACTTGATCTGACCCTTGAACTTTATAGCCAAGATTATAAAAAACCTCCGCAATTCCACTCATACCGATCCCCCCGATTCCGATAAAATGGATAACGCCTATATCAAGTGGCATTTTCATTAAAAAGCTCCTCTTTTATATCTGACAACAATCGCCCTGAAATTAAGGATTCAGCCATATCAGCAAGACAACGGGTTGCATGAGGTTGCCCAACTTTTTTTGCAGAAAGCGCTTGTTTTTCTAATAAATGGGGCGCACAACAAGCGTGCATTAAAAGAGAAAAAAGCTTTTGTGCATTTAAATCTTTTTCTGATACAATTTGCGTACCACCTACACGAGCAAGCAGAGCTGCATTGGCAGCCTGATCATGGTCTAAAGCATGGGGATAGGGAACAAGCAAAGCAGGTCTACCAATCACCGCTATCTCACAAACAGATGAAGCCCCAGCGCGCGACAAAATAAAATGGGCATGTGCCATACGTTCAGCCATATCATCAAAAAAAGGAGCTACCTCTGCTTGTACGCCCATATCACGATAGATTTTGATCAACCCTTCTGCTTCACCTCGAACTTGCTGCACAATTCGTAAACGTTTACGGTTCTTATCATCGAATAAAGCAATAGCTTCTGGAACAATATGTGAAAAAGCAGAAGCCCCTTGGCTACCTCCAAAAATCAAAAAATGAAATGGCTCTTCACCAGTTGAGGGATGATAAGGAATTTTGGCCGCCTTCAACACAGCCTCACGAACAGGATTCCCCGTCAAAAGTATTTTATGAGCATAAGCGCCATTTGGCGACAACAAACCACCAGCGATTGCACGCACAAAAATTGCCAACACCCGATTGGCACGCCCCATAACAGCATTTTGTTCATGAATAAATGTTACACGCCTCGTTAAGGCCGCAATAAAAAGAGGAGGAAAGCTCGGATACCCTCCAAATCCTCCAACAAGAACAGGACGTAATTTATAAAACAACGCCAACGATTGCCCCATACCCCTTAGCAAAGACCAAAACGTCTTTATCAGAGCAAAAGGATGGCGTCGTGTAAATGTTGCCGATGAAACGATATGAATATGCTCTTCATCAAAGCAGCGAACAAAAGGTCGTGCTCTTTCATCTGTTATTAAATGAACATCATATCCACGCTGCCTTAATTCAACAGAAAGGGCTTCAGCAGGAAAAAGATGTCCACCTGTACCACCAGCCACCAAAACAATAACTTTTTTATCATTCATAAGGAGTATCCAAGACAGAAGAGGAAGAAAAAGCTGAAAGGCGTGCTTCTGGCCAACGACGTGTTAAACTGAGCAAAATGCCCATTGAAAACGCAATCGCCACCATCGAAGAACCACCATAAGAAATAAAAGGCAATGTCATGCCTTTTGGAGGAATTAAGTGAAGATTAACGGCCATATTAATAGCTGATTGAAAGCCAATCATCATTGCTATGCCAGTAATACCAAGACGTATAAA
Organism: Bartonella sp. MR100HLJHH; assembly: GCF_042194215.1. Classification (NCBI taxonomy): domain Bacteria; kingdom Pseudomonadati; phylum Pseudomonadota; class Alphaproteobacteria; order Hyphomicrobiales; family Bartonellaceae; genus Bartonella; species Bartonella sp. MR100HLJHH. The sequence goes on from NZ_JBHIMR010000007.1 coordinate 80,021, forward strand.
GGAATCACGTGTATTCATGGCTATATACAATGAACGCATAACGATAAAGCCAAAAAGCATCATAATTAATAAACAAAGAATAATACCATACTCTTCAGCAGCAACGGAAAATACAAAATCTGTATGGCTATCAGGAATGATACGTTTTACTGTTCCCTCCCCAGGACCTTGCCCAAACCAACCACCATTCAAAATAGCCTCACGTCCTACATCCACTTGAAACGTATCCCCTTCACCTGTCAAAAAACCATTGATACGCTCGCGCACATGATGCAGAAAAAGATAAGCTAAAATAATTCCTACAACGCCTAAAATGAGAAAGAGAAAAATAATAGTAAGAGGTACACCAGCAATAAAAAACAGCCCCCCCCATGTTGCACTTATTAAAACTGTTTGTCCAATATCAGGCTGCAAAACCAGAAGCACACAACAAATGGCATAAAGTAGAATCGCTAACGTATAACCCAGAATTCCCCTCCTGCGTATCTGTTCTGAAAAAAGCCAAGCGGACATAACCACAAAAGCTGGCTTCATAAACTCTGAAGCCTGTACAGAAAAACCAAATAGTAGAATCCACCTCCGTGCTCCCTTTAATTCTGGACCCCAAAATAAGGTTGCAACCATAAGAGCAAGCGTTACAATGAGCAAAAGAGCACATAAACGACGAATATTAGAAAGCGAAAAAAAGGAAATGGTAACCATCGTAAAAAATGCTGAAATGCTAAAAATGATATGCCACCGAACAAAATAAAAACTATCAGAAATTCCGATTTTTTTTGCAATAATAGGGCTGGCAGCAAAAGACAGCATAATGCCAATTCCCATTAAAATTAAACAAGCTGCAAAGATAGAGCGATCAATCGTCCACCACCAATTAGCAATTGGATCTCTATCTGCACGCGTAACCATGGTATCCACCTTATCCATTTTATAAATTATCTCAAAGTGATATGGTTCCCCAGCCTATTTAACAAACACTTTAAAAACTAAATTACACAAAAAAAGATTCTGGAGTCTTAACGCAAAAATATTTTTTTATAACTGATGATTTTTTTTATTGTAACTGCATCACAAAAGAGACAAATTCTTCGCCTCGCATTTCATAATTTTTAAATTGGTCATAACTTGCACAAGCAGGTGACAAAAGAACCGTCACCTCTTTTTCCTTACAACCCATTGCGTCAACAGCTGCTTCACGCACCGCATTTTTCAAAGTTAAGCTCATAGAAAAGGGAAAAGCAGATCCAATAGTGCGAGCAAATTCTTCCGCCGCGCTCCCAATCAAATAGGCTTTACGAATTTTAGGAAAAAATTCTCTAAGAGACTCTATTCCTCCCTTTTTTGCCTGTCCCCCAACAATCCAAAAAATATCATTAAAGGTGGAAAGCGCAGGAGCTGTTGCATCTGCATTAGTCGCCTTGCTGTCATTGATAAACAAAACCGACCCCATTTTACGCACCTGCTGCATACGATGATCCAGCCCTTTATAACTTGCTAAATGCTTGTTCATAGAAGGATCGGTTATTTTTAAAGCCTGCAACGTTGCTAATGCCATAAGGGCATTTTGCGCATTATGACGTCCGCGCAAAGCAGTCATAGACGTCAGATCTGCAAGCATATGACGCTGTCCTTGATAAACAGAAAAGAGCTTAGTCTCATCTGCATAAAAACCATTTTCAACAAAATGATCCTTAGAAATTGCCCCAATTTTTTTTCCCTCATGAAGCAACTGTTGATATAAAACCCTACAAGCTGCATCATCAACTGAAATAAAAGCCTGAGAAGCCTGAGCAATCAGATGCCTTTTGGTTTGCACATAACAGGCAAAACTCCCATGTCGATCAATATGATCAGGTGTTAAATTCAATAAAAGTCCAATGGTCGGCTGAAGAGAGGGTGTAAGATCAATTTGAAATGATGAACATTCAATCACATAGATACGTTTTTTAACAAATGGCTTAAGCGTCAATATTGCCTTTCCGATATTCCCCCCCACCTGCACATCATAACCCATTTTTTCCAACAAATGCGCAAGTAAAGCCGTTGTGGTTGACTTTCCATTCGTCCCCGTAATCGCAATGAAAGGAACATCTTGGTCACAAAAACCATAATGCTGTAAAAAATGCTGGCGCGCACGAACAAATAATTCAATATCACCGATAATTTCTATATTTTTTTTTCGTGCTTTTTCAACAACCCAATGGGGTTGAGGATAATTTAAAGGAACTCCAGGAGCTACAATCAATGCAACAAATTCTGACCAATCTTCATAACGGAGATCTCGCGTTGGAATATTGTGCCGGAAAGCCATCTGCACGCTTGAAGGACTATCATCCCACGCCACCACTTCTGCACCGCCACGCATCAATGCTTGTGCCGTTGCTAGTCCAGACTTTCCTAATCCAAATAAAGCAACTTTTTGTCCTTTATAACACGCAACAGAAATCAAAATCTCACCGCAATTTAAGTGTTGAAAGACCAATAAGAGCAAGAACAATTGAAATAATCCAAAAGCGTATCACGACTTGGCTTTCAGTCCAGCCTTTTTTCTCAAAATGATGATGTATCGGTGCCATAAGAAACACTCGTTTTCTTGTTAATTTGAAATAACCAACCTGAATAACGACCGAAAAAGCTTCCACAACAAAAAGCCCACCAATAAGAGCCAAAACAATTTCGTGCTTCGTAGCGACTGCAACAGTCCCCAATAATCCTCCAAGAGCCAACGAACCAGTATCTCCCATAAAAATAGCTGCAGGTGGTGCATTAAACCATAAAAAACCAAGCCCTGCCCCAACAACAGCTCCCAGTAAAACAGCCAATTCACCTGCTCCCGATACATAATGGATTTGGAGATAATCAGCAAAATTCATATTACCAGAAAGATAAGCAATCAGAGCAAAAGATAAGGCTGCAACCATCACAGGAACAATAGCAAGGCCATCAAGTCCATCCGTCAAATTAACCGCATTACCCGTCGCGACAATAACAAAAGCAGAAAAAGGAATAAAAAACCAGCCCAAATTGATAAGATAATCTTTCAAAAAAGGCAAAGCGAATCCAGATGAGCCAATTTGTAGGATGACAAAAGCAGCAATTGCGGCAACACAAAACTCCAAACTTAACCGTGCTTTCCCAGAAAATCCTTTGTCTGTTTGTTTTGTGACCTTAAGATAATCGTCATAAAATCCAATTGCCCCAAAAGAAAGCATAACCAATAGCGATACCCAAAAATAAATATTCGATAAATTACACCACAAAAATGCCGATACCACAATGCCGGTTAAAATCATCAATCCACCCATTGTAGGTGTTCCAGCCTTTTTAAAATGTGTTTGAGGACCATCCGCACGAATCGGTTGCCCCTTACCCTGCCGCAATTTAAGAGAAGCAATGATGCTAGGTCCAAACAAAAAGACGATGAGCCCCGAAGTAAGCATAGCCGCTATCGTGCGAAAAGTAATATAACGAAATACATTCACACCTGGAAGCCAATCACTAAACGAAGAAAAAAACAGCATCATGGTACAAAAAACCTCTTAAAATTATGAAGAAACCGCTTTATAGCGGTCAAGCAATGCAGTCACAATATTTGATGAACAAAGGCTATTGGATGATTTAACCATAAGCAGATCCCCAGAAGAAATTTCTGCTAAAAGGAGAGATAAAATTTTCTCAATATTTTCAGCATAATGAACCTTAACACCAGCAGACAAATCACTAACTAAAGATTTCATCGCCTCACCAAATAGAAAAACCGGATTAGCACCGGAAAGACGTATTGGCTTTATTAAATCACGATGAAGCTTTTCACTATACTCCCCTAACTCTAGCATATCTCCTAAAATAGCAATTCGCCGCCCCTCTTCCCCGACTGGTCCTGTAGCAAGAAGCTCAAGCGCAGCACGCATAGAAGCAGGATTTGCATTATAGCTTTCATCAATGAGATAAAATTCACCCCCATTTGATAAAGACAGTCGATAACGAACACCTCGCCCCTTTTGAGAAGAAAAATGGCGAAAAGAAAGAAGAACAGGCTCTAACTCAACTCCCATAGCATCACAAGCAGCAATAACCCCTAAACTATTTTGCACAATATGGCGTCCGGGAGCACCAATTTGAACCTCCCTATCCCGCTCCCTAATACGTACAATCATAGAAGAACGATCAGTTAGAAGACGTATATCTCGCGCTTGATAATCAGCATTTTTGCTCTCACCAAAGCTTAAGATATTCTTTACACCGCATTTCTTTGCTTTTTGAATGAGATAAGAAAAAAAATCACTATCCGCATTTAAAACGGCAATGCCTTTCTCATCTAATCCTTCAAAAATTTCAGCTTTTGCCTTTGCTATTTCTTCAAGATTTTTGAAAAAACCCATATGTCCTGCACAAATATGCGTAATGAGAGCAACATGCGGACAAACCAGTTTGACCAGAGGGCGAATTTCATCTCTATGATTCATGCCAATTTCAAAGATACCATAATCACTCTCCATAGGCATCCGCGCTAAAGTGAGTGGAACCCCCCAGCAATTATTTAAAGAAGCGAGATTCGCATGAACGTTCCCAGTCGTTGCAAGTGCTTGTTTCAAAGCTTCTTTTGTCGTTGTTTTTCCCACCGATCCTGTTATCGCAATAATCTTAGCTCTTGAACGTTTGCGTGCAGCTTGTGCAAGTTTTTCCAAGGCTTGCAAAACATCAGGAACAACAATAAGTGGAGCCGATATCTTTTTCATATCCCTTAAACGGTGTTCCGCAACGATAAGAACCCCTGCACCTCGTTCATAAGCTTGCGCAGCAAAATCATGACCATCAAGATGATGCCCCTTAATGCAGAAAAAAATATCACCTTCCGCAAGAGTACGGCTATCAATGGAAACCCCAGAAAAAGTTTCTGGCATGCTTCCTATTACAACACCATTAATTGCAGCAACAAGTGCTTTCTTATCCCATAAAGCTGTCATTTCTTTCGGTTCTCTAGAGCTTCTATCGCTTTCAGACGATCTGAAAAAGGATAAGTTGTCTGCCCTATAATTTGGCCATCCTCATGACCTTTTCCAGCAATGATTAATGTATCACCAACTTTCAAAAGCTCCACCGCGTAAGAAATAGCCTCACCACGATCTGCTATCTCTATTGCTGTTGGCACTGCCTGTAAAATATCCTTGCGTATTTTTTCTGGCATTTCTGTGCGAGGATTATCATCCGTTACAATAACAATATCCGCTTTATCCGCCGCAATTTTTCCCATCAAAGGTCTTTTTCCTTGATCACGATCTCCTCCACAACCAAAAACAACGATCAAACGCCCTTGCGTAAAGGGACGAACAGAAAGCAAAACCTGCTCCAAAGCTTCTGGTTTATGGGCATAATCAATATAAACAGGCGCATTATTTTCTGTCTTTCCGACAAATTCTAACCGCCCAGGTGCCCCCTGCAAAGTTTCAAGCGCAGAAAAAACCTTACGAGGTGAAACACCCGTTGCAATCGCTAACCCCGCTGCCATAAGCGCATTGGCTACCTGAAAATCTCCAGCCAAAGGCAAATCAAATGTATAAATATTATTTTCCACACGACACTCAATACACTGTTTTGAGCGTTGATGTTCAACACGATTAATCGTGATAAATTTCCCCTTACGGCCAATTGTCAAGACACGGCGGCGCGCTTGTGTAACAACATCAATAACCTTTTGTGAATAGACATCATCAGCAAAAATCAAAGCAGGAGCAGATACAGGCAAAAGTGTATCAAACAACTTCATTTTAGCTCGCAAATAATCCTCTACCCCCGTGTGATAATCCATGTGATCTCGCCCTAAATTGGTAAAGGCACCAGCCGCTAAACGAACTCCATCAAGTCGTCCTTGATCAAGCCCATGCGAAGAAGCTTCAAGAGCTGCATGAGTCACACCTTCATGAGAAATTTCACAAAGAAGACGGTGCAAGGCAACCGGATCAGGTGTTGTGAGAGAACCATAAACATTCCGTTTAGGAGAAACAACACCAACCGTTCCTATACTCGCAGCACAAAATCCAACATGAGTCCAAATTTGCCGAATAAAAGAGACAACAGATGTTTTACCACTTGTACCAGTCACAGCAACGACCGTTTCAGGCTGAGAACCGTAAAAACGTGCAGCTGCCAACGCTAAACTATGACGAACATTAGAAACACGTAAAATGGGAACAGGTAAATCCTCAAGAACAGCATAACAATCTGTAACAATTGCTCGTGCGCCACGCTTTATCGCATCATCTATATAGTGTCTTCCATCACTTTTTTTTCCTTGAACAACGACAAAAACATAGCCTGGCAAGACTTGTCGAGAATCTGCACTGATTCCTGTTATTTCCATTGAAGAAAGATTCTGATCTTCAAGACATTCTGTAAAAACTGTTCCAAACAACATAACGATGCACCTTTTATTCATTTTACCGTTGTTTAACGAAACTTGAATTGCTCTTTTTACTTAAAAGAGGCTCATATTCTTTTTTAAAATCGGGTTTTACACCAAGAAAACTAGCTGTGCGACGAATAATATTAGCAAGCATTGGTCCAGCATTCATCCCCGCTGTTGCTAAACGCTGTCCCTCTGCAGGCTTTGGTTCATCAATAATTGTTAAAACAACATAAACAGGATCATCAATAGGAAAAGCAGCAAGAAAACTATTGAAATTTTTTGTTTTAGAATATTTTCCATTTTCAACTTTTTCAGCTGTTCCTGTCTTACCACCTACACGATAACCTTCGACTTTTGCATTACGTCCAGAACCAATATCACTATTTAATTTATAAAGGTAACGCATATTTTGACTTGTTTTAGCCTGCAAAACCCGTTTTGCATGGTACAAAGTTTGTCCTTTTGTACGTTTTAAAAATGTCGGAGCAATTAACCAACCACCATTCATTAAAGCAGCAGCCCCGACAGCTGTTTGCAAAGGTGTTGTTGCCATACCATGCCCAAAAGAAATCGTCATAGAATGGATATCCTTCCAATGATGTGGTACAATAGGATGGGCAACTTCAGGCAACTCTGTTGTAAGACGATCCAGTAACCCAAGTTTTTGCAAAAAACCACGATGTTTATCAATCCCTATCGCCAATGCCTCTTTAGCAGAACCAATATTGGAGGAATAAATAAAAACCTCCCATAACGTTAAGGGACGATTTTTCCCATGAAAATCATGAATAGTATACCCACTACTTGCTTTTATTGGCTTTGAAGCATCAATAATACTGTTTAAATGAAAAATATCGGAATCAAGAGCCATGGCAGTTGTAAAACTTTTAATGATCGATCCCATTTCAAAAGCTCCTGCCGTCATCCGATTGAGACGATCACTTTTTAAAGCTTCAATAGGATTTCCAGGATCAAAATCTGGTAGTGATGCCAAAGCCAAAACTTCCCCCGTATGTATATTTAAAATAACAGCTCCCGCAGCAATTGCCCTATAACGCTTCATAGCCTGAATAAGTTCATCATGAACAATTGCCTGAACACGCACATCAATCGAAAGCTGAACTTGTTTTAATGATTCTTCCATAGCAAGACCAGCGGCACGCAAAGCACTCAACTCCGTATCATCAATATATTTTTCCATACCTGCAATGCCCTGATTATCAACATTCACCATACCGAGAATATGGGAAGTTACAGGTCCATCAGGATAAAAACGACGAATTTCAGTCCGAAAACCAATTCCTGGTATACCAAGAGCCATAATTTTCGTCTTCTGCATTGGTGTTAACCCACGCTGGATCCAAGAAAAACCAGATTTTCTTTTTAAGCGCTTATAGGTTTCCTGCCAATTAAGATCAGGCAAAACTGTTGAGAGCAATTCAATTGTTTCATCCACATCAATAATACGTCGTGGCTCAGCAAAAAGTGAATAAGTTTTAATATCTGTTGCCAATAAACGACCATTACGATCAACAATATCAGGCCGTGCCATCAATTGAAGAACTCCTGGCCCCTTTGCTTCTTCAATCTGTCCACCTTCCAACCCATAAGAAATAAGGCAAGCTCCCATGATGCCATATAAAATTAAAAAGCAGAACAACGAAAAAAGCAAACGTGGACGACTAGAATAGGGACGACGAACAGAAACATTATGATTATTCAACGAATTCTTTAAGCGCTTTTTCTTCTGTGAGAATAAAAAAGTCGATTTCATTACTGCGCGCCTTTTTGGACAACACCATTTATCTGAGAAGCCCGATTATTTGTCAAAATATCCTGATTATCTTCCAAGATATTTTGTTTAATCACTTCTTCAATTTGATCATGTATCCGTACCGGAATATCTTTAAACGCCACGATTTGACGCGGCTGTATAACCTCTAACTCAAGTTCTTTTTGATAACGTTTTGCAAGTTTTTGCATGCGTGAAGGCCTTATCATCACAGCCCACTCAGCACGAAGCAAACTTACCGTATTTTTTGCTGCAGCAATTTCATGCTCAAGATGACGAACTTCGTTCATTCGTTTTTGAACATCATATTTTACTTTATAAGTAAGACCTGCCATACAAATCATAATCATCACTAAGATCATATCAAATGTACGAAAAACTGTCATTTCTTGCCGCCTTCAAAACTGGCAATCTCTGCTAAACCAAATGATTTCATATCTGCTGCAAGAGCCTCTGCTTCAGTTCGTACACCAATACGCAACCGCGCAGAACGTGAACGAGGATTTTGCTGTAACTCCTCTTCACTTGCAGTTATCCCCCCTTTAAACAAAGGGAAAAATGTTGCTGGAGCCGTTTTTATTTCAGGAAGATAGCGTGATCTCATACACTCTCCAGAACGAAAAGAAAAAAATCTTTTGACCATACGATCTTCAAGAGAATGAAAACTGACAACACCCAAACGACCACCCGGTTTCAAAATGCGTTCAGCAGCAAATAAGCCACGTGCAAGTTCACCAATTTCATCATTAACATAAATGCGAAGAGCCTGAAATACACGTGTTGCAGGATGAATGCGATCTCCCGGCTTACGTCCTATCAACGCTTCGATAGCATACGCCAAATCACCTGTACGCAAAAAAGGCTGAACAACACGACGCTTTTCAATCATCCGTGCAATTCGCCCCGCATAACGCTCTTCTCCTAATATCTTAAAGATACGTGCCAAATCCCTTGCTTTTAAGTGATTTACAACATCGCCAGCAGTAAAACCAGTCTGAGCCATTCGCATATCTAATGGACCATCTTTTTGAAAAGAAAATCCCCTTTCAGCTTCATCAAGCTGCATTGAAGAGACACCAATATCCAAAATAACAGCGTCTACCTTCTCTTCAACAACGCGATCCAACTGTGAAAATTCCATTTGCACCAAACGAAGTCGTGGAAAAAATTCTTCAACAAGCGATTGTCCCGCACTAATAGCATGAGGATCACGATCAAGAGCGATCACCTCCGCCCCTGCCTTTAACAAAGCGCACGTGTAACCACCAGCACCAAAGGTGCCATCAATCACTTTTGCTCCAACCAATGGCATAAGCCCAGCCAAAACTGGCTGCAACAACACTGGAATATGGCGTTCAGCTCTTTGATCCTGCTTTATCAAAATAATCCGTCTTGAAGTTATGCTGTCTCAAATCAACAGCTCTCTCATAGCAACTGATTTTAGAGTAACCTAGTCTTCAACTTTCATATTAATCACAATGAACGAAAAAACTAAAGTTATCCCAAGACAGATCCTAACGCATTATACTTAAAGAAATGTTATAATTTTTTAAAATACTCTTTTCTCAAGTGTCCATTTCAAACACATAGACTCCATAAAAGATCATATAATCGATCTTATAAAATATCGCGTATCATCATGAAATATCAGTCGGCCTATAAGCCGGGTTCTGTAGAGTAAAGCTTACACTTTACATGGCAACCATTCATCTGGGACGGATGTTACCATCCGCCTCGTGCAACCTACCCGAATGACTCGCCCGGAAATCGGCTGCAAATTAAATTTTGCACGTCATTTCTATTTGGTCTTGCTCCCGGTGGGGTTTACCTTGCCACATTCATTACTGAATGCGCGGTGGGCTCTTACTCCACCCTTTCACCCTTACCTATAAAAATAGGCGGTTTACTTTCTGTGGCACTTTCCCTAGGGTCACCCCCGCCGGGTGTTACCCGGCACCGTCTTTCCATGGAGCCCGGACTTTCCTCACCTGCCGCATTTTAGCATTAGACAAGCGCGGCTGCCCAGCCGACTGACGCATTAATTTATAAAACATTTTCAGCTCCGTGAAAATAGCATCTTAAAATATTTTACAACAAACCTGTCTAAAAAGATGTTTTTATTTTAATGAAGCCAGATAAGTTTTCACTTTTGCGCAATATTTCGCCGAAATGGAATTCATTTTTTTTGCAGCATGACCTGCGTTATATTTAAGGATTGTACCACACGTACTTCCACCACTGAGTTTATACGCCCGTGCCAAATAACGCATACCATATTCAAGGTTGGTCGCAGGATCGTACAAATCCTGTACAGAACCACTAAAGCCCAACCCTCGTGCCGTAGAGGGTTTAATTTGCATCAAACCTATTTCGCCAGCAGCCCCCTTTATACCTGCCTTATAATTACTTTCAACTTTTACAACAGCATGTGCTAAATTAACGGGAACATTATATTTATTCGCAAGTTTCTGAATAAGAAACTCATAAGGACGATCAGAAATCTTAGAAGCAACAATTACTGAAGCTTCTCCTGATTCCGCAACATTTAAGACACTATGAGTCCAACTTATATCAATTACAAAAAATACAGCACACGCTGTACTTAACAAGATTTTCAAAAATTGCATTTTCTTTCTCTTCACTCAAACATTCTCAAATTCTAGCTGCAAATAATTTGCAAATGTATTGTACAAAAAAAGAAAGCAAAAGAACGGCTTGAAAAAGGAAAGAGTAAGACAATTTCAAGATAAAATTCTGCAACAAAAGAAAATCTCTTTATGCACAAATTATAGATTTCTCTATATCATAAAATAAAAAAAATAAAGAGAATATAATTAATCTTATAGCGTATTAAATAAAATGATATAACCTACAAATTTCTGCTATCACTATTGTATCACTCAATTTTTATATTAAAAAAATAGCATCTTTTTACCGAAGATCCTCAATATCAAAAAAGTTTCACAAAAAATATAAACCGTTATCAACGCTTCTCTCTGGTTAATAAACACCCACAGCACTCTTTATGTCCGATAAAACCTCAACAAATCACAAAACAAATCCCTACCCCCATCATTGCGCAATAAAAAATTCATAAATATACTAAAACCATCATACTCTTTACCAATTCAAAATATTGCAACAGGCTTTTAGCTCTCAAGATTCCTCAAATAAGCTTTTTACTTCTTTTTTTTAAGAGCCTCTATTCACACAAGCCTCTCACTTGTAGTGCACAAGAAGCTGATTTTGATTTTTTCACCATGAATAAATTTAAAACGAGAGAATTTTACAATTCCTAAGATTCTCACTCAATATGAAAATGACAAATTCTCATTATAAAACAATATGCTAAAAAAGTTATATCCGTCTTTGTCCCTACAACAAAGCTTAACAATTACTTTTGTCTGTTTTTTGAAAATGTTAGAAAACTCAATACCCCCAAAGCCTTTTTAAATAAAAATAGACTTCTCATCTTCATTCAAATATTTTTTTCTTTGCCACAGACTATCATCTTATCAGCCTTGCACCCCATTTTCAGAAATCATACAAGTGAATAAATATCCTAAAATCCGTAGAACAAAGGAAGCCTAAATCCTTTAAAATTTTTTTATTTGCCCATATCAAATAAAAAACAACTGGCATATAAAATGCGATTAACGTGTTTTATTATAGTCAATACTGCTTTTGTCATTGTAGCGATTGATAATGCAATTAACTTGACCAACACCCTTGATAGACTTTCTATCACTCCTGTAATGATTGCACCATTATCCCTATACTTCGATTGCTTACCTTTTGAGTAAGATAAATTTTGCTAACTATCTTACAAATTGATTATCTCCTCGCACTTTTCAAAAATTCACAAAAAGCTCTTTCTCCTCAAAATAAAACCCAAAAGCGCGATTAAAAAAACAGCTAAAAATAAGCATTAGCAATGGAAGGACGAGAAATCGCTTTTGAAAGAGCCATAGCAACAGTTTCACCAGATTTGTGAGCCTGCTCACGACTCTGACCACTTTTAAAAGCAAGCGCAATGACATCACGACGCAGCTGCGCAATAAACAACTCTTGCTGTTGAGGACTCATCTTAGAAAGATGCTTGATAATATCTGGAAAAGATACAGACAATCTCTCTAACAACTCCTCCTCTGTTACATCAAGCTTCTGAGAAGAAAAAGAAGAGCGGCCGGAAAAAAACTGATAAACAGCACCGCTTCGAGAAGCAAAAAAGACAGCGCCAAAAATAAAAAACATAAATAAAATAAAAACAATACGATGCGAAAAAGATTCCATTATCTCTTACCTAAAGATCACAGAACACAAACATAGATTCCTTTTATGATTCCCCTTATAACATTCAACAATGTCTCAATAAAGAAAAATCAAATTATTGAAAATGAATACGCTAACACTATCCGCCCAATAAGAACCGCCCCTCTATGTTTTAGGTAGTATAGGCGAAACAATAACAGATCTTACACTTCCCCCTAATAACACGCTACAACACCCCCAAAAACAATTACAAAAAGCCTGACTGAGGAAATCCTCAGTCAGGCCAGACAATCTAGGGGATCCACGCGGGGGGGGGGGGAGGAGGTTCCCCGATCGTCCTCTCACATCAACCACTAAGATAGCCGATGCAATATTCTTGCTATGGAATAAAATTCTTTAAACAACAAGAAATTCTTATCATCTTCTACGCAAAAAAACATAAAAGAGTTATAAATTGTTTAAAAATGTTTAAATTTAGGCAAAAAAAGTTTAAAATGACCCAATTTGAAGCAATTTTATTTCAAGAAGCACCAATTAGAATCTACGATCATTATAACTTTTAAATAGTTTCTTTCATAACTCTGATGATCATAATTAAAAAAACCGTAATTTCTACGTATCCACCCTATAAAAATCAAACCATGTAAAAGTAGAATCACTTTTCCAACAGCAATCACCACAAAAATAAAAATGTAGATTTTTAAAATCTTACACAAATAACCGTAAAAAATGAAAAACATCTTCTTGCAAGAAAACAATAAATTTAGAGAAATAAAATCTTATCCATCTTCATAAAAAATTCTGTAAATGATCATTAAAATATCGTCGCATCTCTCATGTAACAATCAATGAAGAATTTAAACAGCTTAATTTTATGAAAAAATGAGAACTCTGAAGGTATTTGTTTCGAATCACGTCCTATAATCATTCCAAATAACGATAAACTATTTTACAATAACCAACAGGCTCTAACGCATTTTAACATAACAAACCGAGATCAATGCAGACAGTTTCTCTTAATCTCTATCATTTAAATGATCCCGTAAAATAATACACACAGTAGTTTCTATGCTCAAAAATTGTTATAGTCTGTTCTTCTACCGTAAATAATGCATTGATTTACAATCATAACTCATCATTTTACAACTTACATGAGAGATCTCAAGAACGTAAGATTCCCTTATTTTAAATCTTCGTCTATTGAATCAATGAATAGCCATACTATGGCACATCACAAACAAGAAAAAGCATATGGATAAAAAACATAAAACGATGATGCCCTATCAATTTTACGCTATACTAACGGGCTGCGTCATAAAATGAGCAGTAAGCATAAAAAGAAAAAATCACTTTTGGCAAGAAAAATGGACTTATTTAATAACCTTTTTAATAACCTTCATACTTCTCATGATAAAGAGATACGAAACTTTAGTGTAATATCACGCTTTTCTTTTCTACTTTCAGCCACGGACTATCCATAGATTATCGTCAATCTTATTTTTATGAATATAATGAAAAACACATAGACGAACGCCATATATGAAGCTTGTAAGAAGAAATAAACGTAAAGTCAGATACGCTATTATAACCATTGTTGTACAAAATGTTTTTAAAATTCAGAATATCACTCCAATCCATTACTAATTTATGAGTAATTTTATGGCGTCATCTACCAAGCTTTTACGTTTGCTATTACTTGTAAATCAACACCTGCTCCTAACATGGCAATATGCTTGAGATAAAGACTAGAGCAAATGAGAACCATGTAAACAGTCCCAGCTTTTATATGCCCAATTAGAGTAAAAATATTTACGTCTGTTTGAGTAATCTTAAAAAAGCCATCATTTATTTTGAACGAAACATAAAAGCCCAAAGATAAAAACCTATTGCCATCTTTACCATCCCTTTCATTTGCCTTTACGACTTTCAAACACGCTCATAACGCTGTGTTTTAAATAATGAAAATCATGCATTGTCTTACCCTTTTACCCCTTCGTCTTTTTAGAGCATCTTTTTGCACCCCTCACTAAAAATTCCAAGGTACTTCTTATCTAAGCACCTGTTTTAAAGAGACATCGTAAGATCTATTGGGTACCACCATTTTTGACATTTATGAAGGTATGAGCCATCACTATATTGTATTGTGCGCTGTTACATCATATCGCCGCCGCTCTCATATTTAGAAATATGTATTTCCTTTTACAAACGGTATTATTTAGATAAATATCTTCTCTTGTAACAAACAAACAGACTCTTTTGGATTCTGAAACAGGAAATTTGAAATGAAAAAATATTCCTATATTCGAGCCTCTCATTGAAGTCTAAAAAATCAATATATTGGCTAATAAAACAAATATGATATCAAGACACCTTAAATAACGATCCTCATAGGCTTATCTCTATAGAAGGTGCTTTCATTACACAGTACACAGCCACCAAGCCCCTGTAAAACACCAATACTCTCATATAAAAACATAATACACATGTAAAAAACAATAGATTATCAATGATTGAATAAAGGTTTATCTCTACGCTATTCCTTAAGAAAAATCAGAGAATAAAGCAGGTCAACAAATGCGATTTATGCAAAATCGACTTGTTTATCTTTGATATCGTCAACTAATAAACGCGGATCACGAGCAAGCCAAAGCGTAACCATACCCTTCTCACTGTTTTCATTTTGTATAGGAGTAAGACAAACCGTTTGTTCTAGAACAAGTCCCGTATTTTTAAGCCATTGTTCTATTTGTAAAGCCGAAAATCCAAAACGTATATGTGCTTGATCAGAATATGAAGACTCAATTTCATGATAACCAAAATCCACAATCAATAAACGTCCATGAGGACGCAAAACACTTGATATCTCATGAAGAAACATTTCAGGATTTTCAAGAAAATGTAAAACCCAATGAAGAATAACTAAATCAAAAGTTGTATCTCCAACAGACAAGTGAAAAACATTGCTATCAAGCACAACTTCAACCGCATGCGTATAAAGATTAGAAAACAATTTTAAGACAGAGTCTCCACCTATTCCAATATTCAGCATCGTTTGAAATGGTTTATCGCCAATGATTTCAAGTAAAGCGTTTTCCACACCATGATCTGCCATATAGGATGACCGTAATACATCCCATTGCAACGTATTTTGTAAAAAATGCTTCTTCCTCGTTTTTTGACGCTGCTTTTTAACATCCTTCAAACGTTCTAAATCATGCGCTAACAACATATCATGCTTTGGCAAAGCCGAAAGAACACCCATCACAATGTCTTTACCCAAAAAATCATGACAAAGCTTAAAATAAAGGCTATCTCCCTTCTGATAACGCTCAATCAATCGTGCTTCGTACAACAAACGTAAATATCGTGATATACACGCTTGCGACTGATCAAGAATAAAAATAAAATCAGAAATTGTTAAATCTTCATGACGCAAGAGCGTAAGAACACGTAAATGGTTTATTTCTGCGACCGCTTTTAGCAGCACAATCATTGCATCTAAACTTGCACTTTTTTTCATAATTATCCCTTAAACATTCCTATAAACATTTGTTTACAGAAAAAAAAGTCAAGCATAAAACGCATATTCTCATCTATTTTGTTCTCTCTATTTTATTATACTATGAAAAAAATAGGCTACTGTAAAAAACGAACAGATTATCCCCCTGCTTCTCGTTATAATGATAATGCATTGATTTATAATAACAATTCATCATTTTCAACTTGAATAAAACATCGGAGTACCGTAAATTTTTCTCATTTCAAACCTATTCATGATAAATCAATCCAAATTATTCTCTTACAGCTCATAAACAGAGGAGACATATGGATAAAAATACCTTTTATGGTCATCTCAAAACAAGAACTGCACACTATTGAGAGAAAATAAATAACATGATGGTGCCAGCTTGCATTTTTATTAAGTAAAAATGATAATGCTCAATGACTAGAGCATTTGTAGAAATAGCGCTATACTCTTCATCCCCTCCTTTTCATTACAATACAATTTTACAAGCAATAGTCGGTTATATATCATGAGTAGAATAACCCTATCTAGGTCGTAATTTCATAAAGTATCTCTTACTATTTTCAATGAATAAAAACTTCCACAGAGTACACTCACACTTTATTTATGAAATAACAAATGCAATAAAATACACCATTTTTTCAAAAACGTTGAGATAAGATAAAAAATTCTAGCGTGTAAGAGGTTTATAATTTGCATGCTTAGGATTAAGAGATTCCGCCCCAAGACGACGAACTTTATCAGCCTCATATTCAGCAAAATTACCTTCAAACCATTCTACATGGCCATCACCTTCAAAGGCTAAAATATGTGTTGCCAATCGATCAAGAAACATACGGTCATGCGATATGATAACTGCACAACCAGCGAAATTTTCCAATGCATCTTCCAATGCACCCAATGTTTCAGTATCAAGATCATTTGTCGGTTCATCAAGAAGAAGCACATTCCCCCCCTCTTTTAGAAGTTTTGCCAAATGTACGCGATTGCGCTGCCCTCCTGATAAATTTGCCACCTTCTGCTGTTGATCTGCCCCCTTGAAATTAAAAGCCCCGCAATAAGCGCGACTATTCATCTCATATTTGCCTAATTTAATAATGTCATTTCCACCAGAAATTTCCTCCCAAACAGTTTTATTCCCCACCAAGGAATCGCGACTCTGATCCACATAACTCATGTGAACTGTTTCACCGATACGTATTTGACCTGAATCGGGCTGTTCCTGTCCCGTCAACATTTTAAACAAGGTCGACTTTCCCATACCATTGGCCCCAATAACGCCGACAATACCACCAGCAGGAAGTTTAAAAGAAAGAGAATCAATCAATACACGCTCACCATAAGCTTTAGAGAGATTATCAACTTCAATAACAACCTGTCCTAATCTTTCTCCAATAGGGATAATAATTTGTGCCTCTCCAGGACGACGCTCACGTGCTGCTTGAACCAACTCATCATAAGCCTTAATCCGAGCTTTTGACTTTGCTTGTCGCCCTTTTGGACTAGAAGCGATCCATTCTTGCTCACGTGATAAAGCACGTTGACGCGCTGCCTCTTCACGTCCTTCTTGAGCCAAACGCTTGGCTTTAGCCCCCAAATAAGCAGAATAGTTTCCCTCATAAGGAATACCTCTCCCGCGATCTAACTCTAAAATCCAACCCGTTACATTGTCGAGAAAATAACGATCATGGGTTATCAAAAGCACAGCCCCAGGATATTCACGTAGATGCCTTTCAAGCCAAGCCGTCGTTTCAGCATCTAAATGGTTTGTCGGTTCATCCAAAAGTAACAAATCAGGTTTTGACAAAAGCAATTTACAAAGTGCAACACGCCGCTTCTCACCACCCGAAAGTTTTGTTACATCCCCATCGGCTGGCGGACAACCAAGAGCAGCCATAGCCATTTCCACTTGACTTTCTAAATCCCAAAGATTCTGACTATCAATAATGTCCTGAAGCCGTGCACTTTCATCAGCCGTTTCCTCGCTATAATTCATCATCAATTCGTTATAACGCTCAAGAATTTCTTGTTTATCTGCAACACCTTCCATCACATTGCCACGCACATCTTTGCTCGCATCAAGCAAAGGTTCTTGTGGTAGATAGCCACAGCGTGCTCCTTCAGAAATCCATGCTTCTCCCGTATATTCCTTATCTAGCCCAGCCATAATACGTAAAATAGTTGACTTCCCTGCACCATTCGGCCCTAAAATACCGATCTTCGCATCTGGGTAAAAAGACAAATGAATATTTTCTAGAACTTTTTTATTGCCGTAAGACTTATTAAGCCCAGCCATATGATAGATAAATTGACGTGCCATAAATTTCTCTTTATATTGTGCGATATTAAAGATTAGGATTTTGAAAAAAACTGCTTTTGCTTTTTGAAACTGTACAGTAAATAGCACTTACATCGTATCAAAAGCTTTTCGCTTTATATTGGTATATTTTTTCTAATCTCACAAGCCCCAGTATGGTCCTGAATGCAAAAAAACATCCCCAAAAAAAGCAAAAAGCAAATCTTTTTAGCTGTACCTGAAACCTGTTATCAAACATTGCCTCTCTTTTCCATACCAGATATAACATTGTATTTTTATCGTATTAAACCAACTTATCAATGTAATATAGTACCAAAAAGAAAAGCAATTCTCTATGCACCTTCTTTTTTCGCTTTATGGGCTTTATATTACGCAGTAAAAAATCCTTCCCTTTTTTCATCGATTTTTTGCTACGGAAAACAATGGTCTTCCCCCCTTGCCTTGATATGGCTTAAATTACGTTTACAAAATGATCGCCGCCTTATGGGATCTGACGTCCCAAGCCCAATGATCATGAAAGCTTTGCATCAACACGTAGCAACAAATGACTACAGTGCACTTCCCATTGGTACGTGGTTACAATTCGTAAAAAACTATAAAACCAATTGTAAAAACTTATCCATCCCCCTCTTTTGGCTTGATAATTATAAAAATAATATCAATATTCAGCAAATCATTTCAAAACTTCAAGACGAAATATAGCTTTTTAAAAATACGATAAAAGATCATCTCATATAGGAATATATTTATGGAAAAAAAAGCCTTAATCGTCATTGATGTTCAAAATGACTTCTTACTAGGTGGAGCACTTGCCGTACCACAAGGTGATGCTATTTTACCCGCCATCAATAATCTCATAAATCATTTTGACCACGTTATCTTAACCCAAGACTGGCACCCAAAAAACCATTGCAGCTTTGCTTCCTGCTATCCTGAAAAAAAGCCCTATGATACCATCATTCTTGACTATGGTCCTCAAATACTCTGGCCTGATCATTGCATACGAGGAACACAAGGAGCAGAATTTCATCCATCTCTTAGAGTGGAAAAGGCACAACTTATCCTTAGAAAAGGCTATAATCAAAAAATGGATAGCTATTCTGCTTTTCTTGAAAATGATCAAAAAACACCAACAGGTTTACAAGTTTATCTCAAAGAACATGGTTTTACCAAGCTCATTATGTGTGGCTTAGCAACTGATTTTTGTGTCGGATTTTCTGCTCTTCACGCTATACAATGCGGTTTTAAAGTCAGTGTTTCATTAAATGCCTGTGCTGGTATTGATGTAAATGGATCACTAAACACTATGCTTAAAACTATGAACGAAGCTGGTATAGAGCTTTTAATGGTCTCTTAAAATATTCTTCTCTAATCTACTACTATAATATACTGATTTATAAAGGATAAATTATTTTTCACATATTTAAGTGAGAGTCTAGAATATCGTAAATTCTCTCATTTCAAACCTGTTTCAAAACCATTCTCCTACACGTTACAAAGAGAATCAATGTATGAATAAAAATCATTCAAAAAAACAGTAAAAACACTTCTTATGAACCATTAGATGCAAGAGCTTGTCATAATATTGAAAGCTAGTAAAAAGTATAGCATCAGCTTTCTGTCTTAAATTTAGGTCAAAAAGCACCTTAGAGATTGTACACTATTCCCTTCATGAGTAGTATCATGCAATGGACTCAACTTTAAAACAAAAACGCAAATAAGCAATAAAATAGAATAGTATTTTATTTTGCATAAAAGACCTCTTTCTATTCAAAGATATGCGATAAACAAAAGCGTAAGAAAATAAGAAATCTCCATTACTTAGACACAACATGTTTATCCACCTGACGATGCTTAAAACGAATCGAAGAATATAATGCCATTCCAATAATACAGACTCCCACAAGTCCTGTTAAGACTTCAGGAACCGATATAATCGTCTGCAGATACATAATCACTGCAAGAACTAAAATTGCATAAAAAGCACCATGTTCCAAATAACGATAATGCAATAATGTTCCTGATTCAACCAACATAATTGTCATAGAACGAACGTAAAATGCACCGATACCAAGACCTATCGCAATAATAAAAAGGTTGTGTGAAAAGGCAAAAGCACCAACCACGCCATCGAAAGAAAAACTAGCATCAAGAACTTCTAAATAAAGAAACGCCCCTACTCCCCCGTGAGTTACTGTTGTTAAAGTCTTTTGAGGGGTATCCAAGAGATGACCGACAACTTCAACACCGATAAAGGTCAAAAGTCCATAAAGGGCTGCCAATAAAAAAGTTATTTTATCTTCTGTGTCAATCTGACCTGAAACAAATAAGATCAAAATCAAAACAATTGCAATATCAATCCCAACAAGCGCCCCAAACTTTTGAGCAGGTCTCTCTATAACATTAAGCCAATGTACCTCTTTTTCAGAATCAAAAAAATATTTTAAGCCAACCATCATAAGGAAAGTGCCTCCAAAAGCAGCAATCCCCATATGTGCATCGGTTAAAACTTCCGCATATCGGTGTGGTTCCCATATCGCTAATTTGACTGCCGCAATTGGATTAATCCCAACAGCAACGACAACCACCAATAATGGAAAAACAATTCGCATCCCAAATACAGCTATCAAAATGCCCCATATAAGAAAACGACGACGCCACAACGGATCCATTCTACTAAGAACACGCGCATTGATAATAGAATTATCAAAAGATAAAGAAATTTCCAAAACTCCTAAAACAAAGCAAATAAAAAAATATTTAAGAAAACCAGTAATACTTTCCGTTTCAAACCAACCAATAACCCCTCCTAAAAAAACACCAATAATCGTGAAAAAAAAAGCAAACCCAAAATAGCGTAATAGGGCCATGATCATTCCTCAAAGTTTATTTTCTCATTCATCTAAAACACACCCAGTCCAAATCCAAAGTTTGCATCTCTTTAAAGTTGCATCTATTGATGCAGAAGTGTATAGAATGTATATGGTAAAGTTACATGAAAATTCTCTCAAAAAAAGCAAGAGACAAATGTAGCAAACAGAGAATTTTGTTTTGAAATGAATATCAATTGTCAATACAACAAGCGAAAGATTTCTTTCTATCCACGAAAATAAAAAAATAAAAAGAAATTAAAGCTATAAATATTGACATTATATCATAGAATATTAATACATAGTGTGCTTTTATTATTTAATGATTTATACCATGATGATTTACTGAGGGAGATAATTCGTGGCACGTCCTGAAACTGAATCAAAAACCATATTTGGAAAACGTTTACGTTATGTACGTCTTGCTTTAGGCGATCCATCACGTGAAACCTTAGCTAAAAATTTTAGCATGACAAAAAATTCCATTGCTTTTTATGAGCGTGGAGAGAGAGAACCCAATCTTAGTGTCTTACAAACATACCGCACGTTATATGGTGTCAATATTAATTGGCTTTTAACTGGACAAGGAAAAATGTTTGACACCGAATATACAAAAGGTGATTTTGACTGGAATTATTTTATTAAAAAAATCGAAGGACTGGAAGAAACACTTGCCAATAGTGATCGTGATGAAAAACCGAATCAAGAAAAAATCGACAGTTCTTATGAAAAATTGCAGCAATATTTGTCAAGACAAGGTTTATCAAATGGACTTAACCCCAAGACTACAACCTCTCTGATCGATATGAAAGCTAAAATGGCCAATTCTTATACTCTTAGCTTATTCATTGATTTACTCATTCGAAGCGTATCCCAAAAAGAGGTTATAGCCAATCAATAAACGTCTGTTTCAAAAGAAAAAGCAAGAAATGATAAAACTCTACCAGTATGGAGAAGAGTATTTTTTACTTTATCCATGCTGGTGAAATTTTGTATAATTTATAAAATTTATTTCTGTACTGACAATAAAAATATTCGCATTTTAAATGAAAGTATAGTGTCTTTAAATTAAAAAAAATAATTTTATAGTATAAAATTCTCATTCATATCTTATTGACAAGAATTTTTTTCTTGTTAAAAGAATAATAGCTCTCATAGAAATTATTTTTTAAGGTCAGAAAATTTAAGGGGAATATATTGACGACTTCCTATAGAGACATACATTAGTGTTCACAGACGGATTAGTTAAATATTTATC
This sequence comes from Bartonella sp. MR100HLJHH, assembly GCF_042194215.1. Classification (NCBI taxonomy): domain Bacteria; kingdom Pseudomonadati; phylum Pseudomonadota; class Alphaproteobacteria; order Hyphomicrobiales; family Bartonellaceae; genus Bartonella; species Bartonella sp. MR100HLJHH. The sequence continues at coordinate 102,462 of NZ_JBHIMR010000007.1, forward strand.
CTGAAAATTATCAGCTATTTTATGAGGTGGGAAGCATGTATTTTGAGGTGTTTCAAGGAGTTCACAATCAATGGTACTGGCGTTTAATCTCAGGAGATGCACAAAAAATTGCTTTTTCTAGTAAAGGTTATCCAACAAAACAAGATATCCTAGTCAATATTGAACAAATCAAAGAAATTACACATAAGGCTCTTATTAGAGAACTACAGTCCTGACGTTCTTTACCATTAAAACAAACGTTTATTTTGTGTAATGGTATGGTGAGTTGTTTTTGTAACAAATAAAAAGTGGTCGTTTTTCCCTCAACGGGAGGAGGTTTTTGTGTTATTTCTGATACTCACAAATAACAATCACATTCTTGCAGTTTATTATGTTTGCTTTCAATCATACTTAAGTCTCTATAGCATTTATCAAAAAGAAAGTCTCTTAAGTCTTGTATTTTTCATAAAAAATAAACACACATGAAGAAAAGATAATTTATCAATGATAATATAATTACTTTACAAGATATTAATATCTTTTATGTTCATATTCCTCTTCTGCATTTGATAATCATAACTGACTTACCCATTTCATCTTCATAAAAAGCAAATATCTCTTTCTTTCTATTATCATGCAATTTTTTAGACATATTAGCTGAAACTATCGTAGCATTTATACCTTATATCTAAAAGGAACGTGCAAAATTGTTTCCAGCATACTGGATTGTATAGACGCGCTTTTTAATAACCAGCATACCTATAAACTGGTTTATCACCATAACCTCTTATTTTATAATCAAAGACGCTCTGTCTTATAAACTTAAATGTTTTCATAAAATCAGAGTAAACTTGAATATTCTCTTTCAATACAATCTCTCCATCAGCACCATAATTGGCTTCATTAAGGTTTATCTCTCTCGTCATTCCAATCTTCCTAACACGTTTCCAAGCCCTTTAATGCAAAATATGAATACATATCACTCTTTATCATCTTCAGATTTAAGCATTTTTTGATATTTCTTTTCATTTTTTTCATATTGTTTAATTTGTTTTTTCAGTTTTTCAATTGCTTGGTCTCGTCTTTTAATCACCATACTTTGCTCTCTAATAGCTCTATCTCGTTCTTCAGTCATCTTCATAGAATCTCTTAAAAACTCATGCTTTATTCTTCTAGATTCATCTTTTAAAACTTTCACTTGACTGCGATAATATAAAGAAAACCGAAATATAACCCCGCTGCACAACAAAACAACAACCATTGCTCCCAATAAAATTTCGTTTACACTCATTTGGATCTCCCTTAATTGTCGCTCAAGTGATCATCTTGACCAATTTGTTTCATCCTCAATCAAAAAAAGAATGCAATAAACCGCATGTTCCAAGTGTGAACAATCACTCTCGGCATTCTTATTTTCTCCATTAAAGCCATTGATAAATGACGCAAAAAAATCTCTGAAAGCGGCTAAATCTACACGCTTACACCAATTATTTGCGACACATTTATTGACACAAAAAACAAAAATAAAGAACGTCAAATAAAACTAACGACGCAACGCAATCGTACAAGCCTTGCCCAAATCGTTCCTATCTTCCTTTTTACGCCATGGGGAATGCGGCTATATATGAAAGTTTTTCATTATTACAAAAATCATCAGTGTCACAAAGCACAGCATTTCTGTAAAATTTTGCCTTCCCAAAAATCTTTACATCACCATAAATTAAAGCATCACTATAAACTCGAGCCTTTCTATAATCACGAGTATCACCATAAAATTCAATACATTGAGCATTCAAAACTTGATCAAAAAAGACCGCATTAGCGTAAACATATGCATCTCCACTCATATTCGAATAACTATAAAGTTCTTATCTTTCATAAACATGCAAACTCTTACGAACGACTACACAACCATATGTTAATGCATTGTTATAAATAACAATATCATTGTAAACACAGACTTCATTATAAACTGCAGCTGCCTTAAAACACACTCATCCCCGTAAGGGCATTGATCGAATGTATACACCCTACCAAACAACCACCTATGTGACTCAGATTACCTTCCTGTTTAATAAAATATCCAAGATCACTTTTTTGATATTTTCCAAATTTTTTAACGCATATATACGATATACCATCTGATAGTGATCTAATTTATTACAATAAAGGAGAAATCAGTATTCTTTGCCTATGAATTTACATTTTTTCTACAGCCATTATCCTATCTCTTAAGGCTCTAAAGCTTCGTTATACTCACACATCGCCTCAACACAGAATTTTTTTACAAATTCTGATGTTGGGGTATATCTTGATTTATAATGCTGCTACGTATACTATCACAGTGAAATCTCATAAACATACGAGTGTGTATCGCCATTTCTGGTATACACGTTTATTTTTTCACAACCGTGGAACTAAGCAACCATTTTTTATTGATTCGAATCTGAAAGTGTATGGGGACATTTTGTTATTAGTTAAAAACAACTCTATATGCTTCATTAGCGAAGAGCTACACATGGATATTTTCACGCTCCTTGTATCATATATTCTGGATTCGCAACGCAATATTAACGCTATAGCGTAAATATGTAAAGGTCTAAAAATGACAAAGACTGAAAAAGATTGGTTCCAACGCTTAGTTGAATTGATTAAAAGTGACGGACGAACAATGATTGAAATAAGCAGAGCTGCAGGCTGTGGACAAAATTACGTCCAACAAATGATAAATGGAGGAAAGAGGCCTTCAGTAGATAAACTCATGGCTATTTTGAACACACTGGGAAATGCTAGTGCCATATATGTAATAACTGGTTTCAACATCTCCGATGAAGACTTAAAACTCATAACTTTGATTTCGTCTGGAGATAAAAAGAAGATTGAAGCCTTAAATGTTCTGTTGAATGAGCAGAATCTGTAGAATTTTCTACTCTATCCAATATCGCTTGCTTTTGAGACGTCGATAAAGACTCCCATTTTACAATAATATCAGATAAAGTTGTTTCAAATTTTTTATCATTCTTCATAGTCATACTCCATGTAGTCAAACTATATAACGCTAAAGCGTTTAAATATATCTCATACCTTAGAAAAAAATATTTGCAATAGGCAGTATGGAAGCAATTGTGTACAAACTTATTTTACAAAATCAGATGAAGTTCTATTAGTCATGTACCATGGTGAAACAGAAAGCATCACACGATCCAGATCTTCTTATGAAAATTGGTATAATCTATCAAAAATGCGAATAATGTTACGCATATCTTGTGATTCGGACCAGTAACAAACTAATGTGAAAATATCCCTGAAGACACTCCTGAACTCTATATAAGAGAACACGAAAAAGCTTTTTTGAAAAAAAATATATCACAATTTTATTCTACATAGCACCGTCTATGTTTTTTAAACAATATTGCAAAGCAAGAATATAACAATGTTATAGGAATAAATTCTTATAAACAGAGCCACACTACCTAAAACTCTGTAACACGTTTATAGGTAACCTCCCCTCTAAACGCACCTTGTAAATACTAATATTAAGTCTCTATCATAAGCAAAAATGATACTATTAAAAAATAAAACGAATCACCACGCATAATCCTTGTACGTAAATTGTATTGCAGATTTACAACAAGAGAGAAATTCCCTTATGTAAATGAAGAATTATATTTTCAAAGTATGATTTTGAAGAAAAGTATACTTTTCCAAAAAAAATTACCCTCTCTGCCAATAATTTTTCATAAGAGAGAAAACTCACAACAAAGATAAAACTCTCTACACAATCAATACGAGAAAAATGTTAGCAATACCCAAAAGTGCTAGGTTGACCTAAATATTGCCAATCCCCTATGAGAGTAAAATCAAAAAAGACTTCTGCTCTTCAATAATAATTTGGCTTACATGAAAACTCTATAATTTGAGCATTAAGCGAAAAATACACAAAAACAGAAAATGGCATTTTAACGAATTTTCCAATATCATAGAAAACATTTTTTACAGAATAAATAAAATGCTTATTACAATAAAATCTGGATGATGCAAAGCGATAGAAAAAACCACTCAATTGACTTTTCAAAGAACAATTGATGAGATTCTTTTCAGAGAACACGCCAACGTCACTATGAACAATATTTCTCAAAAATCAAATAGAACTCCTCTCTTGGGAAAAAGAAAATATCAACAAATGTTATTATCGTTGACCCCATGATACATATGAGCACCTATGGATTACATCCTCTTATATACAACCTTTCATCACGATAATGCTATTCGAACGTCTAAAAGACATTAACATCACTCAGAAAAAAGCAAATTTACACTAAATGTTTTTTGAGCCATTTGTTCTAAACAGATACAATCTTTAAAATTGGTTTTATTGGGATCTGTTTATTTATAGAACAAGCATAAATAAACTTATCCAATGAAGCTTTTAGTCTTCTATTTTATGAAGAACATCATACAGAAAAAGTACAAAACAGTATATGAATTAAGAAAGTAAATAGCGCCACATATCAGTTAATCCAAATGCTACAATGTTTCAAATGAGAGCACTTCTTTAATGAGACTAAAAAACATACTATCACTTTATATTAAAGCGACTGATAGAAAAAAACAGCAATAAACAATGACAAAGGATTTTAGAACAAACAGAAAAATAAATAAAAAACGAAAAAGGTAGAATCCCAAAATTTTTATATAAGCTACCCATTTTTCTATTGGCCATTTCCCTATTGGTGGGCCCGGAGGGACTCGAACCCCCAACCAAGCGGTTATGAGCCGCTGGCTCTAACCAATTGAGCTACAGGCCCCATATATAGGTTGTTTCTCTCTAAACTAAAATGCCCTATGATACAAGAGCTGACGAAGATTATAACCCATCTTTTTCTCTTTTCTATTGGTTTTTTTTTCAGTGCCCTAATTTCTTTACAAGAACTCTTAAAAATGAGAGAATAGTTAACTGACAAATATAAAGGTATAGATATGATAGAAAAGAAAATTCAACCACTGAAGGGTTCTCTGGTTAAAGCAGTTATATTAGCATTTACACTCTTAGCCACATCGTTGACTGTACGTGCTTATGCTGAAGAAAATAAAATGAAAAATGCAACTATTACAGTGACTGCAATCGGAGAAAGTCAAGCTGCACCGGATATGGCAATTATTAATCTAGCCGTTGTTACCTATGACAAAACTGCCCAAAAGGCATTAGCTTCCAATAATCAATCCATCAATGATATTATAAAAGCTTTTAAAAACGATGGCATCCAAGCAAATGATTTGCAAACATCAGGTTTATCCATTTATCAGTCGACTTCTGATAAACACCACGAAAAAAAGAATAATGAAAAACTCTATCATGTTTCAAATTCTTTAACCGTGCGCATTCGTGATCTTAATAATGCTGGTAAAATCTTTGATCAAGCGATGACTCTAGGTGTTAATTCAGTCAACGGCATTACTTTTACCAACGCAGATACAAAGCCGTTTTATCAAGAAGCACGTAAAAAAGCCATTACTGAAGCCATTGAAAAAGCGCAAACGATAGCGCAAGCAGCCGATTTAAAATTAGGAAAAATTATTGAAATCAATGAAAGGGATGATTACTACCACCCAACACCACGTCTCATGAGTAGAGCAGCAGATGCAAGCTACGAAAATACAAATTTTGCAGGTGGTGAATTAACTTATAATGTGAGCGTCACTGTCGTCTTTGCGATCGATTAAGTCGCCAACTGTTGTATAAAAAATCATATTACTGGCCTTTACATAGAAGACCAGTAATGTGATGAAGATAATCTTCCTCAGATAATAATTCGTCTTCGTAAACCTCTATCTGTCCGCGTGCAGAAATATGCGCTGTATGTACCGTCTGGCAATCTCCTGATACCAATGGATGCCACCAATGAAGATCTTTTCCCTCATAAATTAATCTATAAGCACAACTTTCTGGAAGCCAACGCGCTGTTTTAACTGTCGTAATGTCTAGCGATATACAATCTGGTACAATTGATTTGCGATGAGCATAATCTCGACACCTACAAGTTTCCCCATCTAAAAGACGACAAGCAATACTGGTTGCATAAAGGTCACCCGTATCATCGTCCTCAACTTTATGGAGACAACAACGACCACAGCCATCACAAAGGCTCTCCCACTCAGAAATGGAAATCTCTTCTAATTTTTTTACTTTCCAAAAGGGAAGCTCTCCACTCATAAACTCAGACACACCTTTTTTAATTAAGACGATCTATAAAAAATGAAACGTTTAATTTCTATAATTTCATCTATTTCTGTCTCTTAAAAAGATTCAACTCAATGTATGCTTTAAACCGTTTTCTTAAAATCTATCTGAATAAAAAGAGAATATTCAAAAAATAGCGCATATAAATGAACATAATCTATTGAAACATTCCTTTATAAACTGACGAAGAATAAAATGCGTCACCTAAAATGATAAAAATTCCGCAACGAATACACATTTCTCATCAAAAAGTCCGTATGTTGCAATATAAGTTTATTCTTAATAGATCCTATTTCTTAATAAACGAGCCGCTACACGCAAGATAATGTTTTTCGTTCATTTTTTCAAATGACTACCACACCAGTATTTACCCTACATCTGTTATTTTCAGAAAGAGAAATACAAAATTCAAAAGCTAAGAAAAACATTAAACATCGTAAACTTTCTGGATTATTCAAATTCTTCCCATATTTTCTCAAAAAAGCATCAAAGTACAATGTGACACACCTCCCCTTCATTAAGAAGAAAGAGGGATTTATTAAAATACACACGAATTTCTTTATTTAAGAATCGAGAAAACTACGCAATTTTCGTGAACGGCTAGGATGTTTTAATTTACGAAGTGCCTTTGCTTCAATCTGACGAATACGCTCTCTTGTAACTGAAAATTGTTGTCCTACTTCTTCCAACGTGTGATCTGTATTCATCCCTATTCCAAAACGCATCCGCAAAACACGTTCTTCCCGCGGTGTTAATGAAGCAAGAACGCGTGTCGTCGTATCTCGCAGATTAGCTTGGATAGCTGCATCAATTGGTAATAACGCATTCCTATCCTCAATAAAATCACCTAAATGGGAATCATCTTCATCACCAACAGGCGTTTCGAGTGAAATGGGTTCTTTTGCAATTTTAAGAACTTTTCGTACTTTTTCCAACGGCATAGAAAGCTTGCTAGACAATTCTTCTGGTGTTGGTTCTCGTCCAATTTCATGGAGAATCTGACGCGATGTACGAACGATTTTATTAATTGTTTCAATCATATGAACAGGGATACGAATAGTACGCGCCTGATCAGCTATTGAACGTGTAATAGCCTGACGAATCCACCATGTTGCATAAGTTGAAAACTTGTAGCCGCGCCGATATTCAAACTTATCCACAGCCTTCATCAAACCGATATTACCCTCTTGAATAAGATCAAGAAACTGCAAACCACGATTAGTGTATTTTTTTGCAATTGAAATGACAAGACGCAAATTAGATTCTACCATCTCTTTTTTCGCAATTGTTGATTCGCGTTCACCTTTCTGCACCTGCATAACAATCCGACGAAATTCACCAATCGAAATAGCCGTTTCTTGCGCAAGATTTTGTATCTCACTTCGCAGTTTTTGGATTTCTTTTGCTTCACGCATCGAAAATTCTTTCCAACCAGGTGTAGGCAAAGCAGCAATATAATTCATCCAATCTGCGTCCAATTCACGCCCTTGGTATTCTTTTAAAAAATCCTCGTGGCCAATGCCATAACTGTTGGCAATCCGTTTTAGCTTACCTTCATTATGAATCAATCTCTTATTGATGTCATAAAGCTGTTCAACCAAAGCTTCGATACGATTTTGGTTTAAAGAAAGAGATTTTACTGCTTGAATCAACTCACCCTTTAATTGAATATATTTCTTCTTCTGAGAAGATGTAAGGGCCCCCTCTTTACGCTCTGCCAAACTGCTTTCAACATGCTGATCTTGTAATTTTCGTAATTTCACATAGGTTTGAGCAATAAAATCCAATGTTTCCATAACTTGAGGACAAAGTTCATTTTCCATTGCAGCAAGCGATAAGTTAACATCGTCATCGTCTTCTTCATCATCGTCTTCAATGTTTCTCTCTCCTGCGCTCTCCCCCATATTACGTATACCAGAAGACATTTTTTCTTCTTCTGTCTTATTCACTTCACTTCGCTCAATAACAGGAGCCTGCTTTGCTTCTGGACCAGCATAAGTCGTTTCAAGATCAATAATTTCACGAAGAAGAATACGCTGTTCTTTTAACTCGTCACGCCATATAATAAGAGCCTGAAAAGTTAAAGGACTCTCACAAAGTCCCGCAATCATTGTCTCACGCCCTGCTTCAATACGCTTAGCAATGGCAATTTCACCTTCCCGTGAAAGAAGCTCAACAGCTCCCATTTCACGCAAATACATACGCACCGGATCATCCGTACGATCTGTTACTTCGCGTTTATTCGTTGTCGTTGCAATTGCGTGGCTAGAGGCCTCTACTAAATCACCACCCTCTACTGTAACTTCTTCTTCATAATTTTCAGACTCAACTTCATCCTCATCATCCACAACATTAACCCCCATCTCAGAGAACATCGCCAAGATATCTTCAATTTGTTCGGATGTAACCTCGTCAGAAGGAAGAACAGCATTGAGTTCATCCATTGTTACGTAGCCATTTTTTTTGGCAAGTTTAATCATTTTCTTGATGGCATCATCAGAAAAATCAAGAAGAGGACCATCCAAACTTGCTTGGCTTGTTACTTCTGCATTATCTTTCTGTTTAACCTTTGTTGCCATACCATAACTCCACTCGACCACTTCACAGTTTCCATGTAACCATAGTTTCCATGTGACCAGTTTTTTTTGCTCTCACTAAAATCTACCAATAGTTTCTCATATAGACTTCCTTTTAAGAGATTACTATTGGAAAGAATACATTTTGTATACGCCTTAACATCCAGACAAGCTTGACATCCAGACAAAAACGCGGGAAAACTCCAGAAGTTTCCCCGACACCTCTCAGCCCTTCTGAGATAATCTCTGTACCCTATCGTAAGAACCAATTTCCCGCTTTTCCTAAAATTTACCCGCTTTTCCTAAAATTTAATTGCCATCTTTATGAAAATGTCACTCCCATAAACTTCCTCATCTAAAATTTAAGTGACTGATTCGCATTAAAAAAGCGAATCATTTTATCGTATCTTGTGTATTCCCGTCTATTTTTTCATCCAACCAACTTCCAAACCCTTCAATTAACGCTTCTGTTGCCTGCATCTGCTCCAGCTCATTTTTTACCTCACGAAGCAGATCAAAAACCTCACTCTTAGGATTTTCTACAAGTTGCTCTTTAATATCCTGTAATCTCTTATGTAGGTGGTGTTCTTGAAGATGCAAGTAGACAGCTTGTTTTAATATCGCACGTGCATCCTCTATAGAAGCTCTACCAAAGATAATACGCATACCAATATTTTGCACAAGATGTTTCATACGCTCTAACAGAGCCTTTTGCCCTCTTTTTTCTAAGAGCGCAATCATCGTCTCCTTATCATGAAGCTGTTGATTCCCAAGAATTTCCAACATAGCTTGATGAAAGCACATCAATTGAGTATTTTTTAATTCTAACTCAGAAAGAATTTCAAAATTTTCATACCACAACTCAGGATAGTAAGCTAAAGTGAGTAAAATCACTGCTTCTCGCAAAGGAATAGATTGCGAAGAATTTCGTACTATTTCAGAATTTGCTAACAGAGAAAAGGATTGATCTTTAAAGATCCTATTTGATGAAGATTGATCATATCGCCCTTCTCCCTTTTTTTTCGAAAAAGAGGGACGAAAAAAATCAAAAAGACGTTTTTTTACATCTTGCAAATAATAACGACGGACATCTTCATCCTTAATCGTAAAAATTTGTTGTTTTAGTTGTTTTTCTAGCGCTGCTCGTGTCTCTGGAGTTTCAAAATGCTTTCCATAGGTAGCTCGCCACCATAAAAGCTCACTCAAAGGAATTGCTTTTTGCAAAAAAGAAGAAAAAAGTTGTGCTCCACCAGCACAAACAATTTCATCAGGATCTTTTCCTTGTGGCAACAAAACAAAGCGTACACAAACCCCAGCCTTTAAAAGAGGCAACACACGATCAGCAACACGAAAAGCAGCGTTTAAACCAGCATCATCACCATCAAAACACAAAATGGGCTCCTTCCCCATCTGCCATAAAAGCTCAATTTGCGCTTCCGTTAATGCTGTCCCCAAGGGCGCTACAACTCCTTCAAAACCAGCTTTAGTCAATGCAATGACATCCATATACCCCTCAACAACAAGGAGTGAATGATTTTTTTCATCGCCAACAAAGCGACTGTTTTTGCGAGCTGCTACCGCGTTATAAAGTATATTTCCTTTATGAAACAGCACTGTTTCAGGGCTATTGAGATATTTTGCTCGTGTCTCTTTCTCTAATGCACGCCCTCCGAAAGCCACCACACGTCCGCGCAAATCTTCGATAGGAAACATAATGCGATTTCTAAATCGGTCATAAGAATCCGCACTCCCCTCACGCACTGTGAGAAGTCCACATTCTTCCATTTGCTTTATTGAAATGCCCCGTGCACTCAAAGCTTCTTTCAAAGCTGTACGCCTTACCGGTGCAAAACCAATGCGGAAACGCTCTACGAGCTCTGGTGTCACACCACGTGCATCCAAATAACGACGTGCTTGCACACCTCCTTTATCGCGTAAATTATATTGAAAAAAATCTGTAGCAATTTTCATTACATCATAAAGCTCAGCTTTTTCCAGTTGACGTTTATGACTTTGTGAATCCAAAATAGGGAGTTTCATTCCCGCAAAATCAGCCAAACGCTCTACACTTTCTGAAAAGTGCAATCCATCAAGCTCACACAAAAAGGTAAAAATATCTCCACTTACACCACAACCAAAACAATAATAGCGCCCTTTATGATCATCACAATGAAAACTTGGCGTTTTTTCACCATGAAATGGACAACAACACCAAAAGTCTCCCCGTGAAGGCTTACTTTTTCGAGGATCAAAATCCACCCGTTGACCAATCACTGTTGAAATTGGGAGTCTAGTACGCAGTTCATTAAGGAAATCGGGCGGGAAACGCATTATCTCTCACAGAGTTTGAAAATTCTTTTTTGCATATTTAACGACTTTAGAGCATAATTCCAATACTTCCTCTTAAGTAGTTGTAAAATTTTAAACTCTTAACTGCATATAACTTTAGAAATGGAGAGTGGAAAAGTGATCGAATTTATTGTTCAATATCCGTGGTTAGAGGCTATTTCTTGGCTTATTATTCTTACTATATTTGCCCTTTTAGTCAACTTTCTAGGACGAAAATTACTTATTCACGGAGCCAAAAAACTCTCTTCTTTTCTCCCCAAAAATACAACGATCGATATTAATAATGCTATTCAATACATAGCGGATATCATTTCAGCCTTTATTATTTCGGTTGGTGTTAATTTTATACCAACATTGCCCAATGCATTCAGTACTATCATCGGTAATGTTGCTAACGCCTTCATTATCTTTTTTGTTGTTCTGACAATTTCTGCCTGTCTGAATGTCATTAACATCCTCTACGAACAACGACCAACAGCACGGTTAAAACCAATAAAAGGTTATATTCAAATTGCTAAAATTGCACTTTTTGCTGTTGCGACAGTTTTAATGGTCGCTACATTGATTGACCGCTCCCCTCTTATTCTTTTCTCCGGTCTTGGTGCAATGGCCGCGGTTCTCATGTTAATTTTTCAAGATACGCTTCTTTCTCTCGTTGCCGGTATTCAAATTTCATCCACTGATATGGTTCGCGTTGGTGATTGGATTGAAATCCCTAATCTCGGTGCCGATGGTGATGTTATTGAAATTGCCCTGCATACTGTCAAAGTTCAAAATTTCGACAATACCATCACCTCAGTTCCTATCCGTAAACTTGTGACCGACCCTTTTAAAAATTGGCGTGGAATGCAAGAATCGGGTGGAAGACGCATCAAACGCTCCCTTTTTATTGATCAATCAAGTATCCATTTTCTCACAGAAGAAGAACAAAAATATCTTTCCCGATTTAATTTATTAGAAAATTATTTCACGCAAAAATTAGCAGAAATTGACCAATGGAATGCTCAATTAGATAAAAATCATGATGTCTTAGCCAATACGCGCCGTTTAACCAACATTGGAACTTTTCGTGCTTATGTTTTTGCTTATCTACAACAACATATAAACATCAACCCTAATATGACCTTTATGGCACGGCAATTACCTCCTACAGAAAATGGTTTACCATTGGAAATTTATTGCTTTACGAACACCACCGTTTGGATAGACTACGAACAAATTCAAGGTGATATTTTTGATCACCTTTATTCCATTCTTCCCTGTTTTGGTCTAAAGGTTTTTCAAAATCCAAGCGGTTATGATTTTAATCAAGTATTAAAAGCAAAAACGAAATAAAAACGATAAACTTTAATTTATCAATTTTGAGGCAAACATACTCATAACAACAGAGAAAGAATAAAGTATCATGAATGGTTCATTGGTACTCCTTCATCTTGCCGGCGCTATTTCTTTACTTCTCTGGGCCACACGCATGGTGCGCACAGGAATTGAACGCGCCTATGGTGACAGACTTAAATATAAAATGTGCCACGTCATTTCAAAACCATTGTTTGCGGTAAGTTTTGGGCTTTTTACAGCAATGATTTTACAAAGCTCTACAGCAATAACGCTCCTTGTTGGTTCTTTCGTTGAATCTGGTTTTGTCTCTGGAGTAGCGGGACTTATGGCTGTACGCGGAGGAGAATTAGGATCAGCAATCGTTGTTAAAATTCTCACCTATGATCTCACACTTGTTGTGCCCCTTTGTCTTTTAATTGGCACTTGTATCTTCATGACAACAGAAAAACGTGAGTGGCGTCAAATAGGACGTATTGTCATCGGTATTGGTCTGTTAATTTTATCTTTAGAGATGATAAGTACAGCGACAGAACCTTTACGTGAAAGCGAAATTTTGCCTAGCATCATTCGTTATCTTTCAACCGATCCTGTTTCCACTTTTTTGTTGGCTGCTGGCTTAACCTACCTCTTACATTCATCTATTGCAGGAATCATTTTGCTGGTCAATTTTGCCAACTACGATCTTATCCATACGCAACTCTGTGTTGTCATGGTTCTTGGTGTCAACTTTGGCTCTTCTCTTATAGCACCACTTTTAACGCGCAACGCCTCTCCTAATACCCGCCTCGTTCCCTTAGGAAATTTACTCATGCGTGGGGCCGGTTCAATCCTTGTACTTATCTTATTTCTCTCCTTCCGCCCTCCCATCACATGGCTTGGCAATAACGCCCCTACTCAAGTGATCAACGCCCACATTATTTTTAATGTTTTCATTCTCCTTGCTGGAATACCGCTTTCAAAATGGGTTTTAAAATTAACCACTCAAATTGTTCATATAAGTGCAAAAAAAACGCAAGCCGACAAAACGCTCAATTTATCGGATCAAACAGCTCTTGATGACAGTGTGCTTGAACGCCCCTCTCTCGCTCTCTCGAATGTCATGCGTGAAGTCATTCATATTTGTGATCTTGTAGACATCATGCTAGAAAAAATCATGGGACTTTATGAAAATCCTGATCCCAATATTATTCGTGAACTCAACCAACTCAACACCATATTGGACAAAAAACATATCGCCATCAAACTTTATCTTGCACGATTAGCGGGACAAAAATTATCTGACGAAGAAGCTCTTCAAACGCAAGAACTTCTAGGCGCCTGTATAAAATTAGACCAAGCAGGCGATATCATTATTCATAATATGCTGATGCTGGTTAAAAAGAAACAACAAAAAGGTTTACAGTTCAGCAGCGAGGGCTGGAATGATCTCCTTCGTTTCCACGCCATTGTACTAGCCAACGCGCATATAGCATTTAACGTTCTTGTCTCACGTGATACACACACTGCACACCTATTGGTACAAAAAAAAGATCAACTACGAAACTTAGAAAAGGAGATGAGTTTAAAACATTTTAAACGTTTGCGTGAAGGGGATCTCAAAAATGTAGAATCATCCAGTCTTCATCTCGACACTGTCCGCGACCTCAAACAAATCAACTCTCTTTTGACCTCAATGATCTACCCCATTTTAGAAGAACAGGGACTTCTTCAAAGTTCTCGCCTACGCAACCCTGCTGAAGAACAAACAGAAAAACCTTAAACTTTTAAATAACTTGAATAAGAAATACATCACATCGATTACTCGATTTTGAATATGGTCAAGATACTGATTTAATCAAAATATTTTATTATTTGACAATTTAAATGAGCTTTCTGCATCGTAAATTTCTTTCATTTAAAATCTATTCATGATGAATTACTCAAAGTCATTTGCTTACACATTATAAACAAAGCAGCATGTAGAATAGAACTCTTGAAGAAAGACGTAAAAATGCCTAATCATCTCAAAGCCAAGACTGTTAAACACATAAAGAGAAAGTCAAGAGTATAATGGTTCCAACCTAAACTCTCCTTGTAAAAAGGAATTGCCCCACAGTAGCAGCAAAAACAGAAATACTCTATAAGGAATGCAAAACCCCACAAAAATGCAACATTTATATCAAGATTGGTAGAGACTCAACCTATACAGCCATTCTATAACGTGTCAACAAAACAGTTTTAATTTCATTTCAAACATCATTGATATCAATTGGCAAGCTCCAAACTTTTAAATATCTATTTTACTTATTGCTTTAATCACAAATCACAATTGTTTTTTTAAACTTAAGAGAGAGAGATTAAAAAAGCTTATAAATAAACTTTATGACTTTTTAAAACATTTTCACTAATATTTTCTTCTTTTATTCATATTTCTCAATTAATTAATTTATTTATAAATTAAAATGTGTTATATGTTTATACTTATTAAGTATTATTATGATATCAATGTAAATATTATTTTAATATAAAGGAAAATAATAAGTAAAATTTCTAACAGAAATATCCTTTTCACTGGATAAAAAGGGGATAAATCTTGATTTTTAAAAAGTTTACTCTAGTTACAATTTAAATTCAGGCAAAGGAGAGTATCATGGAAAATGCAAACATCGGTTGGATTGCTGCTATTATTATCGGCGGGATTGCAGGTTGGGCTGCACAGTATATTATGAAAAGCCAAACAGGAATATTATTAAATATTATCTTAGGGATTATTGGCGCTGCGCTAGCAAGCTTTCTTTTTAGTCTTTTAGGTGTAAATTTTGCTGGTTGGCTTGGCTATCTTATTTCAGGTTTTATAGGAGCCTGTATTCTTATATGGATAGTACAAAAAATTCGATCCTAGAGCATTTATTTTTTATACCTTTTGGGATTCAATAAAAAACTGGGAAACAACTAGAAAAATTTGAAATATTTCCCGGTAACTCGTTGTTACCAGTTTTGATATGATGGTGAGGTGCTTAAGCTGCGATTTTGGGCATACACCATCACCATATTTTAAAACGAAATGCAGTAAAGACCTTTATAACGCACCCATTTCATACCTATATAAACTTACGCATATCAGGAGAGATATGTTGCGTTATTTTAACGCAATACGAACCTATTTTTGTACAGTGCGCGCAAATCTAGCTCATCTTACTGTAATAACAATCCATAAGGTTACAAAAATCACTAACGATGATTAAAGACTCTACCGCATAGCACTTAACGCCTATACACTTCATCAACAATACCCTTTTTACCGAAAAAATCGAGGAGCTCTTTTGCATTCTTAAGAAGTAAAGAGAGAAGGTAAGCAAAAAATGATAAAGAATTTTTTTCTAATCTGTGAAATAAAAGAATATCTAAAGTAGATATACTATAAATACATATGAATATAACTTTATTATAAAATGACTACACATTCTGTAATATGACGTAATTTATTACAATTTAAATAATATAATATATTTTAAAGTTTTCAAAAATATATGTATTACTATAAAATTATTTATTATAAAGAATACGATCTTCTTTACATCTCAATTCAAAAGGTTTGAATATCTCTTCACTTTCCAAAGTATAAAATAAAGTTTTATTTCTCTTACAGTTTCCTCTTTATATCATCTTACATAGATGATTTTTTATATGCGTTACAAACGAATTTTAAAGCACAAAACATTTTTCCCATTGCTCTCATGCGATAAAGAAATTTCCGTAATGCATTGTGTGAAAGCATCTTGGATAAAACATAATACTTATTTTGCTTTTTTAATGAAAATGATCCTATAATATGTATTTTCCGCATATCTTCTTTTAAAGACCTTTGATATCTTCCTGTTAAAATCTTGCTGCTTTTATACTCCTTGTATTACAATAGAGCTATTTATTTTAGTTCGCCCAACATAACATATGGAATAAGACTTTAAATGTGGAGTAAAATGATGTCTGATCTTGAAAATTCCATCTTACCACCTCTAAAGTGGCTCTCTGATCAAAATCCTCCAATACCAGAAAATATTCGCGATTGGCTCATGGAATCGGGTTCAATGACGCTTCGATTAAAGAAATATTGTACCTACCTCCAAGTTCAACCACAACGCGAATGTTTTATTACGCGAGATCAATTAACAGACGAAGCAGAGCATCTCCCCGAAAGTGCGCGTTATTGGCTACGCGAAATCATATTGATGGGAGATAATAAACCTTGGCTTTTTGGACGCACTGTAATTCCACAAGAAACCCTCCTACACAATCAAGCCTTGATGCATTTGGGAACTGTACCTCTAGGACATTATTTATTTAACCATGACAAATTAACCCGCGATTACATTCATATTGGTCAACAAGGTGTGCTATGGGCACGCCGTTCCCGTTTACGGTTAACGGGTAAACCATTGTTGCTAACTGAACTATTTTTAACAGATTCACCACTGTATCCCCACAAATAGAGATTACTCATTTTATTCTGCATAATTTATAGATTTTATATAGCTTATAAGGGATTTAATCAGAGAAAAGAATTTCAAAATCAGCTCAAAACACATTACAAACAAAGACTTATTTTAAAAATATCTTTTCATTTCATCAACTCAGCTTAAAAATGTCTTCTATAGAAAAAACGTTTTAAAGTTCTGATTTTCTTATCATTAAAACCAGCGCTTGAATTAAGAAGATACACACCATATTGATAAATATCATCTACATTTAAATTTCTTGCTGAATAATCACCACTCTAAAAATACGGCAACTCTTTATCAAAAAAATGCTTTGAAACAGCAAAAAAGACAACAATACACTCCCCAAAATTGGAAATCTGTATCAATTAGCTAATCATCCTATTTTAAAATTTTTAACAGTGCAGACAATAGATCTTTTTTAAAAAGTAGAAACTCTATAATTTTTTTGTTTTGTTAATGATCTAACAGCTTTGAAGAACAGAAAAATTTAATACATAAAAGATGTTTTTATTGCTCTATGAGCTCCAAAAAAGGTTCGTTTATTTCAAAAAATATTTTTTTGATAATAATCATGTATGTACAAGATAAATGACATTTATCAACATCCTACTGACTTACAAAAGCGACGCACAATAAAAAATATTTTCCAATCCCCTTGAATTAATAAGATCTATTGCAATTTTTTACGAAGACTATTGCACACTTTAGAAAAATTCATTTGCCCCGCATACCGTTCCTTAAGCCATGCCATCACCTTGCCGATATCGCGTAATTTTTCAGCTTTTGTTTGTGCCAAAGCTTCACAAAGAACCTGTTCTACTTCCATCTCCTTAAGTTGATAGGGAAGAAACTCACGAATAACTTCTATTTCTGCTTGTCCTCTCTCTGCCAATTCCAAGCAACCAGACTCTTTATAGACTCGCATCAATTCTTCACGCTGTTGAAGCATTTTAGTGAAAACAGACTGTATCTGCTGATCATCCACTTCTAACTTCCCTTGATCATAATAAAGAATATCACGATCCCTAACTGCAGCATTCATTAAACGAAGTGTAGCAAGACGCGCACTATCTTGCGCTTTCAAAGCAGCCCTAAGTGCCCCATCAATCTGGTTACGCAACATAAATTTATCCAATTTTGTTCAAGAAAAAAGTGCCTTTTAACCAATCTTTATCCATCTTGCAATGGAGGATAAAAAAATAATTAAGGACTCGATCTTCGAAAAGCTAAAACAAGACTTTACCTCTTCATGGAATGTACTTATACTGCCTATTTCAAGCGAAACATTACCAGAATAATATACACAGCATCTGTTAAAGGTATGATTTTTGTGTAAAGTTGATCATTATACCTTTCAGAGAATAAATTGTGGATACATACTATGATACAAACGACTTCACTCAGCCACCCTTGGAGTATCAAAAAACCTACAGCCCTCTTAGTCTTAGCTGATGGAACCGTTATTGAAGGCAAAGGAGCAGGTGCTACAGGTATTGCTGAAGCTGAAGTGTGTTTTAACACCGCCATCACAGGCTATGAAGAAATCCTCACAGACCCGTCATACACACAACAAATCGTTAATTTTACTTTTCCTCATATAGGAAATGTAGGGGCAAATAGTGAAGATATTGAAGCTCTCACTCCTCTCAATTGTCATGGTGCTGTTGGCGCTATTTTCAAGGCAGACATTACACACCCCTCAAATTATCGTGCCAATGAAAATCTTCATCAATGGCTTAAAACGCGTAAAATTATTGCACTTTGTGGTATTGATACACGTGCGCTCACAATTCTTATTCGTGAAAAAGGTGCGCAAAATGCTGTCATTGCACATGATTCTAATGGAAATTTTGATATTCCTTCATTAAAGAAACGTGCGCAAAAATGGCACGGTCTCGTCAATCTTGACCTTACGAAAGACGTGACATCTCAATCATCAATGCAATGGGATGAAAAACCATGGAGCTGGAATAAAGGATACGGTACAAATAATGTGCACAATCTTCATATCATTGCAATTGACTATGGTATTAAACGCAATATTCTTCGCCTTATGGCAACACAAAAAGCACGCATTACTGTTGTACCGGCCCACACAACTGCAAAAGAAATTCTAGCAATGAACCCTGATGGCGTTTTTCTTTCTAATGGACCAGGGGACCCCGCAGCTACGGCTCAATATGCCGTTCCAACGATCAAAACGTTAATTGATCATAATTTACCAATTTTTGGAATATGTCTTGGTCACCAACTTCTCGCTCTTACGGTTGGTGCAAAAACCATGAAAATGCACCAAGGACATCATGGTGCCAACCACCCAGTTAAAGACCTCAACACTGGAAAAGTTGAGATTGTATCGATGAATCACGGTTTCGCCGTAGATTCTGCCTCTTTACCACAACATGTTCAAGAAACACATATTTCTCTCTTTGATGGTTCAAACTGTGGTATTCGAATCATTGGAAAACCAGTTTTTTCTGTTCAATATCACCCCGAAGCTTCTCCTGGACCACAAGATAGCCACTACCTCTTTCAGCATTTCTGTGATCTCATTATGAATTATAAAAAAATATCTTAAAATAAAATATCTCACCTTCTAGCTTCTCTCCTTTAAATTATATCATCTTCCCATACACAACTATATTATTTTTATACCTACAACTTATTGAATAAGTGTTATTATTTATCATTTTGCAACTAAAATGAGAGCACTGAATAGCTTGAATTTTTCTCATGACTCTCCTCTTAGAATTGTATTCATCAAAATCATTGGCTTCCCCTAAGCAAAATAAGTGTGTCAATAAAAACCATTTTTAAAAAGAGTAAAGTACCTAACCGTACCAAAAGCTCAGAGCTATCGGAACATTGGAAACTGGCAAAGTGAATGATTGGTGCTGCATCTTTTATATACGTAAAGTGAGTAGTGTACGGCAGATCTTATACCATTGACAGTGACTTTTACCTTATATTCTTTATTGGCACTATCATGAAATTGGCGCAAACACATTGAAAGCTATTCCTTCAAATAAGTATTGGATTCACAATACAATTTTAAGCATTATATTTTGCATGAGAAGCATAATTCCTATTAAAGAATAAAAAACTAAAGTGTGAGACCATGCAACAAATCTCTACTTTTAAAAAGATATTACCATAGATGGTTTTGAAAGCTGTAAAGCCGAATAAAAAAGTGATGGCAAAACAGGAAACGGTTTTTCAATTTTACAACTTTATATTCTTCCAAAATGAGTTTTTTTCGATTCTAGAAGTGATGCAAACAAATATACGCAATATTTTACTTCCAATTTGCCATATAAAATTTGGAATTGTTCGCACAGTACTAATACATCTAACGCAGATACGTTTTAATCTTTGTTTTCAATATGCTGCTGCATTAGCACTGAATATTAATTTGCAAGCAACAGAAAAAATACGGACTCTACTATACAAACAATATCACAAAAAACTTTTTACCTATAAAATGATGCATTTTGTTTATCTTGTGCATTCTCTAGCAAAATAGTACGTACCAGCTCTCCTCAACAAATTAACGTACCCGCAAGACAAAAATAACTGTCGCAACGACAAGAAGAAAAAAGCCTCCAACAAAAGGAGCACCAGAAAAATAAAACTGTGCATTTTTATCTGTAAAACATTCAAAAAGAAACACATAAAAAACAGAACCAAATATTAAACTTAACGAAATAACAGATGTCATCGCTCCTTGCAGTTCTCCTTGTACATTTGTTGGTACCTGCGCTGAAGCAATAGCACGTATAGGTGCATGAACAAGATATTCAAGCATTGTACACGCACAAACCATATAAACCATCCACCCCTGCGTCGCAAATGTATAGCCCAGCATAGCAACGGAGGCAAACAAAAGCCCTACTATAACAATATGCCAATCACTCCATCGTTTAGAAAAATAAGGCAAAATGAGAGCGACTACAATAAATTGGCCTATCCCAAAAACACTATAGGAGAGCCCAATAGAAAAAGAACTCCAATCATAGCGTTCTTTTGCAATGAAAGCCCAAATGCTTAACCATACAGATTCCGCAAACCAATAAAGAAAAAAGACCAATAACACCCAAAGAACCATCGGATATTGTTTCAGGTGCCAAAAAGCACCTAAGGGATTTGCCCGCTTAATATCAAAAAAGCGCCTATTCCATAGAGAAAGAGTTTCTGGAAGCATAACCCAAGAAAAAATAAAATTAATAAGTGAAAAACCAGCAGCAAAATAAAACGGAATACGCGGACCAAACTGACCTAAAAAACCACCAATAAACGATCCTAAAATAAACCCCAATGCGGATGCAACGCCTAACAGACCAAAATTGCGTGTACGGGTTTTATCATCGGATATATCCGCAAGATAAGCTGTACAAGTTGCAAAACTAGCACCACTCATCCCTGACAAAAGACGCCCGATAAATAACATAGAATAACTCCATGCTATAGCACATATGAGGTTATCAAGAGCAAAGCAGATAATAGAGAGAAGCAAAATAGGACGACGACCATAACGATCAGAAAGATTGCCAATAACAGGAGCAAACAAAAACTGCATCACTGAATAAGCTGCAAGTAATTTTCCTCTTTCTACAAAAGATGTACTGATATCTTTTCCAGTTAATTGAGAAAAATATTCAGGCAAAACAGGACAAATAATCGCAATGCCAAGAATATCTAACAATAAAGTGATGAACACTAAAACGAGCCCACGCTGAACAAAATTCGGGTTAAGCATTTGGTCTTGCATAACATACACACTATTTTACGCATACAATTACTCCCCCGCTATCTTTTTACTCCCTTTTCCTTTTAAAAGTATTCTATACCATATACTTGTCACATATAAAATAATAACAAAGTAAAAATTTAAGTAAGAGTCAAGATAAAAATATAAAATTACATTTTAATTAGTATATCTTTGTCAAAGCATAAAAAATATTTTTTTGCATTATACGAACAAAATATTTGTGCGACCAACTCATAAACAAAATTTCATGAAACACAGAGCATTTCCAATAATTTTAGAGACATTATGATAGATTTTATCAGACATCATTTCCCCTTCTCATACCAACGTTTTCAGAAATCTCAATTCCACTTGATACGTTAGATATCCTCTAGCAATTGAAACCTTTTAAAAGATAAGCTCTTAAAAAATTTTCTTACCCTCAGAATGTGCTATAAGATTAAAGCAGCATCACCCGAATAGCTTAACAACGTAAAAAGCTCATCATATTTTTTAAAAATATTCATTTGACAATCATTTTATTTAAAAAATAAGTATATTATAGAGAAATATTCTTTGATTCTATAATCTTAAAAACTATTCATATTGCTTGCAATTTGTGTAACCTTAAAAAACATGATTATATCTTTATATTCATTGATGCTCTTAATGATTATATGCTACCGTTAAATCTAATGATAATCATGATACGCATTTTAAAAATAGCACTTTTAGAAACAGTTAGTCATGAATTGTTAATGCAAAAATGGTGTATAGAATGCGAAAAATATCCCTATTAGTTCTCATTTTAATATTGGTAACAGGATGTGATGTTCAGGATTCTGATTCACAAGAGAGTATTTTAGGAAATAAAATAAAAACACAACAAACAACCAACGTAAACTTAGATCCTTATACTCTAAATAAATTAAATGCTCTTCTCAAAAAACGTTCAGAAACAAATTATCAGGAAAAAGGGGCACTAATTGGCTTTCTTTCTGAAGCTTTTTTAGGGACACCTTACCAAGCAAATATGTTACATGGCTCAGAAAATACACCAGAAAAACTGATTATTGATTTTAGAGGCTTAGATTGCTTCACTTATCTGGATTATGTTGAAGCATTGCGCAAATCAACATCCCAACCAGAATTCATAAATAACGTCATAAAAACGCGTTATATTAACGGTAATGTTCATTTTTTAAATCGCAAACATTTTTTTACAGACTGGGCTTATAGAGAATATAAACTCGCCACTGATATTACCGCTGAAATAAGTCCCCTTGCGGTAAAAATAGAAAAATATCTCAACAAAAAAGCTGATGGTGAAAGCTATCTACTTGGGTTGCCAGTTGTGAAACGCACGATAACATATATTCCAAGCAACTTTATTAATGAGGAGGTTATAGGTCGTTTACAGTCTGGTGATTTTATTGGTATTTATACGAAACTTGCTGGATTGGATGTAACACACGTAGGCTTCTTTATCATGACAGATAAAGGTCCAATGTTAAGAAATGCTTCTTCACGAAAAGCAAACGAAAAAGTCGTTGATTCTCCTTTTATGGATTATGTTGCAAAAACACCAGGAATCATTGTTTTAAGAGCTCTTTAATAACATCATAGTGATATGAAATATCTTCTCTATTCTTAAAATAAATACTGTAGTTATTCAGGTAAACATCTAACTTCGTTCAAGCTATACGGATACAATATATTTGTTTACAGTTTTAAGAGAAAAAAGTCGTTTTGATCTAACTTCGTTTATAGGTATGATAAAATCACTTGTGACGAAATCACGGATTTGTGATCACTTTTACTGGTTAAACGATAAAGACAGGCAAAACTCTACTATAGTATCACACTTTCCTTTCATATTCTCAACCAAGAGTTATCTATAGATTACCGCTAATCTGATCTTTACGAATATAACACAAAAGACATAAACGAACGTTTGTAAAATAAGTAAAAGTAAAGCCAGATATGTTTGGTTGTTGTCTCATAAAGTATTTTATAAAAATTCGATCTATCTCTCTAATTTATTGCGTATAAATTTTTGACTTTATAGCATTATTTTCCTCATAAAGTCTTTGCTTTTTCTTGTTGTCTATACATTAAAATAGCCCTGATATAGCAGCATATTTATGATTAGGATGCACCAGTACTGTACGCGTCATTGTAAAATTTTTGATGCTAGATTGGAATGAAAATATGAAGGCATCAATTAAAAACCAGTATCTATCTTTAGCATCATTCTTTAGTTCAGCTTTGCGATTTTCTAAAGCAACGACAATAATATCCTTTAAAGAGTAGAGATATGAGCATTATTTTTTGTTTTTTTATTCTTTAATGAGCCCCCTATCCTTCATGCAATAAAGAACATTTAAAATAGAACACATTTTATCGATAAAACAACACATTTATTAGCAACAATAACGATGATTGATCTATGATCACAAACTTTAAAATTTTATTCATAACTTTTATATAAAACTTATAATTAAATCTCATTAAACTTATTACAAAAGCTTCATTCCTCTTCGCCCTAAGAAACAAAATATCTACCCCCGACAGTCTGTAAACAATCCGTTCTCTTAAGTGAATTTAAGCAGCTAACCATTTCATGAGATTCACTTACACAAGAATACACCGGCAAGCCCTATTTTGAATATTTACTCCACACTCTAAAAACACTTAATAGATCAAATTTTATATGCCTTATCTCCCCCCACCTTAAATGACAGTATTTTAACGAAATAGAATAAATCTTGCCTTAAATACTCTGTTTAACCTTTTATAATTGATTGATGCAAAAATTAAATCAACGAAAGAGATTCATTGTATTTTCGAGAGGTATGAATCGCCCCATCATAAAAAAACAATCTCCATAACATGACAGGCAATTTGAAAAAAATCTTTTTATATAAAAGGTATCACCGTTGTACCGGGAGGCAATTTTGCCTCATCTTCAGGCTCGACATGAATAGAAATACGCACATTATCAAATTCTTTTTGAAGAACACCTTCGATTTTATCACAAATCTTATGTGCTTCTCCTACCTGCATTACAGCAGGCACAACCAAATGAAACTCTATAAAAGTAACCCTCCCAGCAACACGCGTCCGTAAATCATGAACCTCAAGCGCACCAGATGCATTTGCAGAAATCAGCTCCCGAATCCGCATGCTTTCATTCAATTCAACGCCGACATCCATTAATCCCTGAATAGCATTTCTAATCACCTTCCAGCCCTGTAAGAGAATATTAACGGCAACGATTATCGCTAAAATTGGATCTAAAACTCCCCATCCTCCTACAAAACCAGCAATCAGACCAATTAAAATTGCAAGCGAAGTAAAAACATCTGTTATAAAATGGACTCCATCAGCTTTAAGAGCCGGTGAGCGATGATGTTTTCCCTGCCAAATAAGGACCATTCCCCACATACAATTTATGACAGTTGCAATAAGATGAATAACAAGCCATATTCCAGGCTTCTGCAATAATTGAACGGTAGAAAGAGCTATCCATGCTTCTCTTAAAATAACAATTGCCGCAATAATAATGAGTATCCCTTCAAGAATTGCGGAAAAATATTCCGCTTTATGATGCCCAAAGGGATGATCCTGATCCGCTGGCTTCATACTCACTTTAACAGCCCACCATGCTGCCGATGACGCAAGGATATTAACTATTGATTCCAATGCATCAGAATAAAGTGCAACCGAACCTGTGATGTGATATGCCCAATATTTCAAAGCAAAAACAATACACGCAATAAAAATAGAGTATAAAGTTAAGCTTTGTATATTGATTTTTACATCCATGAGCCTCATCCTTTTCTTCACGAAATAGGGAATTAATATTTTCAACCATATCATTATACTTTTGGCATATCGACGATATTTCCTCAATATTACAGAAGCTTCATCATACAATAAACGCCCCAGCTCACCATTATTATCGTAAAAACTGCTCAGTTACACGAACAGCACCAATAAAGGAAGAAGAAAGGAAAATAATAAACAAAGAGCTTTCCCAAGAGCAATCAAACACATCATCTTCATTATTAATCGTTTTCTGAATAACTTAAAGCCATTTCACATCTCATAAACAAAAAACTTGTTTTTGCTCAAATGTATCATGATCATGCGTTATTTTTCAGTCTTATGATGTGCATTATAACCCATCTATAAGCCATCTTTGCACCTTAGAAAAATATCTTAGCGCTCTACTGTAACCTTACAGATCAACTGGATTTTAAAATATGATTTACTAAAAAATTGAGATATAAAAAAGAAGAACAGTGATACCCTCAAAAAAAGAATCTGGGCATTGGGGACCCAGATTCTTTTCCCTTAGAAATTAAGGGCATACAGAACTTGGGAAATAGCGGGGACCCAAGACACTGCACCCGATACGAGAAAAATATATGATTCCGTACCAGTGTTTTTATACTATACCTATGGTTGTATATTGTCAACATAAATTCTACCATAAGTTTTAAAATAATGTTTTTTTATCTCTTTTTTTTAAATAAAATAAATTCTAACATCTGGAAATCATAAGAAAAAAGCACTAAAAATCTCGCATGCATTTGAATATCATAACAATCAATGAAACAGATGATCCACGCCTAAAAGCCTATCATAATATCCGTGAAAAAGATCTTGTTGGACGGCAACATCAATTTATTGCTGAAGGCAAAGTAACCTTGTCCGCATTACTGCACTCGAAAGAGTTTTCTGCCATCTCACTGCTCACCGTAGCAAACCGTCTCTCTGGACTTCTACCGCTTTTAGAAAAAACACAGCCTCTATGTCCCATTTATTGTGTTCCACAAAAAGTCATGGATAATATCACCGGCTTCCATGTTCATCGTGGTGTCTTGGGTATTGGTAAACGCAAAACACTGCCATCCTTACAAAGTTTTCTACAACATCTTCCAGAAAAAGCTTTGATTCTTGTTTTATGTGGTATCTCGAATCACGATAATATGGGATCAATTTTTCGTAATGCAGCAGCCTTTGCCAGTAATGGCATTATTGTCGACAAAACCTCATGCGATCCACTTTATCGTAAATCAATAAGAGTTTCTGCCGGCGCTGCTTTAAAAGTACCCTATACGCAAAACGCTGATATAAATGACATTATAGCTGCTCTAAAGGATAAAAGATTTCATCTTTATGCACTCTCCCCTTCTGCTTCACACACTCTCAAGCAAGCCAACAAAACTAAAAGAATGGCACTTATTTTTGGAACAGAAGGCGATGGCTTACCGCCCCATATACTACAACAATCAAAAACCTTACGTATTCCCATGACTAACGGTTTTGACAGCCTTAATGTTGCCACAGCCTCAGGTATTGCACTTGCCCATTTTACCAACTTTGACCACTAAAAATGATAACACTTTAAGTTGTAAAACATATCCAATGTTGTATGTTATTCATCAGTCCCAATAATGTTGCTGTTCCCTAGCATTTGAAAGCATTGATTAAAAAGCATTTTATATTTTTCTTATCAATGCTTTCCACACCCTAACCCCGCTCATGACGTGCAAAAGACATAATTTTGATGGATCCAATCATAAAACAAACTCTCAATGAGAGAACCTTCTGGAAGTCTCTCATTCAAGTTTAAGGTTAAAAATTATCGTTATAAATCAATTGACTATGTTTTACGAAGCTGTTGTTTTAGTTCAGAGGAAACAGAATCTTTTGTTTCGAGATTGCATAAAACGCGCTTTAACATCATTTCAGTATCGGCCGCACGTTCTGAATGTGTTACAAATCCTCCCCCAAGAATACGTGCCTCATGACCATTTCCATCATAAAGAACGCAAGCTTGCCCTGGTGCCACACCATTTTCACATTCCAATAAATCAACGGAAAAAATACCTTCTTTATAATGTAAGCGCGCAAGGTGAGGAGGACGCGTTGAACGCACCTTTACAGCTACCTCAATACCTTGAGAAGGAAATTTATCTAACGACTCATCACCAAGCCAATTCACATCACGTAAAAAAAGCTTATGCGTTTCTAACATTTCACGCGGTCCAACAATAACACGTGCATTTTCCACATCGAGATAAACTACATAAAGCGCTTCACCCGTTGACACCCCAATACCACGACGTTGACCAACCGTATAATTAACAATTCCCGAATGTTTACCTAAAATCTTTCCATCAATATGGACAATAACGCCAGGATTAGCGGCTTCTGGACGCAGTTTTGCGATAACATCTGAATATTTTCCTTGTGGAACAAAACAAATATCCTGACTATCATGCTTATTGGCAACCACAAATCCCATTTCTGCTGCCATTTCACGAACGCGGGCTTTTGGAAGATCACCAAGTGGAAAACGCAAATAATCAATCTGTTCTTGTGTCGTTGCAAAGAGAAAATAACTCTGATCACGATCATTATCGAGAGGACGAAAGAGTGCTCGATGCGCTCCGTGGGAACGCGAACGAATATAATGTCCCGTAGCCAAAGCATCTGCCCCCAATTCACGTGCTGTTGCTAATAAATCAGCAAACTTAACCGTTTGATTACATGCAATACATGGTACTGGTGTCTCTCCATGAGCATAGCTTTCTGCAAAAGGGTCAATAACAGCTTCGCGAAAACGCTTTTCATAATCAAGAACATAATGCGGTATTCCTAATGTTTCTGCAACGCGGCGAGCATCCTCAATATCTTGTCCTGCACAACATGCCCCCACCCGATGCGTTGCTGCCCCATGATCATAAAGCTGCAACGTAATGCCAATAACATTATACCCTTCCTTTTTCAAAAGACCTGCAACAACCGATGAATCAACCCCCCCCGACATTGCAACAACAATGCGAGAATCCTCAGGTTGTCCTGGTAAATCAAGACTGTTTAAAAACATGTATTCATTCTCTATTTAATGCTCTGTTTAATGGCTACCCATATGTTAACATTTTGATGTACGCTCTTCAGCACTTTTACACGATTGATTGTCTTTATATTGTTTTTTTATCTTTTCCACAACCATAGGCATTACTTTCTTAAAGGCTGCTGCAAACAAAAAAAGAATGATAGAAATAAGGCATAATGGCAATCGTTTGGGAGAAAACCTTTTTTGCTCTTTTTAAAATCTGAAAAATATTACAAGAAGCTCTTCTACACACTTCACTTAAACTTCTTTTTACGTGCTCAATCACTTTATTAATTTTTTCTTTCAGCGTGTTTAGCTCTTTTTTAAATTTCATGCTCTATAAACGAATCAAGTCCTTGACTAAAGGTAGAGGATACGAATGACCAATTTGATAAAAACACAAATGAAATATGTTATTGGGCCAGATGGAAGTCCGCTTACAATTGCCGACCTACCGCCGCAAACAACACGACGCTGGGTGATTCGTCGCAAAGCTGAAGTTGTTGCGGCTGTCAGAGGTGGATTGTTAAGTCTTGACGAAGCGTGCCAACGTTATACTTTGACTGTAGAAGAATTTCTTTCATGGCAAAGTTTGATCGATGAACACGGTTTAGCGGGATTACGAACGACCAAGATTCAAAACTACAGGCATTAAGTTGCCATTAATTACGATTCGATAACATAAAAAAACTTATAAAACAGCCAAATTTGATAAAAATTTGGCTGTTTTATACTATACCCAAAAGATAAATCTGAAAGAATGGATTTTTCAATAATTGCTTTTATCATCCAACCATTGAATTAGATTGAATCAAAATATCCTCATCATCCGCAGCAATCTTCTTTTCTCGTGCTTCCAAAAGCTGTGCACGTTGCAGCTCTGTATTAGCTTCATGGAGAGCAATTTCAGCGTTTGTTTTTTGAAGCTGTAAATCACGAATTGAATTGATCAGATTATCACGTCTTTGCCGCGCTGCACGCGCAAAAGCAGAATAAGCGAAATGGTGAACATCATTGTTTCCAGATTTACGTTCTTCATTAGTAATCTGTGCTTCCAGCTCTAACACCATTCGTTCAAATTCTGCGATCATCATCTCAAGCTGTGCAATTTCACGGCGTTTTCCACGCACTTGAAACATCCTCAATCGCACCATATTTTCTCGCGGCTTCATACTCACTACTCCTTGATTGCGCCAACTCAAAACTCGCATTCACACCCAATAAATATCTTTTAGTTATATGTCTATCCGACAAAAACAGTCTATTGACTTGAAATTATAATAATTTTCGCCTTTCATTAAAGCATCTGAAAATACAATCTGCTTTAAAGAGCAATAACTATTTCTTTACTTTTCCCTCCATTATAAAATGAAGAGGTTTAAAGCTCAGTAAATAAACACTGAAATTGTAAAAAAGTAATTTATAATGCTCTTTTACAAATTTTTTTAAGTTAAAGTTTATAGAAAAAGCCGTTCTTTTTTTATTATGTTAAAAAATATGCGATTTTTCTAAAATAATTTTGTAGCCTCTTTCAAAAATAAAAATATTTTGTTAACCACTATCATGGATAGTGGGGAATTTAGTAGTGATTGTTACGCGTACTACTGAAATATACATAAACACTTTGTTATAAGTGTTTGATTTCATGAATTGTTTTTATAACAGTGGCTTTGCTAACTGATTATAAAATAGAAATGCTCCTTATGATTCGTGAAGGAGCGAAGTGAGGGATCTAAAATGCGCGTATTATTAATTGAAGATGATAGAGCAGTTACTCAAAGCATTGAGTTAATGTTAAAGTCAGCTAACTTTAATGTTTATATCACTGATCTGGGTGAAGAAGGTATCGATTTAGGAAAACTCTATGATTATGATATCATTTTGCTTGATCTGAATTTGCCCGACATGTCAGGATATGATGTCTTGCGGACTCTAAGGTTGGCAAAAATAAAAACTCCTGTCCTAATCCTTTCTGGTATGAATGCCATTGAAGACAAGGTCCGTGGTTTTGGCTTTGGAGCTGACGACTATATGACGAAGCCTTTTCATAAGGATGAACTCATTGCACGTATCCATGCAGTTGTTCGTCGTTCTAAAGGGCATGCACAATCGGTTATTGTTACCGGTGATCTCACTGTTAACCTTGATGCAAAAACCGTCGAAGTTGCAGGGCGCCCCGTTCATTTAACCGGAAAAGAGTATCAAATGCTAGAGCTTCTCTCTTTACGTAAAGGTACCACCCTTACTAAGGAAATGTTTCTCAATCATCTCTATGGTGGAATGGATGAACCAGAACTAAAGATTATCGATGTTTTTATCTGTAAATTGCGGAAAAAATTGGAAGCAGTCTCTTCTAGTGTAAATTACATTGATACAGTTTGGGGACGTGGTTATGTATTACGTGATCCAGTTGAAGAGAACGTACGAAAAACCGCTTAAGCAGTGAAAATGCACTTTGTAAAATCTCGGAGTGTAGCGGGCCGAGATTTTTCCCGAGATCTGTTCTCTGTTAAAAGTAGAAAACTCGCACACCAAGAATCTCATATAGAAAGCGCTTAAAGCTTAAGAAGTAACCACACAGAATTTACACATATAACCCTATTGCTCATAAGTTCAATCGAAGCCACTTTTCCCAACACGGCTTAAGCGCTTCTCTCTTATTCAAAGCTTTTTTACACTTTCTAAAACAATACAATGATCACTTTCATCAATATTTATTTTCATCTCTGTCATCTGAGAAAGTAACATTGTGTAATAAAATTGGATGACATGTGCATCAATAAGCTCTTCTTGAACTTCTCCACGAAATAACGCAAGAAAATGAGGGGGTATACGGAGAGTTTTACCGAAAACCTCAAATCGAAAAGAACGTTTATTTTCTTCTTGCAAAATCATAACAACAATTTCACCACCACGAGAAACTGTTGCGTTTGCAATCAATAATAAATTAAGCAAAAGTTTAACTTCATCTTTTGGTAACAATAAAGAAGAAGCTTGCCATTTTAAAGTTGCTTTTTCTTCTTTCATATATTGTTGAGCAACCTGCTCTGCAGCCCGTGTATCTATTTGTCCTCCACTTGCACCAGCAAAACCAAAAGCCAATCGCGCAAATTGTAGACGTGCAGCAGCACTCGCAACGGATAAACGCACCAATTGTAAAGCATCTTCTTCAGCTCCTCCTTCATCATAAAGCTCCATTGCATTTTGAATAGCCCCCACAGGTGAAATCAAATCATGGCAAATGCGACTACAAAGCAAAGCAGCAAGATCCATAGGCTTCAAAGAAATATCTAACTTCATAATGATTGAAAACTCCTAGATTCAAAAAAACAAACTTTATTTTAAAGAAAAACTCTTAATATCTGATGCATAGTAGGAAACATTAACAATCATGCTAAAAAAATTTCAGAAATAAATTCAAGAATTTAAATAACCTTATATCTTATTTTTTATTTGAATAGAATGAAAATTCTAATATTATCTTTTTGTTTATCACTAATAAAAGGAGAAAACTCCATGGCTCTCTCTCTGCTCAAATACTGGTACAAAAATATTATATCTTTAATCCTCCTTTTATTCATCACCATAAACACTGCAGATGCTCAACTACAACCAATAGAGCAAAATGAACCCCATTATTCACTCCAAGAAATTATTGATTCTGGTCATCTTTTTTTTGGAAAAACAGCTAGTGGTCTAGCTGTTGCAATTCAAAATATTTTTTCACAATACGGTTATCCCAATGCCTATATTTTAGGAGAAGAAGCTTCTGGTGCCTTTTTTGCTGGATTAACCTATGGCGAAGGAAAGGTTTTTACCAAAAGCTATGGTCAACATAAAGTTTTTTGGCAAGGTCCCTCAGTAGGATGGGACTTTGGCGGCCAAGGCTCCCGTTTAATGATCTTAGTTTACAACCTTAATAGCATAAATAATTTATGGAAACGCTATGGCGGTATTTCAGGTTCGGCCTATTTAATTGCAGGTGTTGGTTTTCATGTCCTCAAATACCATAATACCTTGTTAATCCCAATACGTACAGGAATCGGCGCACGCCTTGGTATCAATATAGGATATTTAAAATTAACACCTAGACCGACATGGAATCCGTTTTAAACGTATTCTTATTTGAAAAGGGGTATTATGCTTATTCAATCGTTTCTTTTTTTTATTCTTGGAGTTGCTTTCACTTCTTGGGTACTGGTGCTTTTGTCTCCTTTTATTTGGCGTAAAGCCGTTCATTTTGCG
Source organism: Bartonella sp. MR100HLJHH (assembly GCF_042194215.1). Taxonomy (NCBI): domain Bacteria; kingdom Pseudomonadati; phylum Pseudomonadota; class Alphaproteobacteria; order Hyphomicrobiales; family Bartonellaceae; genus Bartonella; species Bartonella sp. MR100HLJHH. The sequence continues at coordinate 135,328 of NZ_JBHIMR010000007.1, forward strand.
TATAAAGATGTTTGTGCGCAAATGCCATTATCACTCGCGGAAATAGAAGCAAATCACGATTTTCTTCGTGCACAACATGCTGTAGAATTAGCAAAAAACCAACAAAAGTACGAGTTTTTGCAAAAAAAATACGCCCAACAAAAAATACAACTGAGCCAAATAACAGAACAATTTTATCGGCTATGCCTCCCCATACAAGACACTCTCACCAAAGAAGCGATAGCAATCAAACAAAATATCGCCACAATACACACTTTCAAAGGAAAGAAAAATGATGCGTGAAAAAATCGCACACTATCAGCAACGTTTACAAAAAATCCAAACTCATGAGCTTGACACGACTGCTAACCACCAATTGCTGGAAGAACTCCGTGAAGAAACAAAAGAACTTGCAGCAACATTGGCAGCTCAAATAGCGCTACAAGAGGGGAATACATCACCCATCAATACATTGATTCAAAAATCAAAAAACAAAAATGACCTCGCATCACGTATTCGCAAAAAAATCACTTGTCTCTCCAAAAGCTCTGTTAAATAAGTTATCTTTTAAAACACCTTGAATGAAGAGTAAAACCAACAAAGGTTCATTGTAACTTTCATAACCCAAATCCTTTTTATTAAACGTGACTTTCTTGCTAAGCTAAACGACAAAGTTTCTTAACCCATACCGTTCTGTTAAAAAGCATCTTCTTGTCTAGCAGATTCCACTTGCTAATCATATCACCGCCACAACATTTCATAGGTCCTAGAAAGCAAATAATACCAAAAACATTGGTCACACGCTCTAACAAAAATACCTTCTAAGATGGGTCACCAATAGAGCTCTTACGATAATTTTAAGGATAAAACACGCTCTCAAGAGTGATAAAAATCTCTTATTTTTTGGATAATCATATCCTGATCCGTTTGTGTCAAGTAAGGATGCATTGGTAAACTTAAAACACACTCTCCTAAAGACTCTGAAACAGAAAGGGAATCTTTTACATAAGGGAAGTGTTTATAAGCTGGCTGTTGATGTAACGGAGTTTTATAATAAATCATTGTAGGGATAGATTTTTTTTGTAAAAAATCTTTTAATTTATCACGTTCTTTTACCTTAATCGTATATTGTGCATAAGCAGAACGAATATTTTCTCCCATTTCTGGAACTGTAACAATATCTCTTAAGCCATTGGAATAGCGTTGAGCAATTTCTACACGCTTTTCCATTTCATCTTCAAAGATCGCAAACTTTTCTAGTAAAATTGCAGCCTGAATGCTATCTAAGCGCGAATTCATGCCAATACGTACATTGTCATATTGCGTTTCACCTTTACCATGAAACAAAATAGAGCGTAAAAGTTCTGCAAAATGATCATCATTGGTCATCATAGCGCCTCCATCGCCATAACATCCTAATGGTTTTGCAGGATAAAAACTTGTAGCAGCCACATCACCAAAAGCACCGCACATGGTATTACCGCTTATTCCACCCATAGATTGAGCAGCATCTTCAATTACAAAAAGATTTTCCTTTGCTGCCACTTGAGCAATTTGCACATAGTCAGCAGAAAGCCCAAATAAATCAACAGCAATAATAGCCTTTGGCTTTAAACGTCCCTCTTTTTTTACCATTTCGATAGCGTAAGAAAGTTTTTCAACATCAATATTGAATGTATCAGGTAAAACATCAACAAAAACAGGCTTAGCCCCCACTAAAGCAACCACTTCAGCCGTTGCTGAAAATGTAAAACTAGGACAAAATACAGCATCCCCTGGACCAATATTTTTAGCCATAAGAGGCATCTTCAAAGCATCTGTTCCATTAGCACATGCAATCACATGTTTAACGCCAAGATATTCTGCCAATTTCTCTTCAAATTCTGTTACTTCTGGTCCCAAAATATACTTACCACTAGCGACCACATGTGCAATTGCAGAATTAATTTTATCTTCAATACGCGCACGCTGCGCCCCAAGGTCGATGAATTGCATATTAACTCCATTGATCATCACAAGAATGCAAAAGCGCTACCTATCTCTTTTATCTATCATAATTGACACCAGCAGCTGTTAAAATCCGTAAAACCGCAATAGCATCATCACCATTTGTACGAGGTGATTGACGCGTTTCAATACAATGAAGAAAGTGCCGTAATTCGCAAGTAAGCGGCAAATCTTCACAAACATCAATATAATTCAGCTCATCCATGCTAAAAGCCCACTCTTGATTTTCTTTCCAAACGGCAAAATGGTGCATTGCCAATTTACGGCTCCACGGTTCCATATCATCAAAAACGAGCATAGCTTTTGTTCCAACAACAGTTAAACGTCTCTCACGATAAGAACTCAAGCGTGAAGTAAAAAGATGACTACGCACACCATTTGGAAAAGTCATATGAATATGAGAAAAATCAGAAATCTGATCAACGACAGCAGCCCCCTCACCGCGAATTTCGGAAGGTTCACCCCCTGTCAACGCCAAAATCATTGAGAGATCATGAGGCGCAAGATCCCATAAAGCATCGCTGTGTGTGTGAAATTTTCCAAAGCCTAATCTATGAGAATAAATATATCGCACATCTCCCACTTCTTCGTTTTTCACCAATTCACACATTTTTTCAAAAGCCGGATGAAAACGTAAAATATGGCCCACCATAAAAACTCGCTCATAAGCCTCAGCCTCCTGAACTTGGCGTTTAGCATCAGAAACATTCAAGGCTATAGGTTTTTCCACCAAAACATCTTTACCATTTTTAACAGCACGGAGCACATTTTGCGTATGCAATTGTGGCGGCAGTGCTAATACCAGCGCATCAATATCTCGATGCGTAAAAAGATCATCTGGTGTAACAAGCTCTACACCATACATCGTTGCAAAACTAGCAGCACGATCATTATCAATATCAGAGACTGCTGCCAAAGCCCCGAGAGAATGGAGTGTCCGTATATGATTTTCACCCCAATGACCGCATCCTAAAACCGCTACACGTGGCACCATTTTCATGCCTTACCCTACTTTATCATATAAAATTACACTTTTACATATCGAGGATAAAATAGAATGACAAGAGAAAAGCTTAAAAACGATGCTTGACATCTTACTATTCTACCCCTTATATCCGCAAAAGATGTAATTCTTTACAATTATGATTGCTTATTTTGTATGATTGCTTATTTTGGCGGAGTAGCTCAGTAGGTTAGAGCAGAGGAATCATAATCCTTGTGTCGGGGGTTCAAATCCCTCCTCCGCTACCATTACTTTTTTTGTTGTGTAGTTTTAGCTTGTCATTGGTGTATGTATGTAGCTTGCCAGCGGATTTTGTATATTTTGCCACTAGGTTTTGTACCAATTTATTTTTTCTCAAAGAGTTTTTAAGTGGTTCTCAAAGGGTCTTCAAAGACCTTTCAAAGATCGTTTAAAGCCTCTTTTCTTTTCTGCTCAAAATCACAA